>JAFTPN010000030.1 GCA_017463245.1 Clostridia bacterium
ACGATAGCGGCCAGGATCAGCAGCCAGATAATGACCTTGCGGAACTTCTTCTTTTTCATGGTGATAGACCTCCTGTTTCGTTCGGAGTCAGTATATATGAACTGTATGAACTGCGTATGAAGAAATGTAAAAATCCGGCAGAGTATTTCTGCCGGACAGAGACGTTATTCAGAATCCCAGGCTTCGTAGGATTCATCTTCAAGGAGATAGTCAAATCTACCATCGGTCACGCGGGTGAGGTCTGCAAGCACCTGCTCTGCATCCTTTTCACGCACCAGCAGGGTGAAGGTGACGGCGGTGGCAAACTCGCTGCCGACCATTTGCACGGGCATGGTTTTTATGGCGTGCTGCACCTTGTCCCACAGGGGATAGGCCACCTCGCAGATATAGCGCTGAGAGGGTTCCATCACCACGACTTGCGCGGCTTTCAGCCCAACAACGCATCCCTGCGTATAGGCACGCACCAGCCCGCCTGCGCCCAGCAGCACACCGCCGAAGTAGCGGGTCACCACCACGCAGCAGTTCACCACGCCCTGCGCCTTGATGACCTCCATCATGGGCAGACCAGCGGTGCCGCCAGGTTCGCCATCGTCAGAATAGCGCATGATGCCCGCATTCTGGCCGATCACGTAGGCATAGCAGTTGTGGGTGGCGTCCTTGTGCTTGGTGCGGATGCTTTGCAGAAAGGCCAGCGCTTCCTCCTCTGTCTGCACCGGGGCAGCATAGCCGATGAAGCGGCTCTTGTTCACAATGAACTCGTCGGAGGAGGAGCAGCGCAGGGTTTTGTACGGGGCGCTCATTTCAGGATCAGGCGGCGGAAGCCCTTCTTGCCCTTCTTGAGCATCAGGCCGTCTTCGCCGATCATATCAGCGGTAACCACAGCGCCAAAGTCGGTGACCTTTTCGTCGCCCAGGGACACAGCGCCGGCCTTCATCTGGTTGCGGGCGTCGGACTGGCTCTTGCACAGGCCGGACAGCACCAGCATGGTGGTGACGCGAGCATCGCCGGAGAGCATCTCAGCAGTCAGCTCAAAGGAGGGCACATCAGCGCCGTTCATGCCGCCAGCGAACAGGGCCAGGGCTGCATCGGCGGCCTTCTGGGCTTCCTCTTCGCCGTGCACCAGCTTGGTGACCTCGTAGGCAAGCACCTTCTTGGCCTCGTTGATCTCGCTGCCCTCCAGCGCACCTAGACGGCGAACCTCGTCCATAGGCAGGAAGGTGAGCAGACCCAGGCACTTCTCCACGTCCTTGTCGTCGATGTTGCGCCAGTACTGGTAGAAGTCGAAGGGAGTGGTCTTGGCAGGATCCAGCCACAGGGCGCCCTTCTCGGTCTTGCCCATCTTGCGGCCGTCATGGGTCAAAAGCAGCTGGAAGGTGCAGGCAAAGGCCTTTTCCTGCTCCTTGCGGCGCACCAGGTCAGCGCCGCCCAGCATATTGCTCCACTGGTCGTTGCCGCCCATTTCCAGTCGGCAGCCGTAGCGCTTGAACAGCTCCAGGAAGTCGTAGCTCTGCATGAGCATGTAGGTGAATTCCAGGAAGCTCAGGCCGTTTTCGGATTCCATGCGAGCCTTGTAGCAATCGGCGCGGAGCATGGTGTTCACAGAGAACATGGAGCCGATGTCCCGCATGAACTCGATGAAGTTCAGGTTGCGCAGCCAGTCGCCGTTGTTGACGATGATGGCCTGACCCTCGGAGAAGTCCAGGAAGCGGCTCATCTGCTTCTTGATGCACTCCACGTTCTGGTCAATGGTCTCAACGGTCATCATCTTGCGCATATCGGTCTTGCCGGAGGGATCGCCGATCATGGCGGTGCCGCCGCCCATCAGGGCGATGGGCTTATGACCTGCCTTCTGCATATGGGCCATGGCCATGATCGGGATGTAATGGCCGATGTGCAGGGAATCAGCGGTGGGGTCGAAACCAACATAGAAGGTGGTGGGCTCCTTCAGCTGCTCGTAGAGTTCCTCGGGGAAGGTCATCTGGGCAAGGAAGCCGCGCTCCTTCAGGGTATCAAGAATGTGAGTCATGGGGGATTCTCCTCTCTATCTTCTATCCATTGATGATTACTTGAGTGCATCTTCCACCAGTTCACGCAGGATCTTCATGCCCTCGTGGATCTGGTCGATGGTGCTGTTGGAGAAATTCAGGCGGAAGGTATTGTCATGGCCGCCATCGCAGAAGAAGTGGGTGCCGGGAACGTATGCCACATGGCGCTCCACAGCCTTCTCCAGCATGGCCTTGGCCTCGATGCCCGCGGGCAGCTCCACCCAGATAAACAGGCCGCCCTCGGGCCTGGTATATCGGGTACCCTCGGGGAAGGTGGCCAGTTCGTCCAGCATGGCGTTCATCTGCGCCTTGTAGCTCTGGCAGATGGAGGCAATGTGGGCAGGCAGCAGATCCTGCCGCAGGTACTGATCCACAATGGCCTGGTTCAGGTTGGCGGTATGTACGTCGGAGGACTGCTTGCCGATGGTGCATTTGCGCAGGATCAGCGGATCGCCTACCATGAAGCCAACACGGATGCCGGGGGAGATGATCTTGGAGAAGGAACCCAGGAACACCACCCAGCCCTCTTTGTCGTAGGACTTGATGGAGGGGATGGGGGAGCCAGCATAGCGCAGGTCACGGTAGGGATCGTCCTCCGCCACCACCATACCGTACTTGGCAGCCATTTCAGCAATGGGCTGGCGGCGCTCGGCGGCCAGGGTCTTGCCGGTGGGGTTCTGGAAGGTGGGGATGGTGTAGAGCATCTTGGGATGATGCTTGATAATGGCTTCCTCCAGCTTATCCAGCAGGATGCCGTTTTCATCGCTCTCCACGGGCACCAGCTTGGCCTGGTACAGGTTCATGCATTGCAGGTTGCCCAGGAAGGAGGGGTTCTCCACCAGGATCACATCGCCGGGGTTGATCAATGCCTTGCAAAGCAGATCCATGCCTTGGGTGGAGCCGGTGGTGGGCAGGATACCCTTCACCTCGCAGCCCAGCTGCTTTTCGGCATAGGCCTTCAGGCTTTCCAGCAGGGCGGGATAGCCCTCGGTGGCGCCGTATTGCAAAATGGCCTTGCCGTTCTCCTTCAGCACCTTCTGCGCCAGCTCTGCCACGGTTTCATCCGGCAGGGCAGACAGGGCAGGATTGCCGCCGGCAAAGGAGATCATGCCGGGCTTGGCGATCATCTTGAAGATCTCGCGGATCGCGCTGCCGCTGACACCGTCAAAGCGGGAAGCAAATTGGATCGAATCAAGGTTCACTTGTCATTCCTCCTTATAAAAATAAAAACCCCCGGAGCATATCGCTCAGGAAGGTGACATTGTCACGGTACCACTTCCGTTTTCGGCTGCAAGCAGCCCTCAGCGAGGATCCATCAATCCTCCTGCGCTGTAACCGGCGCACCGGATGCCGCCTACTTCATCTGTTCAGCGGATGGCTCGGAGCTGTACTTCACTGCCAGGCAGCTGCTTCCTTGCACCAGACGGAAGCTCTCTGAAAGCTGACATGGGGCAGATACTCGTCTCCTCATTGCCCTGATAGGGTGAATTATACGACAGAAAAGCGAACATTGTCAAGGGAAAAGTGAAACAATATTGGGTGTATAATGTGAAATATGGTGGAAAGGTTGACTAATCAACAAAGGACGGTGTTTTTCATGAAAGAATCATGAAAAAGACTTGCTAAACGTGCCAAAATCCTGTATACTACATAATGACCCTGACTATGGGTGTCTTTGGCATGGGCTGTGCCCGGCCAGAGTTCCGCCTCAGAGGCAATCCCGCACAAGGAGGTAGGATCAACCATGGAATGCAAGATCAAGAATGATATCGGCACCATCTTCATCACCGAGGATGTGATGCTCAAGGTCGTTGGTTATGCCGCGCTGGAGTGCTATGGCATTGTGGCCATGTCTTCCCGCCGGGCAAAGGATGGCTTTGTGGAGTGGCTGGGCCGCGAAAATCTTTCCAAGGGTGTGCAGATCCGCACTGCGGGCGATATGCTGGACGTGGATCTGTTCATCATCGTGGAATATGGCATCTCCATTGCCGAGGTATGCAAGACCATTGTGGACACCGTGCGCTACAAGCTGGAAAGCATGACCGGCATCAAGGTGCGCAAGGTGAATATCTCGGTGGAAGGCATCCGCATCTAAAAGCGATACCAACGCTCGTGAACGGAGGAAAAACCTTTGATTCAGTTTAAGACGATTGACGGCTTGCTGCTGCGCGACATGGTGGTCGCCGGTGCAGCCCTGCTTGAAAAGAACCGCGAGGCTGTGGACGCGCTGAACGTGTTCCCCGTGCCTGACGGTGATACCGGCACCAATATGTCCCTGACCATGCAGAGCGCCACCCGCGAGGTGAACAGCAAGGAGTTCCTGCGCGCTGATGAGGCTGCCAATGCCGTGGCCAAGGGTGCGCTGCGCGGCGCCCGCGGCAACTCCGGCGTGATCACCTCCCAGCTGCTGCGCGGCTTTGCCAAGGCGCTCAGCGGCCTGGACAAGGTGACCCCTGTTCAGTTTGCCAACGCCCTGAAGGCCGGTTCCGACCAGGCCTACAAGGCTGTGATGAAGCCCAAGGAGGGCACCATCCTCACGGTGGCTCGTGTGATCGCAGAAGAGGCTATCAAGCAGGCTCAGAAGGAGCCTGAGGACTATGAAGGCCTGATGAATGTGATCCTCAAAACCGGCGAGGACATCCTGAAGCGCACCACCGAAATGCTGCCTGCCCTGAAGCAGGCTGGCGTTGTGGACTCCGGCGGACGCGGTCTGCTGCTGATCTACACCGGTTATGCCGCTGTGATGCGCGGCGAGGATATCTCCACCATCGCTCCTGACATGGAAAGCGATGGCGTGGCCGTGTTTGAAGACAACCACGATGCCATTGATGAGATCAAGTTCGCGTATTGCACCGAGTTCCTCATTCAGTATCTGAACGAGAACTGCAATGAACATGCCGTGGATTCCTTCCGCCGCCGCCTGAACCGCATTGGCGACAGCGTGGTGGTGGTCAACGACATGGACGTGATCAAGGTTCATGTTCACACCAATAATCCCGGCCGTGCCCTGGAGTATGGCCTGGAGCTGGGCGAACTGGTGAATCTGAAGATCGAGAACATGGTGGAGCAGCGCCGCGAGAACGAGCGCAAGGAAGAAGCCGCCAAGGAGCAGGCTGCTCCCAAGGAGCCCGAGAAGGACTTCGGCATGGTGGCTGTTTCCCTGGGCGAGGGCTTCAGCCAGATTTTCCGCGACCTGACGGTGGATCACATCGTGGAGGGCGGCCAGACCATGAACCCCTCCATCAAGGATATTCTGGATGCCATCAACGCTGTGAACGCCAAGTGCGTGTTCGTGTTCCCCAACAACGGCAACGTCACCATGGCTGCCCAGCAGGCAGCCGAGCTGGCCGAGAAGGAAGTCTATGTGATCCCCACCAAGAACGTGGCCATGGGTATCGCTGCGGCGGTGGCCTTCCAGCCTGACGTCAGCGGCGAAGAAAATGCTGCCCGCATGGAGGAAGCTGCCCAGCGCGTGAAGACCGGCACCGTCACCTATGCTGTGCGCGACAGCGAATATAATGGCGTGCATATCAACGAGGGCGACATCATCGGCCTGCACAATGGCGCCATCGAGTATTCTGGCACCAGCGTCCATGACGTGGTGATGGAAATGATGAAGGCTGTTGTTACTGACGACGATGAGCTGATCACCGTGTACTTTGGCCAGGAGACCACCGAGGCCGACGCCCAGCAGATTACCGAGGAGATCGCCAATGCGTATCCCGACTGCGATGTGGAGTGCCACATGGGCGGCCAGCCGCTGTATTATTACCTGATTTCTGTGGAGTAATTATGGAGCTTTCCACGCTCAAGGGCATTGGTCCCACCCGATTGGAATCACTTCGCGCAATGGGCATTGTCTCATTGCGCGATTTGTTATGCTGCCTTCCTGTACGCTATGAGGACAGGACGAAGATCCTCCCATGCTCCATGGCCCGCGGCGGCGAAGTGCTGGTGATGGGCGTTGTGCATAACAAGCCCAAGCTGAGCCGCTTCAACGGGCTGACGAAGGTCACCGCATCCCTCCAGGATGAAAGCGGCAAGCTGCCCCTTGTGTGGTACAACCAGCCCTGGGTGTGCCAGCAGCTGCCGGTGGGGGAGCTGGTGATGCTCTTCGGCCGCATTGTGGAGAAAAACGGCAGGCGGGCATTGCAGAATCCGCAGCGGGTCACGGAACTGTCCATTCAGCCGGTGTATCGTGCGGTGAAGGGCATTCCCGCGAAGATCTTCCGGGAAATGATGCAAAAGGCGCTGACCCAGGTGGACGAATGCTGCCCGGAGACGCTGCCCCGCTCGCTGCGGCTGAGGCACGAGCTGTGCGAGAGAAATTTTGCCATCCGGCAGGCACATTTCCCGGATAATCTGGATAATCTACGTATAGCGCGTCGGCGTCTCGCCTTTGAACAGATGCTGATGTACCAGGCAGCCATCGGGCTGGTGCGGCACCACCAGGAGAACGGTATTGCGCTTCCGCTGAAAGATGATGCCTGCGAAGCCTTCTGGAAGCACATGCCCTTTCCGCCAACCGGAGCGCAGAAACGTGTGCTGGAGGAGATCGCACAGGACTTGCGCCGTGAGCGAGCCATGAGCCGCCTGGTGCAGGGTGACGTTGGCTGCGGCAAAACAGCGCTGGCCTTTGGCGCCATTGCCATGACCTGCGGCGCTGGCTATCAGGCCGCCATGATGGCGCCCACGGAAATTCTTGCACGGCAGCATTATGAATCAGCCAAGGCGCTGCTGGAACCGCTGGGCATTTCCTGCGGGCTGCTGATCGGCTCCATGAAGGTCAAGGAGAAGCGGGCCGCTCATGCTGCGCTGGCAGAGGGCAAGTGGCAAGCGGTCTTCGGCACCCATGCGCTGATCAGCGAGGGTGTGACCTACCAGCGTCTTGGCCTGGTGGTGACAGACGAGCAGCATCGCTTTGGCGTGCGGCAGCGCTCCACCCTGCAGGAGAAGGGTGTGCAGGACGCCAGAGCACCCCATGTGCTGGTGATGTCCGCCACGCCCATTCCGCGCACGCTGGCGCTGATCCTCTACGGCGATCTGGACGTGTCCGTGGTGGATGAACTGCCTCCCGGACGCACCCCGGTGCAGACGCGTCTTGTGCCGGAAGGCAAGCGCAGCGATATGTACGGCTTCCTGCGGGAGCAGGTGCATCAGGGCAGGCAGGCCTATGTGGTTTGCCCCCTTGTGGAGGACAGCGAGGCCATCGATAATGTGCGCTCTGCCAAGGCGACCTATGAGGCGCTGACCAGCAGCGAGCTGGCAGGCTTGCGGGTGGGCTTGACCTGGGGTGCGCAGAAGGCCGACGAAAAGGCAGAAGTGCTGCGTGCCTTTGCGGCGGGTGAAACGGACGTATTGGTGTCCACCACGGTGATCGAGGTGGGCGTCAACGTGCCCAATGCCAGCGTGATGGTGATCGAGAATGCCGAACGCTACGGCCTGTCCCAGCTGCATCAGCTGCGGGGACGTGTTGGCCGCGGCAGCGCGGAAAGCTGGTGCTTCCTGCTGGCGGATGAAAACGAGCGGCTGCGCATTCTGTGCAAGACCAACGATGGCTTTGTGGTGGCGCAGAAGGATCTCGAATTGCGTGGCCCCGGTGATTTGATGGGGACGCGGCAGTCCGGCGAATTGATGGCCGATTTCCTGCTGGATGGCGATGTGCGTATGCTGGAAGAGGCCTCCCGCTGCATGAAGCAGCTGCGGGAAGACCCGGCGCTGCGTGAAGAGCGCGAAGCGGTGGAGCGCGAGGCTGCGCTGTATTATCGTGAAAAACTGAGCCAGGTGGCTTTGAACTGACCGAAAGGAGATACCCATGGATACGACCTGCTTTGAGAACAGAGAGCTTTCGTGGCTGCGCTTTAACGAGCGTGTGCTGGAAGAAGCCGAGGATACCCGCGTTCCGCTGTGCGAGAGGCTGTCCTTCCTTTCCATTTTCCAGAGCAATCTGGACGAGTTCTTCATGGTGCGCATCGGCAGCCTGCACGATCAGATGCTGCTGGACAAGGAGAGCCGTGAAAACAAGACCTACATGACCCCCGGCGAGCAGATCGATGCGGCGCTGGCGCGCATCCGTGCGCTGTGCCACCGCCGCGACAAAGCCTATGTAGAGCTGATGGAACGCCTGGGCGAGCAGGGTATCTCCATTGTGGACTTCCGCTCCATCAGCAGCGAATCCAGCAAGTACCTGGAGGATATGTTCCGCAGGGAGTTTCTGCCGCTGCTCTCCACCTTCATCGTGGGGAAGAAGCAGTCCTTTCCCTTCCTGAAAAACAAGGGCATCTACGCCGTGGCGGTGCTTGGCACCAAGGGCGACAAGCAGAAGATCGGCATCGTGCCCTGCGGCGGCAATGTGTTCCCGCGGCTCATCGCCATTCCGGAGCGCACGGGCTGCTTCATGCTGGCGGAAGAGCTGATCCTGCACTTCCTGCCGCTGATGTTCCCCGGCTATCGCGTGGTGAGCAAAACGCTGGCGCGCATCACCCGCAACGCAGATATCGACGCTGACAGCATCTACGACGAGGATCTGAACTACCGCGAACACATGGCCGAGGTGGTGAAGCTGCGCCAGAAGCTTTGCCCTGTGCGGCTGGAGCTGAGCAGGCAGATCGATGTGGCGATCATTGAGAAGCTCTGCGGTCACCTGAAGCTGGACATGGAGCGTGTGTATGAGTATGACGCGCCGCTGGATATGTCCTTCCTGTTCGGCATTCAGGACCATCTGCGCAGCCATGCCGAGCTGTTCTATGCGCCCCGGCATCCCCAGGCCACGCCTGACCTGGACGAGCGCAAGCCCATCATCGACCAGGTGCTGGAAAAGGACGTGCTGCTGCACTATCCCTACCAGAGTATTCGCCCCTTCCTCAGCATGCTCTCCCAGGCCGCGCACGACCCGCAGGTGGTGTCCATCCGCATGACGCTCTACCGCCTGGCCAGGGACAGCAAGGTGGTGGAAAGCCTGGTGGAAGCCGCCGAAAACGGCAAGCAGGTGGACGTGCTGGTGGAGCTGAAAGCCCGCTTTGACGAAGAGAACAACATCGAGTGGAGCCGCCGCCTGGAGCGTGCCGGCTGCCATGTGATCTACGGCATCGAGCACATGAAGGTGCACAGCAAGCTGTGCCTCATTACACGCAAGACCGATGAGGGCATTCAGTACATCACCCAGATCGGCACCGGCAACTACAACGAAAAGACCAGCCGCCTCTACACCGACCTGAGCTACATGACCGCCCGCAAGGAGATCGGCGAGGAAGCCATGATGGTCTTCCAGGCGCTGATGCTGGGCGAAACGGTGGATCACATGCAGCACCTGCTGGTGGCGCCCCATTGCCTGCAGAACAAGCTGATCGACATGATCGACGGCGAGATCGCCAAGGGCAGCGCCGGACACATCCGCCTGAAGCTGAACAGCCTGACCGACAAGACGCTGATGAAGAAGCTGGTGGAAGCCAGCCAGGCGGGCGTGAAGGTGGACATGATCGTTCGCGGCATCTGCTGCCTGCGCTCCGGTGTGCCGGGGCTGACGGAGAACATCCGCATCATCAGCGTGGTGGGACGCTTCCTGGAGCACAGCCGCATCTACATCTTTGGCGACGGTGCGGAGGCGCGGCACTACATTTCCAGCGCCGACTGGATGACCCGCAACACCCTGCGCCGCGTGGAGGTGGCTTGCCCCATTGTGGACGAGAATGCAAAAGCCCGGCTGGAGAATGTGTTCCGCGTGATCTGGCAGGACAATGTGCAGGCACGGGAACAGCAGAGCGACGGCAGCTACGCCCGGCGCTATCCCGGTGGGGAAGCACCCCTTTCCAGCCAGAATTGGCTCTACGACGAGGCATACCGTAAGGCCGCAGAGAGCCGTGCATAAGAAGAACACCCCGGACAGCGCAAACTGTTCGGGGTGTTCTTTAGTCATCCATCAGCTCCACCAGAATGGCATTCTGCACGTCCATGCCATACCGTGTCAGACGCCAATAGCCATCATGATGCTCCATAAGGCCGCGCTGGGCAAGGCTGCGCAGCTTGGCGCCATAGCATTCCTCCATGGTCATGCCGTGTCGTGCAGCAAACTCGGCTTCGCTTACGCCCTGAGTGGTGCGAAGACCGAGCATCATGGTTTCAAAGCGAGCCTCGTCCAGGCTGATTGGCAGCACCTCCTGCATTTCCCAGGCGCTTTGGGAAACCATAGCCATGTACGCCTGCAATGTGGGCAGATTGGTCTCGCGGGTGTAGGCGACATCTGTGCGGGCTTCAAGCATGGAGCTGGCCGAAGCGCCAAGCCCCAGGTAAGGTACCTGTCGCCAATAGCCAAGGTTATGCCGGCAGGCATAGCCCGACAGTGCGAAATTGGAGATCTCGTATTGCTGAAATCCACGGGAAGCCAGCAGCTTCAGCGTTTCGTCATACATGGCACGTTCGGTGTTCTCGTCGGGCAGCGACAGCACACAGCTGGCCAGATCATGCATCAGGGGAGTGCCTTCCTCGGGAATCAGCCCGTAGCAGCTCAGGTGCTGCGGATGCAGAGAAAGTGCAGCGCGGAGGCTCTCCAGCCATTGCTCAAGGGTTTGACCGGGCAGGCCGAACATCAGGTCAAGGCTGATGTTGCTGATGCCCTGCGCCCGTGCCAGGGCAACGGATTGCTCCACCTGATCGTAACTGTGGATGCGCCCCAATGTACGCAAAAGCGTCGGCTGGTAAGCCTGCATCCCCATGGAGAGGCGGTTCATGCCGTGGCGAACGGCAACGCGGAGCCATTCTTCTGTTAAAGTTCCCGGATTGGCTTCACAGGTGAACTCTGCATCTTTGGCAATGAAAAAGTGTGCCTTGATGCCCGTCAGCAGCTGATCCAGCAGTGCTGGCGGTAGCAGCGAAGGCGTTCCGCCGCCGATGAACACGGTTTCAAACATGACATTCCCCAGCTGCTGTGCGCGGTGCCTGGCTTCCAGCAGCAGCGCATCCACATAGGCGGGCATCTGTGCCTCGCAGCCTGCATAGGACGCAAAATCGCAGTAGCGGCACTTGCTGGCGCAAAAGGGGATGTGAATGTATAATTCCATGGCGGCTCCTTTGCAAATAGGTAGTGCATTTTATGGCGAAATCGTGTACAATGGTATCAGCATAGCTGGTACAAATGAGGAGGTACATATGGAAGCGATCGTTCTGATTTTGGAAGATATCGTTCACTATGCTGCGGAGATTGGCATCCGTCTGGTGGAGCTGGCGGGCATTCTGGTGCTGATGATCACGGCGGTGCTGGGTCTGATCGGCTATTTCAAAAAGGATCCGCACATCCGCCTGAAGCTGGCGCAGGGCATTGCCCTGGCGCTGGAATTCAAGCTGGGCGGCGAGGTGCTGCGCACGGTGATCGCCCGCGACTGGAACGAGCTGGCGATTCTGGGCGTTGTGATCGCCCTGCGCGCTGCGCTGACGGTGCTGCTCCATTGGGAAATCAAAAACGAGGAGCAGTATGTGGAAGGCTCCATCCATCAGATTCGCGGCAAAAAATAAACTTGCTTACCCGCAAAAGGCGGTGCAGGCATCCTCCATGGCAATGTTCAGCAGGGTTCGCTCCTGCTTGGATGCATAGGCCACGGTGGAAGCTGTGCCGCCTTTTATATTGGTGAGATAGCAGATCACGCAGGCGGAGCGATCCACCATAAAACGGTTGCGCACCATCATGCAGCCCTTGTAGTAGGTGGGAGAAAGAACGTGAGTTTCGTCGGCGGCGTAGAGGATGCGCTCGTACCGCTGACCGATATCCACCGGCCAGGCGTTAGACTGGGTGGCACAGGGGAGTGCCATGATGAGAGAAACATCGCTGTAGCGCTGCTTCAGCGCAATGACCCGCTCGGCTGCCAGCATGTCAAAGCCTATGGCGCCGCCGCAAAGAAAGCGCCTGTAGCCCTGCTGGTACAGCTTTTCCAGCACTCGATCCAGTCGCAATACAAGCGCAGGCAGCTCGTTTTCATCAAGCTGCCTGTGACCTGTGAAGCATACGGTTTGGGGGATGAGGCGTTCCTCCTGCGGGGTAAGGGGCATGGCGCACCTCGCTTAGTCCATTTTGAGCACAGCCAGGAAGGCTTCGCTGGGCACCTGTACGGTACCGAACTGACGCATGCGCTTTTTGCCTTCCTTCTGCTTTTCCAGAAGCTTCTTCTTGCGGGTAATGTCGCCGCCGTAGCACTTGGCCAGCACGTCCTTGCGCATGGCTTTCACGGTCTCGCGGGCGATGACCTTGCCGCCGATGGCAGCCTGGATGGGGATCTCGAACATCTGGCGCGGGATCACGTCCTTCAGCTTTTCGCAGATGCCGCGGCCGCGGCCATAGGCCTTTTCGCGATGCACGATGATGGAGAAGGCGTCACAGATATCGCCGTTGAGCAGGATATCCATCTTCACCAGGTCGCTCTCGCGGTAGTCCTTCAGCTCGTAGTCAAAGGAGGCGTAGCCACGGCTGCGGCTCTTGATCTGGTCGAAGAAATCGAAGATGATCTCGTTCAGGGGCATATCGTAGTTCAGCTTCACGCGGTTGCCCTCGTACTGCATATCCAGGAAGATGCCGCGCTTGTCCTTGCACAGATCCATCAGCGTACCCACGCTGTCCTGGGGGGTGTAGATGGTGGCATGGACGAAGGGTTCCTCCATGCAGCTGATCTCGTCCACCTTGGGCAGGTTGGTGGGGTTGTCGATCATCAGCACGCTGCCGTCAGTCTTGGTGACGCGGTAGATAACGCTGGGGGCGGTGGTGACCAGGTTCAGATCCCACTCGCGCTCCAGGCGGGTGGTGATGATGTCCATGTGCAACAGCCCCAGGAAGCCACAGCGGAAGCCGTAGCCCAGGGCAACAGAGGTCTCCGGATCGAAGGAGAGGGATGCGTCGTTCATGCGCAGCTTTTCCAGGGCGTCCTTCAGGGCAGGGTAGTCCGCGCCGTCGGCAGGATAAATGCCGCAGAACACCATGGGCGTCACCTGGCGATAGCCGGGCAGGGGCTCGGCTGCGGGGCGGGCGGCATCGGTGATGGTATCGCCCACGCGGGTCTCGCGCACGTCCTTGATGGAAGCCGCCACATAGCCCACGTCGCCGGGACGCAGGGCATCGCAGGGCTGATAGCCCGGCGCAAAGGTGCCAACCTCCACAATGTCGAACTCGCCGCCGGTGGCCATCAGGCGCATGCGCATACCGGCGCGAAGCTCGCCCTCCTTCACGCGGACAAAGCAGATGGCGCCGCGATAGTTATCGTAGAAAGCGTCGAAGATCAGCGCCTGCAGGGGAGCGGTGGCATCGCCCTTAGGCGCAGGAATGTGCTGCACGATGGCCTCCAGCACATCCTCGATGTTCAGGCCAGTTTTTGCCGAAACACAGGGCGCAAAGGAAGCATCCAGGCCGATCACATCCTCGATCTCCTGGCGCACAACCTCAGGCTGGGCGGAGGGCAGGTCGATCTTGTTGATCACGGGGATGGTCTCCAGGTCGTGCTCCAGAGCCATGTACACATTGGCCAGGGTCTGTGCCTCGATGCCCTGGGTGGCGTCCACCACCAGCAGAGCGCCTTCGCAGGCAGCCAAAGCGCGGCTGACCTCATAGGTGAAGTCAACGTGGCCGGGGGTGTCGATCAGGTTCAGGGTGTAGGTCTCGCCATCCTTGGCGGTGTAGTTCATGCGCACGGCCTTGCTCTTGATGGTAATGCCGCGCTCACGCTCCAGCTCCATGCTGTCCAGGATCTGCTCCACCATTTCGCGGCGCTCAAATACGCCGGTCTTTTCAAGGATACGGTCGGCCAGGGTGGATTTACCATGGTCGATATGTGCAATGATGCAGAAATTGCGAATCTTGGAAAGTCTGTCGGACACAGCTGTTTCCTCCAAAGCCCGGATGGGCAAATATTACTTGACCTTCTGGCCGATCTTGCTCTCGGTGCCGTTCAGCAGGCGGCCGATGTTGGCGCGGTGGCGGATGATGCACAGCGCGGCCATCAGCACAGCCCAGCCGATGATGATCAGATCGCCGCCGCTATAGAACACGGACACGATGATGGCATACAGCGTCAGCAGCACCATGCTGCCCAGGGAGATGAACTTGGTGGTGGCAATCACCGCAATGGCGACCACGTAGCTGATCAGCGCGGGGATGGGGAAGCACACCAGCATCATGCCGCAGGAGCTGGCAACGCCTTTGCCGCCCTTGAACTGGAAGAATATCGGCCAGTTGTGGCCCAGAATCACGAACAGGGCGGCCCACATGGCGCCGTACTGACCCAGGAGCCAACGGCCGATGAGGGAAGCCAGCAGGCACTTCAGGCAGTCGCCCACAAAGGTGATCAGGCCGCTTTTCAGGCCCATGGTGCGCAGCACATTGCTGGCGCCGGTGTTCTTGCTGCCGACCTCGCGCAGGTTGGGTCCATTGCATACCTTGGCAACAAGCAGTCCCGTGGAGACAGAACCCATCAAATAGGCGACGATGGCCACCAGAATGTAAGTCAGAATCGTCATGGTCGGTTATTTCTCCTTTTTCTTTTCCCGCAGAATAAACCGTATGGGCGTACCAGTGAAATCGAAGGTCTTGCGGAAATAGTTTTCCAGATAGCGCTCGTAGGCGAAGTGCAGCAGGCTCTCGTCGTTGACAAAAAGCACGAAGGTGGGCGGGCAGGTGCTCTGCTGGGTGAGGTAGTAAATCTTCAGGCGGCGGCCATTGGAAGCCGGAGGCTGGAGGTCGGCCATTGCATCGGCCAGCACATCGTTCAAAACGCCGGTAGGAACGCGCTTGGAGGCCATGGCCCACACCTGATCCACCATATCCAGTACGGTATGCACGCGCTGGCCGGTGAGGGCGGAAAGGAACAGCACCGGAGCATAGTCCATGAACTTCAAGTCGTCCATGATCTGCTTGCGGAACTTTTCCAGCGTGCCGGTATCCTTTTCGATGGCGTCCCACTTGTTCACCACAATGATCACGGCCTTGCCTTCATCACGGATGAGGCCGGCGATCTTGGTGTCCTGCTCGGTCACGCCGTCGTTGGCGTCGATGAGCAGCAGCGCCACATCGCAGCGGCGGATGGCGGCAATGGAGCGCAGCACGCTGTAACGCTCCAGGGTCTCTTCCTCCACCACACGCTTGCGGCGGATGCCGGCGGTGTCGATGATGTTATACTCGGTGCCGTTGGCGGCGGTGAACTTGGTATCGATGGCATCGCGGGTAGTGCCTGCAATGTCGGACACCATGGTGCGCTCCTGACCCAGCAGGCGGTTCACCAGAGAGCTCTTGCCCACATTGGGACGACCCACCACCGCCAGCTGCAGCACATGATCGTCCTCGTCGGTCTCGCCTTCCTCCTGCGGGGGAAGATTCTTGCAGATCTCCTCCAGCAGGTCGCCCAGGCCCAGCATATTCACGCTGCTGATGCCAATGGGATCGCCCAGACCCAGCTCGTAGAACTCGTAGAGGTTGTCGTTCAGGCCAGCATAGTCCACCTTGTTGATGACCAGCAGCAAGGGCTTGTGGGTCTTGCGCAGCAGGTTAGCTACCTCGCGGTCATCATCGGTGAGGCCATCGCGGCCATCGGCAAAGAAGCAGATCACGTCCGCGGTGTCCATGGCGATCTCCGCCTGATGGCGCATCTGAGAGAGCAGCACATCATCGCTGCGGGGATCGATACCACCAGTATCGATCAGGGTGAACTTGCGGTTCATCCACTCCACATCGGCATACACTCTGTCGCGGGTGACGCCGGGGGTGTCCTCGACGATGCTGATGCGCTTGCCGGCAATTTTATTAAAGAAGGTGGACTTGCCCACATTGGGGCGTCCAACGATTGCAACCAGGGGTCTTGCCATGGTTTACTTATCCTCCAATCCACTTATCGCACGCCAGAAGCCTTCGCCCGTGTTCTCCACGATGCGGAGCGGGGCGGGGAGTGACTGACGCACCTTTTCCAGGGGCATATCATCCAGGAAGAGGTCGCCCTCATTCCGGATCATGTTGCGACAAATCAATATTTCGTCACATTCAACGTGTTTCACCTGGTCGATCAGATCACCGCCGGTAATCAGGCCGGTCACCGTGACGGACTCGCCGAAGAAACGGTTGATGATGGGGATCACCTGTACCACAGTACCCTTGGGGGCATACTGGTCGCACCAGCGCTGCATCTGTGCAGCAATGGATGTACCGCAGGCGATCACCAGGCGACGGGGAGCGGTTTCCTCCACAGGGTAGTCCTCAACAGCAAACCGGAGATCGGTCTCGAACATGCGGAGCATGCCAATGCCGTTTTCGATCTGCGGGTAGTCCTCGTATTCCTCGTCCTCGGGCAGGGGCATATCTGCCAGGCAGTAGAATTCGTCTGCAGGGAATACGAAGCGCGTGCCAAGCTCCTTCAGGAATTGCTGCTGCATGGGCTGGATGGTACGGATCAGCTCTGCGGCCATCTCCTTGGTGTAGGGCTTGATCTCCGCCAGCCCCTCGCGATGTTTCGTCAGTCCCACGGGCACCAGCGCCACCGAGCAGGCGGCGGGAGCCAGGCTGGCTAAGTCACGGATGGACTTGAGCAGCACCTCGCCATCGTTCCAGCCGGGGCAAAGCACCAGCTGGCAATGGAAGCGAATGCCGTTGTCCTTCAGCAGGCGAAGCTTGTCCAGGATGTCGCCTGCGTGGGGATTGCGAAGCATTTTCACCCGCACCTCCGGGTCGGTGGCCTGCACGGAAACGTACAGCGGGCTGACCTTGCGGCGGATGATGCGATCCATTTCGCTGTCGGAAATGTTGGTCATGGTGATGAAATTGCCCATCATCAGCGACAAACGCCAGTCGTCATCCTTGACATAGAGGGTGTCGCGCATACCGGGGGGCATCTGATCGATGAAGCAGAAGATGCAATGGTTGCGGCAGGAGCGGGGATGGGACACGATGGTCTGATCCAGCGTGATGCCCAGCGGCTCCCAATCTTCCTTGCGGACGCGGAAGGTCATAGGTTTTCCCTGGCGGGTGATCTCGATGGTGAAGCTTTCCTGGGCAGTCAGCGCCTGATAATCGATCTGATCGATCACCGGTTCACCTGCGATCTTCTCCAGCACATCGCCAGCCTGCAAGCCAAGCTTAGCGGCAATGGAAGCCTTCTGCACGTGCGTGATCGCGCTTGACACGCTGCAACCATCCTTCCCGTGGGCAAGAATTGCGCAAACTCCCACTAATGCCTATTATGCGCAAATATCGCCCAAAAGTCAAGAAAACATCGTGTTTTTCCAGCATGGATGTGCCTGAAAGCGGGCAAAATGCCTGCAAAAGGGGAGGATGCAAACATGGCAACGTATCGCATCAGGCATTGCGAGCAGCTCAGCGGCGAGGTGAACCTGCATTCCGCCAAGAATGCCGTGCTGCCCATCCTTTGTGCGGGACTTTTGACGCGGGAGCCCATCACCATCGAACGCGTGCCCATGCTGACGGATGTGGATACGCTGGTGGAGATCCTCTCAGAGTGCAGCGTGAACATCAGCCGCAACAGGGATGAACTCACCCTCTGGTCGGATGAGCCCCATTCGCCCACATCAGAGAACCTGCTCAGCCGGATGCGGGCTTCTGTGCTGGTGATGGGGCCGCTGCTGGCACGCACCGGCTATGCCAGGGTAGCATTGCCTGGTGGCTGCGCCATTGGGCAGCGTCCCATTGACCTGCACATCAAGGGAATGCAGGCCTTGGGCGCAGAAGCCCAGCTGACGCCGGGTTCCGTTACGCTGCAGGGACAGCTGCGGGGCGGGAATATCTATCTGGATTTTCCCAGCGTGGGCGCAACGGAGAACATCATTCTGGCAGCGGTGCTGGCCAAGGGTTCCACCCGCATCGAGAACGCTGCCAAGGAGCCGGAGGTCGTCGACCTGTGTGCCTTCCTTACAGAAATGGGCGCAAGGATCACAGGCAGCGGAACGGGAACCATCTTTATCGAAGGTCAGGAGAGCCTTCACGGCTGCACATACAGGCCGATTCCCGATCGCATCGAGGCGGGTACCATCCTGTGCGCTGCGGCCATGACGGAGGGAAGCGTGCTGCTGCGGGGCGTTCGCCCGGAGCATATGCGGGCGGTGCTGTTCAAGCTGATGGAAACCGGCGTCACCCTGCGGGAATCCTCGGCGGGGCTGCGGATCTCCGGGCGCGCCAGCCAGCCCATTCAGGTACGGACGCTGGCATACCCCGGCTTTCCCACGGACATGCAGGCACCCATGATGGCCTTGGCGCTGAAGCTTCGCGGGACATCGGTATTTCTGGAAACAATCTTTGAGAATCGATTCATGCACGCCAGGGAAATGGCGCGGCTGGGGGCGTCCATCCGCATTGAGGATCGCATTGCCCTGGTGAATGGCGGCCATGTGCTGGCTGGCTCCACGGTGAGCAGCACGGATCTACGGGGCGGTGCGGCTATGATCCTGGCAGGCCTGGCAGCAGAAGGGGAGACCATTCTGCAGGACCCGCAGGGACACATCGCCCGAGGATATGAGAACCTGCCTGCCATGCTGCGGGAGCTTGGTGCAGACGTAACCATGCATGAGCTGGATGACATGGATGTGCATGGATGAAGAACAGCAAAAAAACAGTACAACCGCTTGACACACAGCGTGTGAGCTGATACAATGCAACTCAAGAAACGCCACGACGGGGAGAAACGGTCGTGCATCCGCCTTTAGAGAGTCTGCGGTTGGTGCAAGCAGATGGGGATGACGGTCGGTACTGGCCTCTGAGCGGCTGGCTCAACGGTGTTTGCACCCAGTAAAGTCAGACGGATTTCCACCGTGACAGGGAAAGGCATTCATGAGATGCCGGAGTGGGCGGCGCAAGCCGTCAACAAGAGTGGTACCGCGGAAGATATGTGATTACATGCTTTCGTCTCTTGCAGTTTCCTGCCGGAGACGAAAGCATTTTTTCGTTCCGGCGCATAAACACAAGGAGGTTCTGCTGTTATGAAACTCGCATTTTCCACCCTGGGCTGCCCTGATTTTTCCTGGTCCGATATTTATTCCATGGCCAAGGACTTTGGCTTCGACGGCATCGAAATGCGTGGCCTGGGCAACGACATTTTCTCCGTGCGCGCCCAGCCCTTCCGTGCCGACCAGATCGACAAGACCATTGCCAACCTCAAGCGCATGCGCCTGGAGATTCCCTGCCTGTCCACCGGCTGCGTGCTGAAGGATGCCCATTGCTGGGAAGAGACCAAGGCGGAGATTCAGGAGTATATCCGCCTGGCTGAGAAACTGGGCGCCAAGTACATCCGCCTCCTGGGCGACCGCAATGCCGACGCCGAGGGCGAAGTGGACGACGAAGTGGTGCTGGCCGCTCTGAAGGACATCACTCCCTATGCCGAGGAACACGGTGTGATCCTGCTGGTGGAGACCAACGGCGTTTATTCCGATACCGCCCGCCTGCGCGACCTGCTGGCTCGCGTGGAGAGCGACAATGTGGCTGCGCTGTGGGATATGCACCATCCTTATCGCTTCGCCAATGAAAAGCCTGAGACCACCATTCAGAACCTGGGCGTGTACATCAAGCACATCCACATCAAGGATTCTGTGATGGTGGACGGCAAGGTGCAGTACAAGATCATGGGCGAGGGCGATATGCCCATTGAGAGCATGATCCGCGCCCTGCGCTCTGTGAACTACGAGGGCTACATCAGCCTGGAATGGGTCAAGAACACCGCGCCCGATCTGCAGTCCGCCGGTATCGTGTTCCCGCACTTCGCCAACTACATGGAGCAGTTCATGGGCGCTGATCATACCAGCCACCGCCTGCAGGACAACGCCCGCAAGACCGGCAAGTACGTCTGGCCGAAGAATCACCTCATCGACCTGACCTTCCCCCAGGTGCTGGATCGCATGGTGGAAGAGTTCCCTGACCAGTATGCCTTCCGCTACACCACCCTGGACTACACCCGCACCTACAGCCAGTTCCGCGATGATGTGGACGAGTTTGCCCGCAGTCTCATCGCCATGGGCGTGAAGCCTGGTGATCACGTAGCCATCTGGGCGACCAATGTGCCTGCGTGGTACATCACCTTCTGGGCAACGGTGAAAATCGGCGCTGTGCTGGTGACGGTGAACACCGCCTACAAGATTCATGAGGCCGAATATCTGCTCCGCCAGAGCGACACCCACACCCTGGTGATGGTGGACGGCTACAAGGACAGCGACTATGTGGCCATCATCAAGGAGCTGTGCCCCGAACTGCAGGGTCACGATCCCTTCCAGCCGCTGCACACCCGCAAGTTCCCCTTCCTGCGCAACATCATTACTGTTGAGAGCCAGCAGGAGGGCTGCCTGACCTGGGAAAATGCCATCTCCATGGCCTCCAAGGTGGATCCTAGCGAGGTGACCCGCCGCGCCAATGCCATCAACAAGCACGATGTTTGCAACATGCAGTACACCTCCGGCACTACTGGCTTCCCCAAGGGCGTTATGCTGACCCACTACAACGTGGTGAACAACGGCAAGGCCATCGGCGACTGCATGGATCTTTCCACCGCCGACCGCATGATGATCCAGGTGCCCATGTTCCACTGCTTCGGCATGGTGCTGGCCATGACCGCCTCCATGACCCACGGCGTGACCATGAGCCCCATCCCGGCCTTCTCGCCCAAGCGTGGCCTGGCCTGCATCACCCAGGAGAAGATCACCTGCTTCCATGGCGTTCCCACCATGTTCATTGCCATGCTGGGTCACGAGGACTTTGAAAAGACCGACTTCAGCCATATGCGCACCGGCATCATGGCGGGCAGTCCTTGCCCCATCAAGGTGATGCAGGAAGTGATCGAGAAGATGCACATGGACGAGATCTGCATCACCTACGGCCAGACCGAGGCCAGCCCTGCCACCACCATGTCCAAGACCACGGACAGCATCGACGTGCGTGTGAACACCGTGGGCGGCGCCATCTTCGGCGTGGAGTGCCGCATTGTGGATCCTGAGACCAACCAGCCCGTACCGGACGGCGTGGACGGCGAGTTCGTTGCCCGCGGCTACAACATCATGAAGGGCTACTACAAGATGCCCGAGGCCACCGCTGCGGCCATCGACAGCGAAGGCTGGCTCCACACTGGCGACCTGGCTCGCCGCGACGCCAACGGCAACTACAAGATCACCGGCCGCATCAAGGATATGATCATCCGCGGCGGCGAGAACATCTATCCCAAGGAGATCGAGGACTTCCTCTACACCCATCCCAAGATCAAGGACGTGCAGGTCATCGGCGTGCCTGACAAGCAGTACGGCGAGGAGATCATGGCCTGTGTGGTGCTGAAGGAAGGCGAGACCTCCACCGAGGCAGAAATGAAGGAATACGTCATGACCCACATGGCCAAGCACAAGACGCCCCGCTATGTGGCCTTCGTGGAGGACTTCCCGATGAATGCCGCCGGCAAGATCCAGAAATACAAGATGCGCGAATGGGCTGTGGAATACCTGAAGCTCCAGGAAGCCAACGCCATCGTTACTGCTTAATTGACACAAAAAAGGACTGCTGCACGTTGCATAGTGCAGCAGTCCTTTTTCAGTTCTCTTTCGCAGCCTGAATCTGCTCGTATTTCTCCTGCAAATACATCCAGCGCTCCATGGCCTCGTCCAGCTTCTGCTGGGTTTCCTCCTGCTGTTGCATCAGCTCGGTCACACGGCTGTAGTTGCTGCTGTTGGCTTCAAGCTCCCTGGCCAAAGTCTCCAGCTTTTCTTCAAGATCAGCAATCGTCTGGTCGATGGTATCAAAGTCCCGCTGCTCCTTGAAGGTGAATTTCAGCGCCGACGCCCCTTTAGACCGACCGACCGTCGGTTTTTCTTCGGTCTTTTCCGACTTGGGTCGGGAAGGCGTTTCCTCCTGGTGTGCATCCAGATAGCTCTGGTAGCCGCCGATGTAGGGTACCATTTTCCCGTTCTCAAAGGCAAACAGGTGCTGGGTGACACGGTCGAGGAAGTAGCGGTCGTGACTAACGGCGATGATAGCGCCCTGGAAGCTGTCCAGGTAGTCCTCCAGCACGTTCAGGGTCTCCAGATCCAGGTCGTTGGTAGGCTCGTCCAGGATCAGCACATTGGGGGCGGCCATCAGGATGCGCAGCAGGTACAGTCTGCGCATTTCGCCGCCGGACAGGCTGGACACCTTCTGGTATTGCATATGGGAGGGGAACAGAAAGGTTTCCGCCATCTGGGAGGCAGACAGGTCGCCATCCGGAGTGTAGACGTGGACAGCGACATCTCGTACGGCATCGATGATGCGGGTATCCGGATCAAGCTTGGGACAATGCTGGGCGAAATAGCCGATCTTGACGGTATCGCCGATCTCAATGGTGCCGTTCTCCAGCGGGATCTCTCCGCAGAGAGTGCGCAGCAGGGTGGTTTTGCCTGCGCCGTTGCCGCCGATGATGCCCATTCTGTCGTCCCGCAGTAGGGTATAGGAGAAGCCCTCCACCAGCGTCTTGCCGCCAATGGCCACGCTGAGATCCTCCCAGGAGACGATCTTCTTGCCCAGGCGGCTGGCCACGCTCTTCATGGCCAGGGTTTCCTCCGGCGGAGCTTCGCGGATGGCCTCCGTCAGCGCATCAAAGCGGTCAATGCGCCCCTTGGCCTTGGTGGAGCGCGCTTGTGCGCCACGGCGGATCCAGGCCAGCTCCTTGCGGTAGAGGCTCTTGTTCTTGCGCAGGGTGGCGGCTTCCATTTCCTCGCGTTGGGCGCGTTCTTCCAGGTAGCCGCTGTAGCTGGACTGGTAGCTGTCCACGCGGCCTCCGCCAACATTCAGAATGCGGTTGAAAGCACGCTCCAGCAGATAGCGGTCGTGGGTAACGACGATCAGCGTGCCTCGCCGCGCCATGAGGCGTTCCTCCAGCCATTGCGCCATGTCCAGGTCGATGTGGTTGGTGGGTTCGTCCAGAAGCAGCACATCGCTCTCGCGGCAGAGAACGCCAGCCAGCGCCACACGCATTTTCTGCCCGCCGGAAAGCGTGCCGACCTTCGCATTCAGGTCAGCAAAGCCCAGCTGGGTGAGGATGGTCTGCGCCTCATAAGCCGCCGCCTCGGCGATCTCGCCGGGACGAGCAGGAAGATAGGCCAGCGCTGCCTGGGTGATGGTATCATCGTCCCGCAATTCAGGCATTTGCGGCAGATAAGCCACGCTGAGATTGCGGCGAACGGACAGTTCGCCCCTGTCCGGTTCCTCCTTGCCTGCCAGCAGGCGCAGCAGCGTTGACTTACCGGCACCATTTCTGCCTACCACGCCGATGCGGTCACCATCGGAAATGGTCAGGTTCACATGGTCGAGCAGCGGCTTTTCGCTGTAGTGCAGCGACACATCCATCAATTGAAAGGCACAAGCCATGAAAAAATCCCCCTTTGTCAGGGGATATTGTATCACAGTTTGCCTGCTTGCGCCAGATGGCTTTATGTTTCCGCATAGGACGCCGCCGGATTGTAAAAGCAATGGTTTCCGATGCGGATGACGAAATAGCCCACAGCCGATGGGAAATTGTTGCGGCAGGTAGGGGAATAGGGATTGTAAAACCACAGCGCCTGCCACAGATTCGCCAGTCTGCCGCCGTTGATGGCCCATTGGGCAATGTCATAATGCTCCTGAGATGGGTTCATGTTGTACACATTCTGGTAGTTTGGCTGGCCGCCCAGCTCTGTTCTTGCACAGTTGAACTGGCCTGTCTGGTAGATCACATCCCGCAGGGTATTGTAACGGCCATATTCGCCCGTGCGGGTGCGTACACGGTTCATCACCACGCTGGCAACGGCTCTCATGCCGTTGTCGCCTTCGCCGCCTGCCTCGCATTGAATCAGCCGGGCAAACAGTTCCAAGTCTGTCATAAACGGTCTCACCTCCATGCCGGAGGATATGACGCAGAAAAAGAAGGCATTCCTGAAAGGGAACGCCTTCTTTGTGTATGCATGCAGTTTATCGGTTCCAGCCGCGGCGACCATCGCCCAGCAGGTGCTTCATGCCTGCCAGATCCTCCAGCGCCCGGCCGCAGCCCATCACCACGCTGGTCTGGGGATCATCCGCCACGCCGCAGGGGATCTTCAGCGCGCCGTAAATAGCCTCAGACAGGCCGTTGAGCGCCGCCGCGCCGCCGCTGAACACGATGCCGTCCTCAAAGATATCGGAAGCCAGCTGGGGAGGTGTGCGCTCGATCACCGCCTGAATGGCCTCGATCAGCTCGCTGACGGGATCCTTCAGGGCTTCAAAGATATCAGCCGAGGTAACAGCCTGGGTCTTAGGCATGCCGGAGATCAGGTTGCGCCCGGTCACGTCCATGGTGATCTCGCTGGCCACGGGAATGGCGCAGCCGATGTTCACCTTGATTTCCTCAGCCGTGCGCTCGCCGATGAGCAGGTTGTGCTTCTTGCGCAGATAGCGGATGATGGCGTCGTCGAAGTAATCGCCGCCAATGGGCACGCAGCTGGAAACCACCACTTCGCCCATAGACAGCACGGCGATGTCCGTCACGCCAGCGCCCATATCAACGATCATGGTGCCATAGGCCTCCTGGAAGGGGAGACCAACGCCCAGCGCAGCAGCCACAGGACGATCCAGCAGCTGGGTGCGGCGCATGCCGGCATCGAACATGATGCTGATGATGGAGCGCTTTTCCACTTCATTCACGCCGGAGGGCACGGAGATCACCGCACGGGGGCGGGAGAACATCCTGCGGCCAACTACATTGCCCACAAAATAGCGCAGCATGGTGCTGGTCAATTCAAAGTCGGCCACCGTGCCCTGGCGCAGCGGGCGCACCGCCAGCACATTGTTGGGGGTACGGCCGATCATGCGGTAGGCGTCGTTGCCCACAGCCAGCACCTTTTTGGATTCACGCTCAATGGCGACCACGGCAGGCTCGCGCAGCACAATGCCCTTGCCCTTCATGTAGATGAGCACATTGGATGTACCCAGGTCAATGCCGATGTCGTTTACTTGCGCCATACGAACAAACCACCTATCTGACAAACTTATGGTAAAAACTAAAATCATTATAACATTCTTTGCAAATTTGTAAACTCCTTCTTCTTTCTGATAATGTTACGTTTTCTGCCCGCATAGGCTGGGGCAGGAGGTGACTTTCGTGCGTGAGGAAGGCATTTTTCCCTTGGAGCTGACAAGCGATCTGCCGAAAATCACAATGTTGGGCAGCCAGCAGGTGCGCATTGAGCAGCACAAGGGACTGGTGGTCTATCAGGAGAATGAAGTCGCCCTGCAAACCTCCGCAGGGCTGTTGAAGCTGCATGGCAACAACCTGAGCTTTGCCATGTACACTTCCGGCGAAGCGCTTATTACAGGGCAGATCGATGGCATCAGCCTTTGCGGAGGAGCTAGCCGATGAAGGGTATCGTGCGTAGTTTTACCGTTGAGGGACTTAACCTTGAACGGTTTATTTCGTTGGCTGGTGGTGCAGGGATACGCTTCGTCAAAATGAAGCGCCAGGGGAGACGGTTATGGGCGCTGACCGATGAGGATGAACTTACACGCATTGAAGAGATCGCCAACAATGGCGGCTGGAGATTCCGCGCCGGAAGCAGGCAAGGCGGCGGGCGGGCATTGGATGTTGTGAATCACCATTGGGTATTGTGGGCAGGTGTTCTTTTCTTTCTCATTGTGATCGTGGCAGCAACCCAGCTTGTTTGGGGTATCAATATAATGGATGCTGGTATATATCAGGCTAACTTGGAAGGCTTCCTTATGGAAAATGATGTCCAGATATTCCGCTGGAGAAATAGCATTGACCTCGATGATCTTCGGGATGCCATCGAGTGGCGCTATCCGGACATTGCCTGGGCTGACTGCGGCTGGCGTGGCACAACGCTCCAGATTACTTTGGTACAGGGAATGCCGCAGGGGGAAACGTTTACCCAGATTGGCTCCGGCGATGTAGTTGCCTCCCGGGGCGGCATTGTGGAGCGTATTGTCACGGTTGCAGGTACGCCTCTGGTAGCGCCTGGGGATGTCATTCAGCCCGGGCAAATACTGATACAGGGGCAGGAGAGAGGCGCAAATGAGACCGTCACACCTGTGATGGCGCGGGGCGTTGTGATGGCGCGGGTGTGGGATAAGGCTGCTGTACAAATGCCCATGACAGAAACGACCACAACTTACACAGGTATCACGCAGGAAACCTGGACAGTACGTTGCCCCTGGTTTGATCTGTGGAAGATGGGGGAATCGGGATATGAGCATCAGGATGTCAGAAGAGAACAGATGCCATTGGGCGGTTTGTTCCTTCCGTTTACATTGGTTATGGAAGAACGCATGGAGGCAGAAGTAACGCTGATGCCGCGTGATGTGGAAGAAGTTAAGGCTGACGCAGGCGCCGCTGCGCTGCGTTTGCTGCAGGAGAATAGGGAAATTGATGATGAATTAGTTGACAAATGGGTAGATTATTGTATGATAGAAGGTGAGGTATTAGAAGCAATTGCCTATGGCGAGCGCATTGTGGATGTGGCAAAGCCCAGGCGAAATGCGGACTGATACCAATCCGGCATGGCTGCTCCGGTGATAAGCAGCGAGAAAGGCAGGAACCCCCTTTTGACACAAGTCAAGAAACTGATGCTTTCGGTAGATTCCATGGATGCATATATGTCCCTCTTTGGCCTCAACGACCAGAATGTGGCGCTGATCGAGCAGGAATGCGGTGTGACCATCGCCCTGCGCGGCGCAGAGCTGGCCATTACCGGCGAAGAGAAGGACACCGAGCTGGCCGCCAGCGTGATCGAAAAGCTGGTGGAGATGATCCACCGTCACGAATTGGTGGATCGCACCCGTATCCGCTATGCCATTGCCCTGGCCAGGGAAGGCAAGGTGGACATGATCGACGAGATCCTTCGCAGCGTGGTGGCGATCACCCACCGCGGGAAGCAGATCCGCTGCAAAACCCTGGGACAGCAGGAATATGTGCAGGCCATCCGCGACCACGACCTGACCTTTGCCGTAGGCCCTGCCGGCACCGGCAAAACCTATCTGGCCATGGCGCTGGCTGTGGTGGCGCTGAAGAACAAGGAGATCGAGCGCATTGTGCTGACCCGCCCTGCGGTGGAGGCTGGCGAAAAGCTGGGCTTTCTTCCCGGTGACCTGACCCAGAAGGTCGATCCCTATCTGCGTCCGCTCTATGATGCACTGTATGATTTCATGGGCGTGGACTCCTATCAGAAAATGGTGGAGCGCGGCGTGGTGGAGGTGGCTCCGCTGGCCTATATGCGTGGCCGCACGCTGAGCGATTCCTTCATCATTCTGGACGAAGCCCAGAACACTACCTCCGAGCAGATGAAGATGTTTTTGACCCGCCTTGGCTTCAATTCCAAGGTGGTGGTCACCGGCGATATCACCCAGACTGACCTGCCCTATGGCAAGCGTTCCGGCCTGGCAGAGGCCATTGAGATCCTGAAGGATATCCCGGCCATTGGCATGGTGAAGCTGACCCACAAGGACGTGGTTCGCCACGAGCTGGTGCAGCAGATCGTTCAGGCCTATGATGCCTACTATGGCAAGGAAAAGGAGAAAGACCAATGATGCGCCCGAAATGGAGCGAAAAAGGGAAGAACAAACCCGGCATGCTGCGCAGGCTTGGCACCTGGTTCCGCAGCATGGAAGCAAAATGCACGCTGATCGTTGCCATTGGCAGCTTGCTGCTGCTCTTCCTGTTCTGCATTGCCAGCGCCCCCCAGCGCTATAGCCTGAAGGTGGGTACCATTTCCCATCAGACCATCACGGCCACCAAGGACGTGGTGGATCAGCTGACCACCGAGGAGCGCCGCAAGGCCGCTGCCAATGCGGTGGAACCTACCTATCACCTGCAGGAGGGCGCCACCGAAGCGGTGCTGTCCAACCTGAATGACCTTTTCACCGAGCTGCGCACCGTGCAGCAATACGGACTCACCCTGCGCGAGGAAGGTCAGACGGCGGAGGATCTGCGCTATCACACCTTCGAGGATTCGGCCATCGAATATGCGCAGAACTTGGTCACCGGCATGGATCTGAGCCGCTTCCAGGCCACGACCCTGCTGCGCACGGACACCGAGGACTACGACGAGATGGTTTCTGCGGTGACCACCGCCGTGTCCAATGCACTGAACACCACCATCCGTGAGGGACAGGTGAACCAGTCCATCCAGACGATTTTGCAGATCGTGGGCTATAAGGTCGAGATTTCCCTGTTCCAGAACATTGTGCAGAGCGTGCTGCGCACCTGCGTCAAGCCCAACATGGTCATTGAGCAGGAAGCCACCGAGGCAGCCCGCCAGAAGGCTATGGACGCCGTGGAGCCTGTGACCTATCTCCAGGGACAGAACATCATCCGCGATGGTGAGCGTGTGACCTCCTACCAGATCGCCATGCTGCGCGACCTGGGTCTGCTGGAAGACAACAATTACGACTTCTCTATTTACGGAGGCGCTGCGCTGCTGGTGAGTGCGGCCATTGTCATCCTGATGCTGACGCTGGTGCTGCTGGCGCCCGAAATGCTCCACGACATGCGCCGCATGTCCGTGATCATGCTGGTGATGGTGGTGAGCCTCGGCCTTTCCGTGCTGATGGTGAAGCTGTTCCACATTTACCTTGCACCCATGAGCCTGGGCGCCATGCTGCTGACTGGTCTGCTGGGCCCCCAGGTGGGTCTGGCAGGCACCATGAGCCTCTCGCTGCTGATCAGCGGCCTGGTAGCAGGCAGCAACACCTCCTTCGCCGCTGAAATGATCCACCTGCTGCTGACTGGCCTTGTGGGCGGCGTGATTTCCGTGCGCTTCCTCAAGGGCAAGCCCCAGCGTCTGCGCATGGTGCTTTGCGGCCTGCTGGTGGCCGCCAGCAATGTGGTGATGATGCTGGCCATCGACCTGATGACCTCCAGCAACACCGAGGGCATGATGAACAACGTGGTCTGGTCCATCGGCGGCGCTGTGCTGAGCGGCGTGCTGGCCGCTGGCCTGCAGCCTGTGTTCGAAACCACCTTCAACCTGGCCACGCCCAGCAAGCTGCTGGAGCTGGCCAACCCCAACCAGCCGCTGCTGCGCCGCTTGCTCATCGAAGCGCCTGGTACTTACCATCATTCCATTGTTGTGGCAAACCTTGCAGAAGCAGCTGCTGAGAACATCGGCGCCAATCCGCTGCTGGCGCGTACAGGCGCTTACTTCCACGACATCGGCAAGCTGAAGCGCCCCCTGTATTTCAAGGAAAACCAGATGGGGGAGAATCCCCACGACAGAACCGACCCCTATGTTTCTGCGGCTATTGTGACCACCCACACCCGTGATGGCCTCCAGCTGGCGCAGAAACACCGCCTGCCGCCGGAGATCCAGCGCATCATCGTGGAGCACCACGGCGATACCCCGGTGATGTACTTCTACCACAAGGCGCTGCAGAATGCTGACGGCAAAACGGTGGACATCGCCGATTTCCGTTACGACGGCAGTCGCCCCACCACCAAGGAAGGCGCCATCGTCATGCTGGCCGATACCATCGAGGCTGCCGTGCGCTCCATGCCCGATCCTACGCCCCAGGCCATTGAGCGCTTCATTGAGCGCCTTGTCCGCGGCAAGCTGGAGGATGGCCAGCTGAGCAATTCTCCGCTGACGCTGCGTGACATCGACGGCATTTGCGAGGCCTTCTGCACGGTGCTGAACGGCGTGTTCCACGAACGTATTGAATACCCCAATGTGGCGGTTCCTGCCCGCGAAAAGCCCGTGGAACCTGCTCCCGCTGCTGAAGTCAAGGAAGAAAAGAAGCCCGCGCCTGCCCAGCTTACTCCCGCTGCTGAGGTCAAGGAAGAAAAGAAACCCGCCCCTGTGCAGGAAGAGCCGAAGGACGCTCCGACGGCAACCGTGCAGCAGAGCGAACAGCCCGCTGAATCCGCAAAGGAGGAAGAGGCATGATTCTGCTGTGGGAGATCGACACAGAGGTTGATCCTGCGCTGCTGACGCTGATGCAAACCGCAGCAGACTGTGCCCTGCACATGGAAGGCGTTGGGCGCAAGTGCGCTGTTTCCGTGCGCCTGTGCGACGACGAGGCCATTCATGAAATCAACCGTGAGTTCCGCGGCATCGACCATGCCACAGACGTGCTGTCATTCCCGATGGTCAATTACCCTCAGGGTGTGACCGCAGGCAAAGCCGATAAGCTGCTCCGGCAGGCGCTGGACGATGAGCTGAACGCCTGCATGCTGGGCGATCTGATCATTTCGGTTCCCCATGCGCTGGCACAGGCAGAGGAATATGGACACTCTCCCGAACGGGAAGCGGCATATCTGCTGGTGCACGGCATTTGCCATTTGATGGGCTATGACCATATTGATCCTGATGATCAGAGGAGAATGCGTGCCATGGAAGAAAAGATTCTGAATGCTGTAGGTATGGGACGCGACGAGCAGCAGCAGATCAGCGATGAAACACTGCTTGCCCTGGCTGTTTCGGCCCGAGAGCGCAGCTACTCGCCTTATTCCGGCTATGCGGTGGGTGCAGCGCTGCTGTCTGCCGATGGCCGCGTGTTCCAGGGCTGCAATATCGAAAATGCTTCCTTCGGCCTGACCAACTGTGCAGAGCGCACGGCCATGTTCAAGGCCATCAGCGAAGGGGCGACGGAGTTCACCGCCATCGCCATTTCCGCAGAAGGCTCCGCCCCCTGGCCCTGCGGCGCCTGCAGGCAGGTGCTGAATGAGTTCGCGCCGGACATCCGGGTGCTGGTCACCTGGGATGGGAACGTGGAGGAAGCACCGTTGAGCGCTCTTTTGCCCCATGGCTTCGGCCCCAAATCCCTTGCTTAATTGGATCGAACAGGAGAAGAAATATCATGACGCAAGCAAAACAGTCCTTCCGCTCCGGCTTTATCACCATTGTTGGTCGTCCCAATGTGGGCAAGTCCACCTTGATGAACGCTCTGGTGGGCGAGAAGGTCGCTATTGTTTCCAATCGCCCGCAGACCACCCGCAACCGCATTATGGGCGTGATGACCCGTCCCGAATGCCAGATGGTTTTCCTGGACACGCCTGGCATTCACAATCCCCGTACCCGCCTGGGCGAATACATGATGCAGTCCGTACGCGACGCCATGGATGGCATGGATGGCGTTCTGGTGCTGGTGGATGCCACCCAGGTGGGCGAGCATGATCGTGCCATTGTGAAGGACATGGCAGAGAAGAAGGTGCCGAAGATCCTGGCGCTGAACAAGATCGACATGCTGCCCAAGGAAAAGCTGCTGGGGCTCATCGCTTCCTTTGCCGAGGCCAGCTACGATGCCATTGTGCCCATCAGCGCAAAGACGGGCGATGGCCTAGAAGAGCTGATCACAGCCCTTGCGACCAAGCTCCCCGAAGGCCCCAAGTACTTCCCGGATGATATGATGACCGACCAGCCCGAACGGCTGATCTGCGCAGAGATGATCCGCGAGAAGGCCCTGCTGCACCTCCGGGACGAGGTGCCCCATGGCATTGGCGTTGAGATGATGGCCATGACGAAGGAAAGCGACGACTTCATGGAGATCCACGCCACCATCTATTGCGAGCGTGAGGCACACAAGGGCATCATCATTGGAAAGCGTGGATCCATGCTGCAGATCATCGGCAGCGAAGCCCGCAAGGACATTGAGCAGCTGCTGGATATGCACGTAAACCTGAAGCTGTGGGTCAAGGTGCGGCCTGACTGGCGCAATCGTATGGACGACCTACGCAATCTGGGTTACGACAGCAGAAAGTAAAACCGACTGCAAATTAACAAAACCGACTCCTGTTCATTTTAGACTTGAGTCGGTTTTTTGTGTTCCGCGGTCGGTTTTAAGGCACATCAGGGAACGACGGCGCATATACAGAAGCAGGTCACGACGAAGGCCGTGGCCAAGAAGGAGAGTGAACACAATGCGTGGTCTCGGTTACGCTTTGATTCTGTTTGGTATCATCTCCGCTGTGATCATCCTGCTCTATGGCACCACCATCGGCTGGTCTGGTCTGACGGGCTCCATCGTTGCTGTGATGACCGGCGTGGGCTTCCTGAACCTGTCTGGCGACTACTATCACGAGAACAACCACTGCGGCTGCAATCGCTGCTAAGCAAATGAACCGCGCGCCCCGGGAGCCATGAGCCACCGGGGCGCGTTTTTTGCATGAGAATTGACAGCTTTTTTTCTTTTCGGTATAATGGTTTTGTCCCACGGGACGAATCCCTGGCAAGTGAGGCGTTTGGATATGAATTGGGCTGAACAGGTGACCACGACGCTGGAAAAGCTGTTGTGTTTTGCAGAGCATCACCATCTGATCGAAGAGGTGGATCATCCGTATTATCGCAATTTGCTGTTGGATGTAATGCAGCTGGATGCACCGGAAGGGGAGTTTGCACCGGATGGCGAGATTCCCGCTACGGCTACGGTTTATCTTCAGCAGTTGTGTGAGCTTGCGGTTGAAAAGGGCTTGATTGAAGACCTGCAATATGCCCGCGACCTGTTTTCTGCACGGATCATGGGCTTGCTGACCCCTTCGCCCAAGGAAGTGCGCGAGGCTTTCACTCACGCCATGAATGAAGGAAGTGCTGATAAAGCCACGCAGAACTTCTACGATCTGTGCCGAGCCTGTGATTACATCAAGGTGGATTCCATTGCCCAGAATATCCGCTATTTTGCGGAAAGCCCTTGCGGTGAACTGGAGATCACCATCAATCTGTCCAAGCCGGAGAAGGATCCCAAGGAGATTGCCAAGCTGAAAAACGCCCCCAGCGTAGGCTATCCCAAGTGCATGCTTTGTGTGGAGAATCCCGGCTATGCTGGCCGCAGCAATTTCCCTGCACGGCAGAACCACCGCATCGTCCCGCTGACGCTGGCTGGGCAGAGCTGGTATATGCAATATTCGCCCTACGCCTATTATCCCGAGCATTGCATCGTGTTCAACAGCCAGCACATTCCCATGAAGATCGACCGCGGTACCTTCGAACGCCTGTTCAGCTTTGTGGAGCAGCTGCCTCACTATTTCCTGGGCAGCAATGCCGATCTGCCCATTGTGGGCGGTTCCATCCTCAATCACGATCATTTCCAGGGCGGCCATTACGAGTTCCCCATGGACAAGGCAGCTGTCAAGGTTCAGCTTCAGTCGCCTGTTGAGGGCGTGAGTACCTGCATTCTCGATTGGCCCATGTCCGCTATCCAGCTTACCTCTGCTGATTCCGCTGTACTGATCGACGAGGCTGAGCGCATCCTGAATGCCTGGCGCGGCTATAGTGATCCCGCCTGCAATGTGTATGCCTTCACGGATGACACGCCCCACAATACCATTACACCCATTCTGCGCAAGGTGGATGGCATGTACAAGCTGAACCTGGTGCTGCGCAACAACCGCACCAGCGATGAGCATCCTCTGGGCATCTTCCATCCTCACGCTGTTCTCCATCATATCAAGAAGGAGAATATCGGCCTGATCGAAGTGATGGGTCTGTTCATCCTTCCTGGTCGCCTTAAAACAGAACTGGCTGAGCTTGAGGGCTATCTCACCGGCGAAAAGCCACTGGTGCGCCCCGGTGAAGAGGATGCAAGCTGCAAGCATTTCGACTGGGTGGAGCAGATCGTCAACGAGCACGGCCTTTGCGCGAATGACGCAGAAGCCAATGCGCTGCTCCGTGCGGAGATCGCCAAGGTCTGCGCCCAGGTGCTGGCAGATGCGGGCGTATACAAGCAGGACGAGGCCGGTATTGCTGGTTTCAAGCGTTTCATGGCTACCTTGGGTTACTGAAAACAAAGCCGTGCAGGGGAGTAACGCCTCTGCACGGCTTTCTATTATAGGATGGACATCACAGACTGGCGGAGCCAATCGATCAGCTCCTGCCAGTCTTTTTGCATGGTTTGAGCCATTTCTTCGGGCGTTGCTTCTGCTTTGTATTTGCCCAGATCAGGGAGGTACGTCAGGCTGTCCAACGGCCAGCCTGGCAGCCGCTTTTCGCAGGGCTTGTCGATCATCAGCCGGGCGTGACGGGCCAGTGCTTCCGGCGTATCCACATGGGTGTGGTATTGCGTTTCGCTTTGCAGCACACACCAGGCATCCTCCCAGGCAGCGCGCAATTGGCCGCCATGCCGGTGAATGATAGCCTGGTACCACGCAAGCATCTCTTCATCATCCATGGTATGGCCGGAGGCGCGGCGCACCATCACGCCCGGCTGGTCGGGATGATCCTTGGGCAAGTCGAGAAACACAAGCCCGGAATCCTCGGTGATCACAGGCAAGCCAGAGGCCTTGTGCCACGCCCTGGCCTTTTCGATGGCATTGCCCAGGGCGCTGCGTTCATTCTCGGCGGGAATGGATTGCAGGCCAAGGGATGCAGGTGTGACACAGCGAACCTCCAGCCCGGAAAGATACTCCTCAAACACTCGCAGCTTGCTGGGGTTGTTGGTGCCGATCAGCAATGTTTTCATTCCACAGCCTCCCAGCAATACACCAAACGATCTTCCTTGCCGCGGGGCATATCATAAACCTTCTCAATGCGTTCCGTCAGCCGGAAGCCCAGCTTGGTCAACACATGCTGCATCCGCGTGTTGCTGCCCATGGTGTCCGCCCAGATGAACTTCACGCCATACTCGGTCTGCGCCATTTCCATGGCAAGGCGCAGCGCCGCCGTGCCGTAGCCATGGTTCTTACAGGCATCGTTCATCATCATCAGACCAACCTCGCACTTGCGGGCAGCACGGTCAATGCGTTTGAGCGAAAGCGTGCCAACGATGGCATCATCTGCAAAAATGCCGAAGGTCGGATACCGGTCGCGCCGGGATTCATCGTAGTCGAAATTGCGATCCACGTGGGTCTGCTGGTAACGATAGGGGTGGGGATCCATCATGGGATCCGGCTCATAGCCGCGAAAAAACTCGTGATATTCCTCACGAGTAAAAGGGCGAAGCGTGACCTGTGTCATAGCAGCCCACCGTCCCAGTTGACATTCTCAACAAGAATACGGCAGAGCTCTGCCAGACCGTGCGCATCTGCCTCGGCAAAGCGGTTGAACTCAGGGCTGTCGATGTCCATCACGCCGATCAGGCGATCGCCGACGACCAACGGCAGCACGATCTCCGAATTAGAGGCGCTGTCGCAGGCGATGTGACCGGGGAACTGGTGGACGTCCGGCACCAGCTGAATCTCGCGGGAGGTCGCAGCGGTACCACAAACGCCCTTGCCGAAGGGAATCACCGTGCAGGCCACCTTGCCCTGGAACGGGCCCAGATAAAGCGTTTCATCCTTGGCCAGATAGAACCCAGCCCAGTTGATCCGGTCAAGATGCTCCCAAAGCAGCGCTGCGCAGTTGGACAGGGCAGGCAAGGGGAGTGAGCAACCTTCCAGCAGGGAGAGCATCTGCTGGCACATCAGCTTGTACATAAATCTGCTCCTTTACAGAACGTAAAGATAGATGGAGAGAAAATGCAGGAACGTGCCGATCAGGCAGAAAAAGTGAAAGATGGAGTGGAAATACTTGCGTTTGGAGCCGATGCCGTACAGGATGGCGCCCACCGTGTAGGCCACTCCACCCCAGACGAGCAGCGCCATACCGCCAGCAGGGACTGCATTGACCATATACTGGTACGCAAAAATGATGATCCAGCCCATGATGAGATACAGCGCCACGGAAAGCTTGGCAAACTTCTTCAGGCTGATGGCATTCAGCACAATGCCAAGGATCGCCGTTGCCCAAATGATGCCAAACACCCACCAGCCGATGGTGGGGCGCAGGGAAATAAGCGTGTAGGGAGTGTAGGTTCCGGCGATCAGCAGGAAGATAGTGCAATGGTCGATCACACGGAACACGCGCTTGGCCTTGTTGACCTTCAGCGCGTGGTAAAGGCAGGACATGAGATAGAGGATCATGACCATCACGCCGAACACGATGCTGGAAACAACACGATACGTGTCGCCGACATGGACGCTTTTCACAATGCAAAGGATCATGGCCACCAGGCCGAGAATCACGCCAAAACCATGGGAAATGGAGTTGATAAGCTCTTCGCATAAGGTATATTGGGGGATAATAATGCGGTGCTTGGGCTGTTCACCCTGATGAACCATAAAGATTTCCTCCGAAAAATAAGTTTACTTGACCAGGCGATAAAGGGAAATGACCTTGCCCAGAATGGTGACCTCGTCGGCATAAATGGGTTCCATGGAGCTGTTTTCGGGCTGGAGGCGGAAATGGCCGTTCTCCTTGAAGAAACGCTTCACGGTGGCTGAATCGTCGATCATGGCCACGACGATCTCGCCATTATTGGCTTCCGCCTGGCGCTTCACAACGATGTAGTCGCCATCCAGAATGCCGGCCTCGATCATGCTGTCGCCGCGAACAAGCAAAATAAAGTGTTCGCCATCACCCAGCATAACCTCAGGAATGACAACGTATTCCTCAAGATTCTCTTCGGCCAGAATGGGCTGACCGGCCGTGACGCGGCCAACCAGCGGCACAGCGGTGGAATTATTGCGCACAAAATTAGGGTCACCAACGATTTCCATGGCACGGGGCTTCATGGCGTCGCGATGGAGCAAACCACGCTTTTCCAGGCGCTGCAAATGACCATGGACGGTGGAAGTGGACTTCAGGCCAACTGCGTTGGCAATTTCCCGAACAGACGGCGGATAGCCCTTCTGCTGGATTTCGGATTTGATAAAATCGAGAATACGTTGCTGATTGTCGCCACGGGGACGCTGCATGAAATCGCCGCCTTTGCAAAGATGTTGATTCATTATAGCATATGCAAACAAAAAAATCAAACATATGTTCCCAAATGATTGCAAACAAAGGGAACATATGTTATAATTCCTGCAGGAGATGATTGAAATGGCTTTGAAAAAGCAATGCGTGCTTGAAGAGAAAGAGTGCATCGGCTGCGGCGAATGCGACCGCTGCGACCTGGATCCCAACAAAATTTGCGATAACTGCATGAAGTGCATCAACAGCGATGCGGAATATCGCGCCATTATGGTGGATGACTTCGAGCTGGAAGCCGAGTTTGAAGCCAAGCAGGCAGGGGAGTCACACCACCACGATTGCGGCTGCGGCTGTGACCACCACCATCACCATTGATCAGGTGACCGGCTTGTCTGGCTGATTGGCGAAGCTCATGTCAGGGGAGTCGTCAGTATCGGCTTCCGTGCCGGGCAGACGCACATATTCAGCAGCCATGCGGCGGCGGGCGTCGGTCATGTCGGCATAGTGCTTGCGGGTGGTATCCACCGAAGAATGCCCCAGCACATCCGCCACCAGATAGATATCGCCCGTAGCATTATAGAGGTTCGTGGCAAAAGTGCTGCGCAGCTTATGGGGGCTGATTTTCGGCTTCAGCGGGGCAGCCACGGCAGCATATTTCTTCACAAGGTTCTGCACCGCACGCTGGGTGATCCTGCGCTTCTGCAGGGACAAAAACAAGGCATCCTCATGACCAGGAAGGGTGTCTATTTTTGTGCGTTCTTCAATGTATTCGCCCAAAGCGGTAGCAACTTCGGCCGGAAAATACAAAACAACCTGATTTCCGCCCTTTCTGGTGACCAAAAAGGCGTTTTCTTCCATATTAATATCGGACAAATTGATCCCAACGCACTCAGAAACGCGAATGCCCGTTCCCAAAAACAGAGACAGCATGGCATAATCGCGCTTGGCAGTCAGTTTCTGGAAACGTTTCTGGCCATCCGTCATGCCTTCGCCGGTTTCAGCCTGATTGAGCATCTTGATCATTTCATCACGATTCAGACGAAGGATCGGTTTCTCGTGAATCTTCGGCAGCGGCACAAGCAGCGTCACATTGGACGGCACACGATGATTCTTGAACAGAAAATCGTAAAAGGATCTGATGGAACACAGCTTGCGCTTGATGGCCAGATCGTGGTTCACCAGCGCCTTGACCGGCTGCTCGCCAGATTCGTCGTCCGACTTGAAATAGTACGTCAGGTATTCGATGTACGCCGTCAGATCGCTCTGAGACACGCGGGAGAGGTCTTCATCCGACCAAAGGGTCAAATTCTTGTCTGAAAACGCGACACGTTCCGTTTGTAGAAAATGAAAGAATGTACGCAGGTCGATGGCATAGGCCAGGCGCGTAAAGGTACCGGTGGTCACAGCGATGCTGCGCAGAAAGTCCGAGCACGCCTGGGGCAGCTCGCGAGTGATGGAACGGATCTGCAAGATGCGCTTGGCGTCGATCTGCTCACGGTAGGCTGAATCTGCCATATTGCCCTCCTTTGCATTTTCATAGGCTCAACTATTCGTGAAACTGTGGTTTAGCGAATAGTTGAAGAAACATGGATAAGCGGGTGAGCGGCACTCGCCCACCCGGATGATGGGTCAATCTTCGTCTTCCTTGGGGGTGTTAATGCGGCGATATTCCTCAATGGCTCCCCTGGCCAGCTCATCACAACGATTGTTCTGCGGATGATCGGCATGGCCTTTCACCTTGATGAAACGCACATTGTGCTTCTTCGTCTGCGCCAGCAGGATGAACCACAGGTCCTGATTCTCCACCGCCGTGCCGTTGGAGGTCTTCCACCCCTTCTTCTTCCAACTGTCGATCCAATGGTCGTTGAAGGCCTGCACCATGTAGTTGGAATCGGAATACAAGTCAACGTCGCAGGGTTCTTTCAAAGCACCCAGGGCGCTGATGGCGGCAAACAGCTCCATGCGGTTGTTGGTGGTTCCGGCCATGTAGCCGCTGAGCTCCTTGCGGTGCGGGCCAAACTCCAGAATGGCACCCCAGCCACCAGGGCCAGGATTGCCTGAGCAGGCGCCGTCGGTATAAATGTTCACCTTCTTGCGAGGTGCGGTTTGCATTTGGTTACTCCCCTTTTACTTGGACATTTTGCGGGATTTTTCAGCACAGGCGCCCATGGCGTCCATAATGGCAGCGCGGAAACCCTTGCGCTCCAGTTCTTCCACCGCTTCGATGGTGGTGCCGCCGGGCGAACACACGGCGTCCTTCAGGCTGGCGGGATGGGTTCCGGAGGAAAGCACCATCAGGGCGCTGCCCAGCACGGACTGGGCGGCCATCTCATAGGCACAGGCGCGCGGAATGCCTTCCTTCACGCCCGCATCGGCCATGGCTTCGATCATCATGAACACATACGCCGGGCTGGAACCGCTGATGGCAATCACGCCGTCGAACAGGCGTTCCGGCATGATCACCGTGCGGCCTACTGCATCGAAAATACCCTTGGCAAAGGCGAAATCCTCTTTGGAGAAGGTGGATTCATCGCACAGGGCTGTCATTCCCTCGCCTACCATGGCGGGCGTGTTGGGCATAACGCGCAGATAAGTGGCGGTGGTACCTTCCAGCGCCTCGGCAAGCATGGACACCGTCCATCCTGCGGCGATGCTGATGATGGCCTTGCTATCCAGGGCTTCACGCACTTCGTCGATCACGCCCTGAATGAAGTGCGGCTTCACCGCCAGGATGATCATGTCGCTCTGCTCCACCAGGTCAATGGCGGAATCGCAGTAGGTGGCGCTGGGGATCTCGTCGGCCAGCTCCTCCATGCGACGGCGGCTGCTGTCGCACACCACCACCTGGCTGGGCTTGATGTAGTTGGCGTCCAGCATACCGCGCAGGATCGCGCTGCCCATGTTGCCCGCGCCGATCAAACCAAGCCTTCTCATTGAACATCCCTCCGGCGAATAGATTATCCACATTATAGCATGAAAACAGCCGCCTGCAAAGGGTTTTCGCGCTGCAAGACGGCTGTTTCGGCAAAAAACATTTAAAGTGCATGGTTATAGACCTGGAACCCCAAAGAGCGGTAAACGCTGGCGGAGGCAGCCGAATTGGCTCGCACAGTCAGCAGCTTGCAATGGGTATCAACAGCATCCTGAATAGCCTTGGCGCAGACTTCCCTGGCGTAGCCATTTCTACGGAATTCCGGCAGCGTTGCGACCAATTCAAGGGACACGATTCCCTCCTGATCCATGGTCGCTGCAATGGAAACAGGCTGTCCGTCAGCGTAGAGCATGTAACAGCGCATCAGCCCGCGCTCTACCAGGTTGAAATGATGCACCGGATGGATGTCCGTGTGCCCACCTGCAAGCAAATCGTTGGCAAGCCTTGCCCACAAGGCAAATTCATCGGGTGTGCGCACCTCGATGATGCGCTGCGACGCAGGTTGGTTGATGAAATGATTCGGAATCATGGCCAGATACTGTTCATTGTCAAAGGCGAACTCCGTTTGTCCATGGGGCTTTTCCTTACCGAAGAAAAGCGCAAACACTTCATCCGAAGCCATCAGGTCGAGCCAGAACGGCATACCCGCTGCACGAATCTCCTGGGCAACGGCATGCTGCTCGACCGGTTCGAGTGCATCCACACGGATGTTGTAGATGAAGCTGATCCCCTCTTCGCCCGGCTTTGGCCGAACGATGGAGTAATTGCCTGCATCATACCGTTCCATATGTTCTGCTTCGCCAAACAAAGCAATATAATGGTTGGCACCTGCGTTGATGTGGCGGATGATTTCAGCATCGTTCATGCGGATGGCATCAACCTTTCTGCTTATTCAAACACAATCATATCATTTCCATCAAATACGATCCCCTGCCGATTCCCAAGCATAATGTCTTCCGTCCTGCTCAATGGATAGCGCCCAGGCGCTATACGCTTTTCATCGGGGCAATGGACATGCAGCGGGCAATGAAGCAAGCCAAGGTTATTCTCCATCTGGCTTGCAAACACCATACTTCCGGCGCTTACGCCCAACACAACACCATTTTTGCCGATGTATCGCAGCAGCGTGGCGCGGAATCCTCCCTCATTGATGCGGCGAAGTAAATAAGACGGACTTCCGCCACACAGATAAACCGCGTCCAGCTCCTGCATCTGTTCATCTGAAATCCGGTCATAGAGATCGTACACAAGTATGTTTTCCCGCGGGATTCCACATCGAAGCAGATCTTCCAGGCACTTGGGCAGCACGTCGATGGCATCCGGCGAATTAGCCGCAGTTGGGATAAACAGCGCATGAACCTGATCCATTGGTTTATTCAGCATATTCACAAAGATTTGCTGAATGGTATCAGTTTCGAGGCCGCAGGATGTAAGCAGAAGATTCATAGATCACTTTCTCCTTATACAGAACATATGTTTGCCTATATTATACACATCATACGGTGACGTGTCAATATAAAAGAACCGGAAGGATCATTTTCCCTCCGGTTCTTTTATATCACAGAATATACCGCTTCAAATCCTGCGGCTTGTTCTCCCCATGCAGGTGCTGGCGCACATAATCGCCGTTGATCTTCAGCTCCACCGGGGGCATATCCTCGTCGCCAGCGTTGAAGGAGATATCCTCCAGCAGCTGCTCAAACACAGCATGGAGGCGACGGGCACCGATGTCCTCAGCGGTCTCGTTGGCGGTAAAGGCGGCCTCGGCAATGGCTTCAATGGCGCTGTCCTCAAAGTCCAGCAGCACCTTATCCACCGCCAGCAGCGCCTTGTACTGCAGGGTCAGGGCGTTGTCAGGCTGGGTCAGGATCCGCTGGAAGTCCTCCTGTGTCAGGCTCTTGAGCTGTACGTGCACAGGGAAACGGCCCTGCAGCTCGGGGATCAGGTCGCTGACCTTGGCCACATGGAAGGCGCCCGCTGCAATGAACAGCATATAGTCCGTTTTCACGGGGCCATACTTGGTGTTCACGGTGCTGCCCTCCACAATGGGCAGGATGTCACGTTGCACACCCTCGCGGCTCACATCAGGGCCGCTTCCAGCGCGGTGCCCGGCGATCTTGTCGATCTCGTCAATGAACACGATGCCGTGCTGCTCGGCGCGCTGAATGGCCTCCTCCTGCACAGCATCCTGATCGATCAGCTTGTCGGATTCCTCCTGCATCAGGATCTTCCGGGCATCCTTCACCTTCACGCGGCGCAGCTTGGTCTTCTTGGGCATCATGTTGCCCATCATATCACCAATGCTGATGGAGCTGCCGCCCACCTCCAGCGAGGGTGCGGCCTCTTCCACCTCGATCTCCAGCTCATGGTCTTCCAGTTCACCGCGCATCAGCTGCTGACGAAGCTCTTCCCGCTTGCCGGTAATCTTCTGCTGCTCCTCCTGGCTGGGCTGTTCCTCCTGCTTTTTGCCCAGCAAAAAGTCCAGGGGATTGCCCGCAGGCTTCTTAGGCGGATGCACCATCAGGGATACCAGGCGATCCTCTGCCAGCACCTGGGCGCGGGACTGAACACGCTTGATATGTTCATCCTTCACCATGCGAATGGCGTTTTCCACCAGGTCGCGTACGATGCTCTCCACGTCGCGGCCAACGTATCCCACCTCGGTAAACTTGGTGGCTTCCACCTTGATGAAGGGCGCACCCACCAGCTTGGCCAGGCGGCGGGCGATCTCGGTCTTGCCCACACCTGTGGGGCCGATCATCAGAATATTCTTGGGGCTGATCTCATCCCGCATGGCTTCATCCACCATGGAACGGCGATAGCGGTTGCGCAGGGCAATAGCAACGGACTTCTTGGCTTCGTCCTGGCCGATGATATAGCGATCCAGTTCCCGCACGATTTGACGGGGCGTTAATTCTGCCATGTCGCTGCCTCCTTACGCTTCATCCACGATGATATTGTCGTTGGTAAACACGCAGATG
>JAFTPN010000083.1 GCA_017463245.1 Clostridia bacterium
GATGTTGGCAACCTGGCTGGCAACACGGCCAAAGACCTGACCCTCAGCATCGACAACATACCACTTGCGGGTAATGTCGGCAGCTTTCGGCATAAACGTCTTCAAAGGTATTTCCTCCTCAAAAAGGTGGTTGAAGGTGGGGCGCGAACTCATGATGGTCGCATGGTTTCGCTCTGTTCAATAGCTACCGGGGCTAGCGGAGTTATTGATGCCATCGATAATCATACGCTCTTTTGGCAGAAAAGTCAAGCTATTTCCACGGTTTTCTGGAAGTTTTTTTGCGATCTTTCTGTTTCGTCATATGTGTAACAAAATGATAAATTGATTGACAATTGTAACAAAATGAAATAGAATTGTTATCAGATGATAGCGAGAAAGGGGAATGCCCATGCGCAGACTGATGAAACTCCTGGTGGTGCTGGCGGCGCTGCTGCTGCCGGTGTGCGCCTCGGCCATGACGGAGCTGGAATGGAACCGTAAGTGCCATGAGAAAACAACGCAAAGCGTAACCATCTATGAAAGGGAAACGATTTATCAGGAAGCGACCAGCACTGACCTGGGTGTTACCGGACAGGGTGCGGTGTGGCGTGCGGTTGGTTCCCTTCCTGCGGGTGCTTATGTGCAGCACAATAGCCGGTATGATGATTTCGGCTATACCTATATTGGCTACTGGAAGAATGGTGGCGTTTCCTATGGCTATGTAAAGACGAAGCCATTTCCGTTGACAAGCGCCCGTGTGTATGTTCAAATTGTGACATCCTCGGGATACATTGCGGTGACTGAGGTCAGCGATACTTATCTGGATGATCTGGATGCGTTGCGCGCCTATATCAAGAAGAATAATTCTGGCAGCCGTTTGCTGGAAGAGCATGAGAAGGATGATCTGGAATGGGGGCCGGGCGACTCGCTGTGGCTGAAGCAGGACAGCGCTTCCTCCAAAGATGAAACCTCAAATGGCGAACAGATTTCCCAGGACAAAAAGCCTTCCACCACCAAGCCCACCACCAGCACCACCAAGAAATCCACCAAGAAAAAGGTGGAGAAGATGACGCTGGACATTTCCCTTGCTGTGGAAAGCGAAACCCTGCCCGTGACCGTGAAGCTGCTGGGCGTGCATGAGAGCATCGTGAAGGTGGAGGGCGAGGAGACCACCGTTCCCACCACGCAGCTGCGCTACGAGACCACCGCAGACAGCGAGAACGCCCTGGCCATCATCTACGCCAAGAACACTGGCGAGGTGATCCTCCGTCCCCAGCAGGAGACCACGGGTCGCGTGACCAAGTGCAAAACCGGCCGCGTGGCGCTGGTGATCGAGAAGGGGAAAAGCTGGAGCAAGCTGTGGTACGACGGCCATGTGGGCTATGTGCAGAACAAGTATCTGCAATTCATCCCCATGGCAGAGGCCGCCACGGACGCCGCTGTGGGCAGCAAGAACGCTCCCATGCACCTGGGCACCCACCGGGACACCCGCGTGGTGAAGCAGGTGAAGAAGGGCTCTCCCATCGAAAAGCTGTGGCAGGGCGAGACCTGGGCAGAGGTGGCCGTGGATGGCTACCGGGGGTACATCCAACTGAAATATCTTGCAGAATAAGAAGAAAGCCTGGCCGGTGGGTCAGGCTTTTTCAATGACTTCGTTAGCTTGAATGGTGCGGAACGCCGCGGCTCTGCCCAGGCGGTTCATCACGGCCAGGCCAACGCCCTCCGGCGGCACCACTTCGCTGAAGATGGCGTCCATGTGCTCGTCGTCCAGGCGGCGCAGGGTCTCGAAGAGGCGGCGGGCAACTTCCTCCGGGCAATGCTGACTGCCCAGGTCGTGGGGGTGACAGTCCGCCAGGGCGGCCACATGCTCGGAAAAGCACATCACGCAGGCGCGGTGGCCGTTGGCTTCTGCCTGGCGGTGCAGCTCCCGCAGGGCGGCCACCACGTCGGCCTCATTGCCTTCCACCAGGGAGACCTGGCCATCCGGGGAGTAGTGCTTGTACATCATGCCGGGGGAGAGCGCCTTTTCGCCCTTTTGCAGGGGGCGCAGCACGCTGCCCGCCACGGTGACGGGGCCAATAACGCTTTCCAGCATGGCCTGGGTGACCCCGCCGGGGCGCAGGATGCAGGGCGTGGGCTGGTTGATGTCCAGCACGGTGCTTTCCAGCCCCACGTCGCAGCTGTCGCCATCGATGATCAGCGGGATGCGCCCGTCCATGTCGGTGAAAACGTGCTGGGCGGTGGTGGGGCTGGGCTTGCCGCTGCGGTTGGCGCTGGGCGCGGCGATAGGCAGGTTGCACACGCGCATTAGCTCGGCTGCCACGGGGTGGGAGGGCATCCGCACGGCCACGGTGGGCAGCCCGGCGGTGACCTCCAGGGGGATGCTCTCCTTGCGGGGCATGAGCAGCGTCAGGGGGCCAGGCCAGAAGGCGTCCATCAGCTTCTCGGCCAGGGGTGAGACCTGGCAGATATTCTTGAGCTGATCCCGGTGCCAGATGTGGACGATCAGCGGGTTATCCGCCGGGCGGTCTTTCGCGGCGAAGATGGACAGCACCGCGTCCTTGTTCAGGGCGTTGGCGCCCAGGCCGTAGACCGTTTCGGTGGGGAAGGCCACCAGCTGCCCGGAAGCGAGCAGCTCGGCGGCGGCGGAAAGGGTCGCGGGCGAGGCCGCCAGTACCCTTGTGTTCATGGTCGTACCTTCTTTCAGC
>JAFTPN010000031.1 GCA_017463245.1 Clostridia bacterium
AACAAGTGGAGCAAGTAGCTTTCCACCTCATCCGGCCTTGCGGCCACCTTCCCCTCAAGGGGAAGGCTTTTGCGTGGCCTCTCCTTGGCTTCCCCTTGAGGGGAAGCTGTCGCCGCAGCGACTGATGAGGTGGAACGCCGCTTTTCCCGCGTCGCGGCGCAACCGTATTTGTGCCGTGACCCCTGCTCGGAGATCGCCTTGCAACGCCATCCCAGAAAGGGATTCTTAAGGGTCGAAGACCCTTGAGCGGAGTCCAGAGGCAGAGCCTCTGGCAGGGGGAGTCCAGAGGGGGACAGAGTCCCCCTCTGGCGCATAGGATGAAGAGGGAAGTTTATGCATGAATGCATAAAATTTTTCCGTGAGGGTTGACTTCCGGGATGGAGTGTGACAATATGAAACGTGGGGAGATTTATCGGGCTGATCTGGATCCGGTGGTGGGCTCCGAACAGGGAGGTATACGGCCGGTGGTGATCATCCAGAATGATATAGGAAATCAGCATTCGACCACGGTGATCGTGGCGGCGGTGACTACCAGGAGCAAAAAGGCCAATCTTCCGGTGCATGTGGCGATCACGGCGGCGGAGAGCGGGCTGGAGCGGGACTCGGTGGTACTATTGGAGCAGCTGCGGACGCTGGAGAAATCACGGTTGACGAAATATTTAGGCTGTTTGACGGGGGAGGCCATGCGCCGCATTGACAAGGCGCTGGCGCTGTCTCTGGGCACAGCATGAAGGGCGAGCCGATATGGCTCGCTTACATATTGGGAGGGAACCATTATATGACTTTGCAAGACAAGCTGCGGAGCAGATTCCACCACTTTGATGCGGTGATGGCTTATGCACAGATCGTGCTGGGATGCCTGATCGGCGGCGCGGCGTACCCGCTGTTTCTGGTGCCCAACAGCATTGCGCCCGGCGGGCTGAGCGGCCTGGCCATGGTGCTGAACCACCTGTTCCATTGGCCGGTGGGTATGACCAGCCTGATCATGAACATCCCCTTGTTCCTGTTGGGATACAAGGCCATGGGCAGGGTGTTTGTTTTCCGCAGCCTGGTGGCCACGGTGATCTTCTCCCTGGCCATTGACCTGATCAAGCTCCCGGCCATGACGGTGGATCCGCTGCTGGGCACGCTGTATGGCGGTCTGCTGCTGGGCGTGGGGCTGGGGCTGATCCTCCGGGGCGGCGCCACCACCGGGGGAACGGACATGATCGCCCGCATGGTGCACAGCAAGATGCCCTTCATCACCGTGGGCGTGTTCCTGCTGATGATCGACTGCCTGGTGGTGATCCTGGCGGGCGCGGTGATGGGCACCTCCGAGGGTCTGTATGCTATGATCAGCATCTTCATTTCCTCCAAGGTGATCGATATGGTGATGGCGGGCTTCTCCTCCAACAAGGCCTGCTTTATCATCACAAAGCAATGGGACGAGGTGACCCAGCACATCCTGCATGGCATGGATCGCGGTGTGACGCAGCTCACCGCCCGGGGTGCTTATTCCGGCGAGGAGCGCCCGGTGGTGCTGTGCGTGGTGAGCCGCCAGGAGGTGGCCAGGCTGAAGGACATCGTGCGCGAGGCGGACGAGAATGCCTTTATGTTCGTTACCGAGGCGCATGAGGCGCTGGGGGAGGGCTTCTCCAAGCTGGCGGGCGAAGGGTGATTTTGCGCTTGAATGTTGCGGGCAGGTATGCTATACTTGTCACAAGCCCAAATATGGGAAAAGTGTAAGGAGGAGAATACTCATGAAAAAGTTTCTGGCACTCGTTCTGAGCATGATCATGGTGTTCAGCTGCGCTGCTGTGGCTGAGACTGTGAATCCTGACGACATCGCGGATACCTACACCGCGGAAGACGGCGTGTACGAGCTCGCTTTCGTGACCGACGTTGGTCAGCTGAAGGACAAGTCCTTCAACCAGGGCACCTGGAATGGCGTGAAGACCTATGCTGCCGCCAACGGCCTGAGCTACAAGTACTATCAGCCCGCCAACGGCGATCAGGCTACTGACGACGACCGTTACGACGCCATGAAGGCTGCCTGCGAAGGCGGCGCCAAGGTGGTTGTGGCTGCCGGCTTCCTGCAGGCTACTGCCCTGGAAAAGGCCGCCAAGGAATATCCCGAGACCAAGTTCGTCTTCATCGATGGCTGGCAGATGGGCCTGGCCAACGTTGCCCCCATCGCCTTCATGGAAGAGCAGAGCGGCTATCTGGCTGGCTATGCCGTTGTGAAGGAAGGCTTCACCAAGCTGGGCTTCATGGGTGGCGGCGGTGGCAACAACCCCGCTTGCTGCCGCTACGGCTACGGCTTCGCTCAGGGCGCCAATGCTGCCGCTGCTGAGATGGGCGTGGAAGTGGAACTGAAGTACTCCTGGCAGTACGGCGCTTCCTTCAGCGCTTCTCCCGAGCTGGAAGCCATGGCGAAGGGCTGGTACGAGAACGGTACCGAAGTGATCTTCGCTTGCGGCGGCTCCATGTTCTCTTCCGTCGTTTCCGCTGCTTCCGCCAACGATCTGTTCGTGGTGGGCGTTGACGTTGACCAGAGCTTCGAGTCCGAGACCGTTGTGACCTCCGCCCTGAAGGGCCTGGCTTCCGCTACTGAGTGGGCCATTAGCAAGTTCTACGCTGGCGAGTGGGAGACCATCGGCAACGTGGCCAACAACCTGGGCGTCAACGACAACGCTGTGGGCCTGCCCACCGATACCTGGTCTCTGGAGAACTGGACTGTTGACGAGTACAATGCTCTGCTGGCTTCCATCGCCCAGGGCACTCTGGTGATCGACAACTCCGTGGTGGAGGCTGACAAGATCACCACCGCCGAGCTGTCCAACGTGAACGTGATCTACGAGTAATCCAACCAACAACAGGGGAGCGCAAGCTCCCTTGTTTTTTTGCCTCAAAACAAGAAAGTTCCGGCTGAAACTGGGTTTTTCTTGCTTTTTCCACCACCAGCCGATATAATAAATCTATATGGTCAAAGCCGATTCCGTTCGGTTGTATATACAGAGAGGGAGGTGACGCAGATGAATAGCGTACCTGAGTACGTTATTGAAATGCTGCACATCACAAAAGAGTTCCCTGGCATCAAGGCGAATGATGATATCACCCTGCAGCTGCGCAAGGGCGAGATCCATGCGCTGCTGGGCGAGAATGGCGCCGGCAAATCCACGCTGATGAGCGTGCTGTTCGGCCTGTATCAGCCCGAGCAGGGCGTGATCAAAAAGGACGGGCGCGAGGTGAGGATCAACAATCCCAACGATGCTACTGCCTTGCGCATCGGCATGGTGCACCAGCACTTCAAGCTGATCGATGTGTTCACCGTGCTGGATAACATCATCCTGGGTGCGGAGGACGTGGGTGCGCTGGGCTTCCTGAAGAAGAAGGAAGCGCGCCGCAAGGTGCAGGAGCTCAGCGAGCGCTACGGCCTGAAGGTGAATCTGGATGCCAAGGTGGAGGATATCACCGTGGGCATGCAGCAGCGCGTGGAGATCCTGAAAATGCTCTACCGCGACAATGAGGTGCTCATCTTTGACGAGCCCACCGCCGTGCTGACTCCCCAGGAGATCGACGAGCTGATGGAGATCATGCGCGGATTGACCCGCGAGGGCAAGAGCATCCTGTTCATCACCCATAAGCTGAACGAGATCATGGCTGTGTCCGACCGGGTGACGGTGCTGCGCAAGGGTCGCTACATCGGCACGGTGAACACCAGCGAGACCACCAAGGCAGAACTGAGCAGCATGATGGTGGGTCGCCCCGTGCAGCTGGTGGTGGACAAGCAGCTTGCCCAGCCTGGCGAAACCGTGCTGGAGGTGGAAAACCTCTGCGTTCCCTCCAAGCTGTACAAGCGCAATGCGGTGAATAATGTCAGCTTCAAGGCGCACGCTGGCGAGATTCTGTGCATTGCCGGTATCGATGGCAACGGCCAGACGGATCTGGTGCATGCCATCACGGGGCTGGAGCATCCCTCCTCCGGCAAGATCGCGCTGGGGGACAAGAATGTGACCCGCCTGCCCATCCGCCAGCGCAGCGATGCGGGCATGAGCCACATCCCCGAGGATCGGCACAAGCATGGCCTGATCCTGGATTTCACCCTGGAGCAGAACATGGTGCTGCAGCGCTTCGATGAAGATCGCTTCCAGAAGATGGGCTTCATCCGCTTCGACGAAGTGCGCCGCTATGCGGATATGCTCATCGAGCAGTATGACGTGCGTTCCGGCCAGGGCGCCGAGACCACGGTGCGCAGCATGTCCGGCGGCAACCAGCAAAAGGCCATCGTTGCCCGCGAGATCGACCGGGACAAGCCGCTGATCATCGCTGTGCAGCCCACCCGCGGCCTGGATGTGGGCGCCATTGAGTACATCCACAGCCAGCTGGTGGCGCAGCGCGATGCGGGCAAAGCCGTGCTGCTGGTTTCCCTGGAGCTGGACGAGGTGATGAACCTGTCTGACCGGATCCTGGTGATGTATGAAGGCGAGATCGTAGGCGAGTTCGATCCCAAACAGATCACGGTGGAGGAACTGGGCCTGTACATGGCAGGCGCCAAGCGTCAGGAGGTGGCGGAGCAATGAGCAAGACACCCTTTTTCCGGCAGCCGGGCACCCGCTCGGTAATGGCCTCGGTGATTTCCATTCTCTGCGGCCTGGGCGCAGGCAGCCTGATGATCTTCATCGTGGGTCTGTGCACGCCTGCGCTGGGTCTTAAGAGCGTATGGGACGGCATCCGTCTGGTGATCGCCGGCCTGTTCTCCACCGGCCGCGACGCTGTTGGTGCGCTGACCTTCGGCTTCAATCCCACCAACATCGGCAATATGCTCTTCCGCGCAACGCCCCTGGTGCTCACGGGTCTTTCCGTGGCGGTGGCGTTCAAAACGGGTCTGTTCAATATCGGCGCGCCTGGCCAGTATCTGGCAGGCACCTGCGCCACGCTGTTCATTGCGCTGAGCATCCCCACCACGGAGATGGCCATCCCGGGCATCGAGCCCACCAGCATCCCGCCGGTGGTGGTGTGGATCCTGGCCTTTGCAGGCGGCATGCTGGCAGGCGCACTCTGGGGAGCCATCCCCGGCCTGCTCAAATCCCTGCTGAACATCAACGAGGTGCTGGCCTGCATCATGACCAACTGGATCGCCGCCAACCTGGTCACCTGGGCCTTTGACATTTCCAACCTGAAGAACCTGGTGGAGGGAACCAAGACGGGCTACATTTACAAGACCACCATCAACGGCGTGGCCACCTCCAAGATGGGGCTGGACAAACTGTTCCCCGGCTCGCAGGTGAACGGCGGCATCATCATTGCCGCGGTGCTGGCGGTGATCGTCTACATCATGCTGACCCGCACCACCTTCGGCTATCAGCTCAAGGCCTGCGGCTCCAACCGCTTTGCGGCGCGCTATGCGGGCATCAAGGACAAGCGCAACATTGTGCTGAGCATGTCCATTGCGGGCGCCTTGGCTGGCGCAGCCGGATCGCTGTATTACCTCAGCGGCAACACGGAGTTCTTCTGGTCCACCTATCAGCAGCTGCCTGCTGCGGGCTTCAATGGCATCCCTGTGGCGCTGCTGGCGGCCAATCATCCCATCGGCGTCATCTTCACGGGCGCATTCATGTCCATGCTGGACATCTGCGGCCTGCAGCTGACCAACCTGACCGCCTACAACGAATACATTACCGACGTGATCATTGCTGTGATCGTGTATCTGAGCGCCTTCTCCCTGCTGATCAAGAGCCTGCTCTCTTCCCGCAAGAAGAAGGACGAACCCGCCGTGAAGGCGGAGCCGCAGCCGACCCTTGCCAATGACCAGGAGGTGAAGCCAGAATGAACGTCCTGCTTGACAATCTCACCTCGGGAAGCATGGTCTTCCTGATCCGGCAAACCCTGATCTACGCGGTACCGCTGATGATCGTTGCCCTGGCGGGTGTGTATGCGGAGCGCAGCGGCATCATCAACCTGGCGCTGGAAGGCATCATGATCTTCGGCGCGTTCATCGGCGTGCTGTTTGTGCGGCTGGTGCAGCAGTGGGGCTGGTTTGACGCCGTATACAAGGCGAAGGACTGGATCGGCCTGCAGGGCTTTGTGCTGCTGACGATGCTGGTGGCCGCTGCTCTGGGCGCTGCGTTCTCCATGCTGCTGGCCTTTGCGGCCATCAACCTCAAGGCCGACCAGACCGTGGGCGGAACCGCCCTGAACCTGATGGCTCCTGCCCTGGTGCTGTTCTTCGTCCGCCTGATCGCCAACCAGAACACCTTGCAGATGGCCACCGGCGACAGCGCCAGCTGGTTCATGCTCAAGAAGAGCACCTTTGGCATCGGTCGAACGCAGGAGGTGGGCTTCCTGTTTGATACCTTTGTGAACAAAGTGTATCCGGCCACCTATGTGTGCATCCTTGTGTTCATCGTCATGTCGGTGATCCTGTACAAGACCCGCTTCGGCCTGCGCCTGCGCAGCTGCGGCGAGAATCCGCAGGCCTCCGACAGCCTGGGCATCAACGTGTTCAAGATGCGCTATGCCGGTGTGGCCATTTCCGGCGCGCTGGCGGGCATGGGCGGCTTTGTTTACGCCATGACCACCACCAACTGCACAGCCAATGGTGACGTGGCGGGCTTTGGCTTCCTTGCCCTGGCGGTGATGATCTTCGGCAACTGGAAGCCCCTGAGCATTGCCGGCGCGGCGCTGCTCTTCGGCCTGTTCAAGTGCATTGCCGCCAGCTACGGCAGCCTGTACCTGATCAACGGGGCGGGGGAGAAGATCTATTTCCTGAAGGAATTGCAGATCAACACCAACTTCTACCGCCTGCTGCCCTACCTCATCACCCTGGTGGTGCTGGCGTTCACCTCCAAGAACTCCCGCGCACCCAAGGCGGAGGGTATTCCCTACGACAAAGGAAGCAGATAATGCACATCCGGAGCGGCTGTCAAAGGCCGCTCCTTTTTGTTTTGTCTTTTTCCTGCTGAAGTTCGGCCATACCTGACAAATACAAAACGAAATTTTACATTTCGCTAAAAATGTTCGGAAAATGCCTTGACAGCGGGTAGCGGGTACGGTAAAATAAGCCGTAATGTTTGGAGGGAGGATGCCGCTTTATGAAGCTGTTCACCTGTGGCAGTCAGCGCTGTTCCCTCTACGGTCATATGCTTTTTGCTACCAACAGGAGCGCGGTGTAAGTTTTTGCACTACGCTTTTTTCTTTGCAAAAAGTGCTCTGAACAAGAAAGGATCATCCGCTATGAAGAAAGTTGCCATCATCATGGGAAGCGACAGCGACCTGCCCGTTTTGAAGCCTGCCTTCGAGCAGCTGCGCAAGCTGGACATTCCCTTTGAGGCTCATGTTTATTCCGCTCATCGTACCCCTGTGGAGGCGGCCGAATTTGCCCGCAACGCCCGTGATAACGGCTTTGGCGTGCTGATCGCCGCCGCGGGCAAGGCTGCCCACCTGGCGGGCGCTCTGGCCGCCCAGACCACCCTGCCCATCATCGGCATTCCGGTGAAGTCCTCCACCCTGGACGGCCTGGACGCCCTGCTCTCCACCGTGCAGATGCCCTCCGGCATGCCCGTGGCCACCGTGGCCATCGACGGCGCGGCCAATGCCGCCCTGCTGGCTGCCCAGATGATCGCCATCGAGGATGCCGACCTGGCTGCCAAGCTGAACGCCCAGCGCCAGGCGCAGCATGATGCGGTGATCGCCAAGAACAACGCGCTGGTGATCGATTGAGGCAAAAACACGAACATTCCACTTTGGAAACGATCCGAACGTTTGATAGGGGATGGATACTTTATGTTGGATAAACTCCACGAGGAATGCGGTGTGTTCGGTATCTTCCGCCGCTCCGGCGGAACCGTTGTGCCGGAGACCTACCATGCGCTGTACGCCCTGCAGCACCGCGGCCAGGAGAGCTGCGGCATTGCTGTGAACACCAAGGGCGTGATCACCTGCCACAAGGGCGCTGGATTGGTGAACGAAGTCTTTAACCGCGAGGCGCTGCTGAAGATGACCGAAGGCCAGATGGCGCTGGGTCATTGCCTGTACGGCTCTGTGGGCAACGCCAGCGAGAACATCCAGCCGCTTTTGATCAACCACCTCAAGGGTGCCATGGCGCTGGCGCACAATGGCTGCCTGACCAATGGCCTGGAGATCCGCGAGGAGCTGGAAAAGCGCGGCATGATCTTCCACACCTCCTCCAACAGCGAGGTCATCGCCTACGCCATCATCCAGGAGCGTGTGCGCTGCGGCTCCATTGAAGAGGCTGTCCGCGCCGCCATGAAGGTCATCAAGGGCGCTTATTCCCTGGTGATCATGAGTCCCAGCAAGCTCATTGCCGCCCGCGACCCCCAGGGCATTCGCCCCCTGTGCATGGGCACCCTGGGCGAGGATGTGGTTTTCGCCTCCGAATCCTGCGCGCTGAACGCCATCGGCGCTACCTTCGAGCGGGACATCGAGCCCGGCGAGGTGGTGGTGGTCACCAAGAACGGCGTGAAGGCCTACAAGCCGGAGCAGCGTGAAAAGACCGGCCTGTGCGTCTTTGAATACATCTACAATGCCCGCCCGGACTCCGTGATCGACGGCGCCAGCGTGCACGAGGCGCGCCTGCAGGCGGGCGCCTTCCTGGCGCAGGAGCATCCGGTGGAGGCCGATGTGGTCATCGGCGTGCCGGACAGCGGCCTGGACGCCGCCCTGGGCTATGCCAAGGAGAGCGGCATTCCCTATGGCATTGGCTTCATCAAGAACAAGTATATCGGCCGCACCTTCATCCAGCCCACCCAGGAGGCCAGAGAGGATGCGGTGCGCATCAAGCTGAACGTGGTCTCCGCCACGGTGAAGGGCAAGCGTGTGGTGATGGTGGACGATTCCATCGTCCGCGGCACCACCTCTATTCCGATCATCAAGCTCCTGCGGGACGCGGGCGCCAAGGAAGTGCATATGCGCCTGTCCTCGCCGCCCTTTATTCGCCCCTGCTATTTCGGCACGGATGTGGCCTCGGTGGATAAGCTGATCGCCGCCAACCACACCATTGACGAGATAAGGGACATCATCGGCGTGGATTCCCTGGGCTACCTTTCCGTGGAGGCCTGCGACAAGCTGGCCAAGGGCTGCGGACTGGGCTTCTGCAAGGGGTGCTTTACCGGCGAATATCCGGTGGATCCCCCCAAGAAGGATCAGACGCCCCGGCACGAAAAACCCATTTGAGCATAACGAACGACGACATACAAGGAGGAGCTTCCCCATGAAGAGCGAAAGCGCAAGCTACAAGGCAGCAGGTGTGGACATCGTTGCCGGTTACAAGGCTGTGGAGCTGATGAAGAAGCACGTTGCCCGCACCAGGAGCGAGGGCTGCATGGACGACATCGGCGGCTTCGGCGGCCTGTTCGGCCTGAACCTGGAGGGCATCAAGACCCCCGTGCTGGTTTCCGGCACCGACGGCGTGGGCACCAAGCTGAAGCTGGCCATGCTGCTGGACAAGCATGACACCATCGGCATCGACTGCGTGGCCATGTGCGTCAACGACGTGATCTGCTGCGGCGCCAAGCCCCTGTTCTTCCTGGATTACATCGCCTGCGGCAAGAACTATCCTGAAAAGATCGCCTCCATCGTCTCCGGCGTGGCCGAGGGCTGCGTGCAGGCCGGTTCCGCCCTCATCGGCGGCGAGACCGCCGAGCATCCCGGCATGATGCCTGACGAGGATTACGACCTGGCGGGCTTCTCCGTGGGCGTGGTGGACAAGGATCGCATCATCGACCACAACACCATGAAGGCCGGCGATGTGATGATCGCCCTGCCCTCCACGGGTGTGCATTCCAATGGCTTCTCCCTGGTGCGTAAGGTCTTCGGCCTGGATGATCCCAACGCTGCCGACCGCACCTATCCCGAGCTGGGCGACAAGTCCCTGTGGGAGACGCTCCTCACCCCCACCAAGATCTATGTGAAGTCCGTGATGGCGCTGCTGAAGGAGATCCAGCCCCGGGCCATCAGCCACATCACCGGCGGCGGCTTCTACGAGAACATCCCGCGTGCCCTGCCCGAGGGCCTGTGCGCCAGGATCAAGAAGAGCGACGTGCGGGTGCTGCCCATCTTCGATATCATCGCCCGGGAAGGCAATGTGCCGGAGCGCGACATGTACAACACCTACAACATGGGCGTGGGCATGCTGATCACCGTGGCCAAGGAAGACGCTGACAAGGCGCTGGAGATCCTCCACGCCAACGACGAGCCCGGCGCGTACGTCCTGGGCGAGATCGTGGAAGGCGAGAAGGGTGTGGAACTGTGGTAAGAGTTGCTGTACTGGTTTCCGGCGGCGGCACCAACCTGCAGGCCATTATCGATGCCAAGGCTGCCGGGAAAATCCCCTCTGCCGAGCTGGCGCTGGTGGTGGCCTCCAACGCCAAGGCCTATGCCCTGACCCGCGCTGCCGATGCGGGCATCAAGGGCGTAGTGGTGCACAAGGAAAAGGGTGAAGAAATCGCCCACTACGGCGAGCGCCTGCTGGCCGTGCTGAAGGAGAACGCCATCGACATGGTGGTGCTGGCGGGCTTCCTGACCATCCTGCCGGAGAATGTGATCCAGGCCTACGATCACCGGATGATCAACATCCACCCCAGCCTGATCCCTTCCTTCTGCGGTGCGGGCTTCTATGGCCTGAAGGTGCATGAAGCGGCGCTGGCCAAGGGCGTGAAGGTCACCGGCGCCACGGTGCATTTTGTAAACGAGATCCCCGACGGCGGCGACATCATTGCCCAGAAGGCGGTGGATGTGCTGAACGGCGATACCCCTGAAATTCTGCAAAAACGCGTGATGGAGCAGGCTGAGTGGATCATCCTGCCTAAAGCGGTTGAAGACGTTGCAAAGAACTTGGAGGTATGAGATATGCAGACCTACGATTTGAACGAACTCCTGGCTAACAACACCTATCCCGGCCGCGGCATTGTGCTGGGCCTGGACGAGACGGGCGAGAATGCTGTGATCGTGTACTTCATCATGGGTCGCAGCGTGAACAGCCGCAACCGCATCTTTGAGGAGACCGACGAGGGCATCATCACCAAGGCCTATGACGAGAGCAAGATGACCGATCCCCACCTGATCATCTACGCCCCCGTCCGCGCCCTGCCCGACGGCAAGACCACCATCGTCACCAACGGCGACCAGACCGATACCATCTATGATTTCATGCGGGAAGGCAAGACCTTCGAGGATGCCCTGCGTACCCGCACCTTCGAGGACGACCGCCCCAACTGGACGCCCCGCATTTCCGGCGTGGTGAAGGTGGAGGACGGCAAGGCCGAGTACAAGCTCTCCATCCTCAAGTCCGACTGCGGCGACGAGAACAGCGTGCTGCGCTACTTCTACGATTACTGCCAGCCCAAGGCGGGCGAGGGGCGCTTCATCCACACCTATGTGGGCGACGGCAACCCCATCCCCTCCTTCGAGGGCGAGCCGGAGAAGGTGACCCTGAAGGGCGACATCGAGACCCTGGCGCTGAACACCTGGCAGAACCTGAACGACGACAACAAGGTGAGCCTGTACGTCAGCTTCATCAATCTGAAGAACGGCGAGACCGACAGCATTATCATCAACAAGCACGAGCAGGATGAGGAGTGAGAACCATGACGGAACTGGAACTGAAGTATGGCTGCAACCCCAACCAGAAGCCTTCCCGCATTTTCATGACCGAGGGTCAGCTGCCCATTGAGGTGCTCAATGGCAAGCCTGGTTATATCAACTTCCTGGACGCCCTGAACGGCTGGCAGCTGGTGAAGGAGCTGAAGGAAGCCACCGGCCTGCCCGCTGCTGCGTCCTTCAAGCACGTGAGCCCCGCCGGTGCTGCCGTGGGCATGCCCCTGGACGAGACCCTGCGCAAGATCTACTTCGTGGGCGACGTGGAGCTGTCCCCCCTGGCCTGCGCCTATGCCCGCGCCCGCGGCGCTGACCGTATGTCCTCCTTTGGCGACTGGATCAGCCTGAGCGACGTGTGCGACAAGGCCACCGCCCTGCTGATCAAGCCCGAGGTCTCCGACGGCGTGATCGCCCCCGGCTATACTGATGAGGCCCTGGAAATCCTCAAGGCCAAGCGTAAGGGCGGCTACAACATCGTCAAAATTGATCCCGACTACAAGCCCGATCCCATCGAGCGCAAGCAGGTCTTCGGCGTGACCTTCGAGCAGGGTCGCAACGAGTTTGAGATCAACAACGCCCTGCTGAACGACATCGTGACCAAGAACAAGGAGCTGCCTGAGGACGCCCGCCGCGACCTGATCATTGCCCTGATCACCCTGAAGTACACCCAGTCCAACTCCGTGTGCTACGCCAAGGGCGGCCAGGCCATCGGCATCGGCGCTGGCCAGCAGAGCCGCATCCATTGCACCCGCCTGGCTGGCCAGAAGGCCGATAACTGGCTGCTGCGCCAGCACCCCAAGGTTCTGAACCTGCCCTTTGTGGAGAAGATCGCCCGCCCCGACCGTGACAACACCATCGACGTGTACATTTCCGACGACGCCGACGAAGTCCTGGCCGACGGCCGCTGGCAGCGCTTCTTCACCCAGCAGCCTGAGGTGCTGACCCGCGAAGAGAAGCGCGCCTGGCTGGATCAGCAGTCCGGTGTTGCCCTGGGCAGCGACGCCTTCTTCCCCTTCGGCGACAACATTGAGCGTGCCAAGCGCTCCGGCGTGAGCTACGTGGCTCAGCCCGGCGGCTCCATCCGCGACGACCAGGTGATCGAAACCTGTGACCTGTACAACATGGTGATGAGCTTCACCCACATGCGTCTGTTCCACCACTAAGAATGTGCCAGCCCGACGGAACCATCCCTCGGGCGCACTTTTGCGTAAACCCACCCCAAAAGAAAGCACAAAAAGCGGGTTTCGAAAGGGTCGAAGACCCTTCGCGGGATTCCCAAGGGCAGCGCCCTTGGGCAGAGGATTCCAAAGGGGACAGCGTCCCCTTTGGTCGCCGCAGGCGAAACGTGCTGACGGAGGATGAAATGAAAGTATTGATCGTTGGCGGCGGTGGCCGCGAGCATACGATTGCGACGAAAATCGCTGAGAATCCCAGCGTGACCAAGCTCTATGCCGCGCCCGGCAATGGCGGCATGGCGGATATCTGCGAGCTGGTGCCGCTGAAGGCCACGGACATCACCGGCATCACCGCCTTCTGCAAGGAAAACCAGATGGACTATGTGGTGGTGGCCCCGGATGATCCCCTGTGCCTGGGTCTGGTGGATCTGCTGGCGGAGGCGGGCATCCCTGCCTTTGGCCCGGAGAAGAAGGCCGCCATTATTGAGGGCAGCAAGGTCTTTTCCAAGAACCTGATGAAGAAATACGGCATTCCCACCGCGGCCTATGAGGCCTGCGACGAGTATGACGAGGCCGTGGCTTACATCAACTCCCTGCCCGAAGCGCCCCTGGTGGTGAAGGCCGATGGCCTGGCGCTGGGCAAGGGTGTGCTGATCTGCCAGAACAAGGCCGAAGCCCTGGAGGCCGTGAGCACCATGATGAAGCACAACGCCTTTGGCGCTTCCGGCCACCGCGTGGTGATCGAGGAATTCCTCACCGGCCCGGAGGTCTCGGTGCTGGCCTTCACCGACGGCAAGGTGGTGAAGCCCATGGTGTCCTCGATGGATCACAAGCGCGCGCTGGACAACGACGAGGGTCTTAACACCGGCGGCATGGGCACCATTGCCCCCAACCCCTGCTACACCCCCGAGCTGGCCGAGCGCTGCATGAAGGAGATCTTCCTGCCCACCATCCAGGCCATGAACGCCGAGGGTCGCACCTTCAAGGGCTGCTTGTACTTCGGCCTGATGATGACGCCCAACGGCCCCAAGGTGATCGAGTACAACTGCCGCTTCGGCGATCCTGAGACCCAGGTGGTGCTGCCGCTGCTCAAGAGCGACCTTTTGACCATCATGCAGGCCACCACCAATGGCACCCTGGCGGAGACCGAGGTGGTCTTTGATGATGGCGCGGCGGCCTGCGTGGTGCTGGCCAGCGGCGGATATCCCCAGAAGTACCAGACGGGCTACCCCATCTCCGGCCTGAAGGAGGCAGGGGAGAGCGCCCACATCTTCCACGCCGGTACCAAGCTGGGGGAGGATGGCGAAATCCTCACCTCCGGCGGCCGTGTGCTGGGCGTGACCGCCACCGCCGATACCCTGAAGGAAGCCATCGCCAAGGCCTATGAGGCTGCGGAGAAGATCAGCTTCACCGATTTGCACAAGCGTCACGATATTGGCCAGAGAGCCTTGATGGAGGTACAAGCATGAGCGTCAAGCGCATCTATGTAGAAAAAATGCCTGATTATGCGGTGGAGGCCAAGCAGCTGCTGTGGGAGATCCGCCACATTCTGCTGATCAAGAACATCACCGGTCTGCGTTTCCTGAACCGCTATGACGTGGAGGGCGTGGCCGACGAACTGTACAACACCTGTAAGCCCATTGTGTTCTCCGAGCCCCAGGTGGACGTGACCTATGATAAGCTGCCTGAGGGCGGCAAGGCCGTGTTCGCCGTGGAGTATCTGCCCGGCCAGTATGACCAGCGCGCTGCCTCCTGCGAGGAGTGCATCCAGCTGGTGGGCCAGTGCGAACGCCCCACCGTGCGCACCGCCCGCGTGTACATCCTGGAGGGCGACTTTACCGAGGACGAACTGAACAAGGTGAAGAAGCACGTGATCAACCCCGTGGAGAGCCGCGAGGCTGATCTGGCGGAGAAGGACACCCTGCAGCAGGTCTACGAGACCCCCGACCATGTGGAGACCCTGACCGGCTTCACCACCATGGACATGGGGGCTGTGCAGGAATTCGTGAAGAAGTACGGCCTGGCCATGGACAAGGACGATCTGGCCTTCTGCCGCGACTACTTCGCCAGCGAGAAGCGCGACCCCACCCTGACGGAGATCCGCATGATCGACACCTACTGGTCCGATCACTGCCGCCACACCACCTTCCTGACCACCATCGATGAAATGAACATCGAGAAGGTGGCCGTGGAGAAGGCCTTCAAGCGTTACCTGATGGCTCGCGAGGAAGTCTACGGCGAGCGCATCAGCCAGAAGCCCATCAACCTGATGGACATGGCCACCATGGGCGGCAAGTATCTGAAGAAGATCGGCCAGACCCCCAACATTGACGTGAGTGAGGAGATCAACGCCTGCTCCATCAAGATCGATGTGGATGTGAACGGCGTGAACGAGCCCTGGCTGCTCATGTTCAAGAACGAGACCCACAACCACCCCACCGAGATCGAGCCTTTCGGCGGCGCGGCTACCTGCCTGGGCGGCGCTATCCGCGACCCGCTGTCCGGCCGCACGTATGTGTATCAGGCCATGCGCGTCACCGGCGCGGCTGATCCCCTGGTGCCCGTGGCCGACACCATGCCCGGCAAGCTGCCCCAGCGCAAGCTGGTGACCACCGCTGCCGCTGGCTATTCCTCCTACGGCAACCAGATCGGCCTGGCCACCGGCCTGGTGGACGAGCAGTATCACCCCGGCTATGCGGCCAAGCGCCTGGAGATCGGCGCGGTGGTGGGTGCTGCCCCTGCCAAGAACGTCCGCCGCGATGTGCCTGCCCCCGGCGACAAGATCGTGCTGCTGGGCGGCCGCACCGGCCGTGACGGCATCGGCGGCGCTACGGGTTCCTCCAAGTCCCACAAGCTGGAGTCCATCGAGACCTGCGGCGCCGAGGTGCAGAAGGGCAACGCCCCCACCGAGCGCAAGCTGCAGCGCCTCTTCCGCAATGGCGAGGTGACCCGCCTCATCAAGCGCTGCAACGACTTTGGTGCAGGCGGTGTATCCGTGGCCATTGGCGAACTGGCCGATGGTTTGATGATCGAGCTGGACAAGGTGCCGAAGAAGTACGACGGCCTGGACGGCACCGAGCTGGCCATTTCCGAATCCCAGGAGCGCATGGCCGTGGTGCTGGCTGCGGAGGACGTGGAGGCCTTTATGGCCGCCGCCCGCGACGAGAACCTGGAGGCCACCGTGGTGGCGGAAGTCACCGCTGAGCCTCGCCTGCGCATGACCTGGAAGGGCAACACCATTGTTGATTTGAGCCGCGAGTTCCTCAACTCCAACGGCGCTGAGAAGCATACCACCGTGGCTGTGCCGGAGGATGCCGTGCAGCAGGTGACCTTCGCTGGCGACACCGTGGCCGAGAAGTTCGCCAACATGGTGGGCGATCTGAACATCTGCTCCAAGCAGGGTCTGAGCGAGCGTTTCGACGCCACCATCGGCGCGGCCACCGTGCTGATGCCCTATGGCGGCGCACGCCAGCTAACCCCCAACCAGGCCATGGTGGCCAAACTGCCCGTGCTGGATGGCGTTACCGACACCGTGTCCGGCATGGCCTATGGCTTCCACCCCGAAATCCTCAGCCAGAGCCCCTATGAGGGTTCCTACCTGGCCGTCATCGAGTCCGTCACCAAGCTGGTGGCCGCTGGCTTCGACTACAAGGACGCCTACCTGACCTTCCAGGAATACTTCGAGCGTATGACCTCCGATCCCAAGCGCTGGGGCAAGCCCTTTGCCGCGCTGCTGGGTGCCTTCGACGCCCAGCTGGATCTGAACATCGCCTCCATCGGCGGCAAGGACTCCATGTC
>JAFTPN010000084.1 GCA_017463245.1 Clostridia bacterium
ATGATCGACTGCGGCATGGAGCAGGGCGAGAATATTTATGAAAACGCCGAAATGCCTATCCCCGCCAGCCAGGTGGAATATGTGTTTGTGACCCATGCCCACATCGACCACACCGGCCTGCTTCCCCTGCTGTATCGCCAGGGCTTCCGCGGCACGGTGTACACCACCAAGGAAACGGCCAACCTTTGCGCCATCATGCTGGCCGACAGCGCCCACATCCAGATGTCTGAGGCGGAATACAAGTCCCGCAAGGCGCAACGCGCAGGTCAGCCCCCGGTGGAACCGGACTATGACCTAGAGGACGTGAACGCCCTTTTGAAGCTCTTCCGCCCCTGCGACTACAAGCAGCCCATCCGCGTGGATGAAGGCCTCACTGTCCGCTTTACCGATATTGGCCACCTGCTGGGCAGCGCAGCCATCGAGCTGTGGTGCACCGAGGGCGATGTGACCAAGAAGGTGGTTTTCTCCGGCGACGTGGGCAACTACAGCCAGCCCATCCTTAATGATCCCCAGACCGTGGAGAATGCCGATTACCTCATCGTGGAATCCACCTACGGCAATCGCCTGCACGAGAAGCGCCAGGATCCCCTGCCCATGCTCACCAGCGTGATCCAGCGCACCCTGGATCGCGGCGGCAATGTGATCATCCCCTCCTTCGCCGTGGGACGCACCCAGGAGCTGCTCTACTTCATCCGCGAGATCAAGCAGCGCGGCCTGGTGAAGGGGCACGACGGCTTCCCCGTTTATGTGGACAGCCCCCTTGCCAACGAAGCCACCGCCGTGTTCCTGCAATGCGATACCGCCTGCCTGGATCCCAACGCCCGCGCCGTGATGGCCGAGGGTGTGAACCCCATCGCCTTCGACGGCCTGGAATGCTCCGTCACCGCCGATGAATCCAAGGCGCTGAACACCAACACCACCCCCAAGGTGATCATCTCCGCCAGCGGCATGTGCGATGCCGGACGCATCCGTCACCACCTGAAGTACAACCTCTGGCGACCGGAATGCACCATCCTCTTCGTGGGCTATCAGTCCAACGGTACCCTTGGCCGCGCCATTTATGAGGGCGCCAAGTCCGTGAAGCTTTTCGGCGACGAGATCGCCGTGGAGGCCGAGGTGGCGCTGCTGGCCGGCGTCAGCGGCCACGCCGACCGGGACGGCATCATCAACTGGGTCAGCCGCTTTGAAAAGACTCCCGCCCACATCTTCGTCAACCATGGCGAGGACGACGCCTGCATGGCGCTGGTGCAGTCCCTCACCGAGAAGTTCGGCGTCACGGTAGAATCCCCCTACAGCGGCTCGGAATACGACCTGCTGAAGGACGAATGGGTCATCGAGGCCGCGCCCATCCGCTGCAAGCGCGAAAAGAAGCAGCAGCCCAGGCAAACCAGCAAGAAGTCCGGCGAAAACAAGGCCTACGACAGCCTGATGGACGCCGCCCGCCGCCTGCTGGAGGCTGCTCAGCGCTACAAGGACATGGATCCCCGGGAAATGCAGAGCATCACCGACAAGCTGAACCACATGATCAGCGAAATGAAGAACTGATAAGCAAAGCCGGGAGAAGTTACTCTCCCGGCTTTCACTTTATTCCTGCTGTTTCAGGTATTCCCGCAGCGAGGGAACCCTTTCCCCGTTCAGCTTCACATCTGCTCCGGCATGAAGCATGGACTGCAAAATGGCCTCCTCCGTGGCCTCGCCCACGGCGCGGAAGGGCAGGTTCATGCTGTCCTCATCCAGGGTGCGGATCGTGTTGAAGTGCCCCTTCTTCTCCCTGGGCGCTGTGGTGAACCCCACCGCAATTTCTCCGCTGCCATGCCCAATGTACGACCCCAGCCGAGCCATGCCCACGCTGCACCGGCGCAGCACCCGCTTCAGCTGCCGACAGGTCAGCGGCAAGTCAGTCGCCACGATGATGATAATGGAACCCTTGTCGCACTCTGCCAGACCCTCCGGCAGGGTGGCTCCGCGGAAATCCGACGATGCACCGTAGTTGCTCTGCACCAGTACGCCAATGGTGAAGGTCTCCCCGTCCAGCTCAATCAATCTGGACGCTGAGCCAATGCCGCCCTTCATGCCATAGCAGATGGTGCCGCGCCCTGCGCCCACGGCACCCTGGGCAAAGTCAGCATCCGCTGCGGCGATGGCAGAGCGCACCGCCTTTTCATCCACCGGGCGCTGGGCAATGTCGCTGATGCCGCTGTCGTTGCACTCGCACACCACAGGATTCACGGTGGTCAGCTTCATCCCGTCTTTTGCGCAGACTTCGATCATATAGCTTACCAGGGCGTCATGCACCTTGCCCACATTCAGCGTGTTGGTGAGGGCGATGGGGGTCTCCAGCGTGCCCAGTTCATCCACCTGCACCAGCCCCTGGCTCTTGCCAAAGCCGTTGAACACGCAGCTGGCCGCGGTGAGCTTGTGGGCATAGGGATTCTCACAGGGCGGCATCACCACGGTGACGCCGGTATGGCAATCCCCCTGGTCGATGGTGGTGTGTCCCACCCGAACGCCGGGTACGTCGGTGATCAGGTTCCGTGCCCCGTGGGGCATGCGGCCAATGGCAAGCTTCATGCACATCAACTCCTATCAAGCATGATGTTTCATTTCGGCAGGCGGCTCCCGTTTCCTTCTTTCGGCAGGAAAAGCCAATGCAGCGTCAAATATATACAAGGTTCGATTATGATTGGAAAGGGAGTCGTTGCCATGCCCAAGCGCCCGCTGATCGGCATCACCGCCGGACTGAATGATCAGAAGAAGTACCAGGTGCTCAGCCGGTATTTCATGGAGGCCATCATCGCCCAGGGCGCTTTGCCTGTGATGCTTCCCCTCACCACCGACGAAGATCTCCTGCACAGCTATGTGGACACGCTGGACGGCTTTCTCTTCTCCGGCGGCGCGGATGTGGATCCCCTGCTCTTCGGCCAATGGCAGAAGCCGGGCTGCGGCAGCATCTGTCCCCTGCGTGATGCCCACGAGCTGACGCTGGCCAAGCTGCTCCTTCAGCGCAGCGACAAGCCCGTGCTGGGCATCTGCCGTGGCCTGCAGGTGCTGAACATCGCCCTGGGCGGCGACATCTATCAGGATCTGCCCTCTGAGTACGAGGGTGAGCTGATCGCCCACCGGCAGAAGCAGCCCAGCTACTATCCCTCCCACCCCGTCAGCGTCACGGAAGGTAGCCTGCTGCACCGCATCAGCGTCAAAACCGAGCTGATGGTCAACTCCCTGCACCACCAGGCGCTGCACCGCATGGGTGCATGGCAGGCCTGCGCCACCGCACCGGATGGCGTCATCGAGGCCGCCGAGCGGCTCCAGCATCCCTTCTTCCTTGGCGTGCAATGGCACCCCGAGCGCCTCTACGAGAGCGATCCTGCAGCCAATGCACTCTTCGCCGCCTTTGTGGAGGCCTGCCGGTGATCCACGGCGGGCAAAATATGCAGGAATTATACATCAAAAATGCAATTCCAGCCTTGACATTGATTGCCTAAACAGGTATCCTATCCATATTAAGCGCGAAGTAACACAAAAGCATAGTGTTTCCTGCGTTTATCCACCGGTGATACCGGTAAAATATCAAAGGAGGTTTCCATAATGAGTGCCAAGAAGAAGAGCAACAAAAAGGTCATCATCCTGATCGCTGTCTTGGTCGTTGTGGCCGCTGTGGTGGCAGGCCTTGTCTTTGCCCGCCAGTCCAACAAGGGCAACGACGGTGTGTACACTTCCCTGTACGAGAGCGAAGTTTCCACCCTCAACTACCTGACCAGCAGCAACACCTGGGATCAGACTGTTGGTGCCAACGTGGTCGATACCCTGGTTGAGTACGACAGCTTTGGCAAGGTCATCCCCGGCCTGGCCGAGAGCTGGGAAGTGTCCGAGGACGGGCTGACCTGGACCTTCCACCTGCGCAAGGGCGTGAAGTGGTATGACCACAAGGGCAACCCTGTGGCTGAAGTGACCGCCAACGACTTTGTGAATGCCCTGAAGTACGTGCTGACCCCTGCCTATGACTCCAGCGTTTCCTACCTGGTGACCGATGCTGCTCACATCGTGAACGCCAACGAATACCTGAGCGAAGAAATCACCGATTTCTCCCTGGTCGGCGTGAAGGCTGTGGACGATTATACCCTGCAGTATAATCTCACCATGCCCACTCCCTACTTCGTTTCCTGCACCACCTATGGCTGCTTCATGCCTGCCTATGGTCCCCAGCTGGACGAACTGGCCGACAAGTTCGCTACCGACAACGAGAATATGTACTACTGCGGCGCTTACATCATGCAGGAGTTCGAGCCCCAGGTGAAGCATGTTTACGTGAAGAACGTGAACAACTGGGACGCCGCCAACGTGCATATCGAGAAGATCGAGCGTCTGTACAACACCGAGTCCGATACCATGGGTCCTGTGATGGCTCAGCGTGGCGAGGTTGACTCCGCTTCTCTGTCCAACGACATCGTGGACGAGTGGATGAAGACCAATCCCGACATCGTGACCAGCGACCGCGCCATCCCCGACTACAGCTACTTCTACTCCTTCAACTTCGATCCCCAGTACGATGCTGAGTATGGCCCCGAAAACTGGCGCATCGCCGTGAACAACGAGAACTTCCGCCAGTCCATCATGAAGGCCTTCGACCGTCTGTACTCCATGCGCGCCCTGGCGCCCAACAACCCCGAGGCTGTGCTGCAGAACGCCATCACCCCCCGCACCTTCATCTCCGTGGACGGCAAGGACTTCACCGATCTGGAACCCTTTGCCGGTGTGGCTGACCAGTATTTCAATGCTGAGGCTGCCCTGGAATACAAGGCCAAGGCTGTTGAAGAGCTGACCGCTGCTGGCGTGACCTTCCCTGTGACCATGCTCGTCACCTACAAGGCCGGCGATACCGACTGGGAGAACGAGGCCATCCTGCTCAAGCAGCAGATCGAAGGCGTGCTGGGCACCGATTACATCGTATGCGAGCTGTGGGCCGGCCCCTCCGAGTCCTTCCTGAACAAGACCCGTCGCGCTGGTATGTACAGCTTCATGCGTGTCAACTGGGGCGGCGACTTCCATGATCCCGCTACCTGGACCGATCCCTTTGCCGAGAACCTGTATTCCGACGGCACCGTGGGCAACGGCTACAGCGCCGAGGGCGTCCACAAGGGCAACTCCTACAACTTCTTTGACCAGGTGCTGGATACCGACGCCTATCCCGAGACCAAGGCTGCTCTGACCGAGTACTATGCCGCCGTGGCCGAAGCTAAGGCAATTTCTGACGATACGCTCCAGCGCTACACCAAGTTTGCCGCCGCCGAGCGTATCCTGATCGACAACGCTCTGGTCGTGCCTTACTTCATCTTCCCCGCTTCCGCCCAGGTCACCAAGCTGAACCTCTTTGAAGGCCAGTATGCTCCCTTTGGCATGAGCAACCTGCGCTTCAAGTATCAGCACCTGAACGACGAGTTCTTCACCGTCGAGCAGTACAAGGAAGCCGAGGCTGCCTGGCTGAAGGGCATTGGCGCTGCTGAGTAATTTAGCGGCATAATCGATGGTTTTTTCCGGGAGAAACCCCATTCTTCACCGCTTGGGGTTTCTCCCTTCCCTTGTCTATTGGACTCCCCTTTTCATGGCCAGCGGCTGGCGCATGAGCCCGCTGCAGCCACACCACCGGTACCCTAATTACACCCAGGCTCCCCGCCTGCAGAGAGGAAGTTGGACGTGGCCAAATACCTGCTCAAGCGGTTGCTCCGCTCGTTCATCACACTATTCATTATTCTCTCCATCGTGTTCGTTCTCGTGCGGCAGATGCCCATTGAGGGCTATTTCCCCAACATCGAGAAGATGAGCGCGGCGGATATCCAGCGCGGCCTTGCCGATCGCGGCCTGGACAAGCCCATTCTGGTGCAGCTGGGCAATTTCTTCAAGGATATGATCCTTCACGGCGATCTTGGTACTTCCTACGTCTACCGCGACGAGGTGCCTGTCACCGAGATCCTGGCCGACAAGATCCCCGTATCCATCCAGCTTGGCTCCATGTCGCTTTGCGTGGCGCTGCTGCTGGGTCTGCCCATGGGTACATTGATGGCCAAGTACAAGGGCAAGTTCTTTGATCATCTCGGCACCGGGTTCATTGTGATGATCAACGCTGTGCCTGCTGCGGTGTACTATCTGTTCATTCAGCTTTACGGCACCGAGCTGTTCCACATCAACCTGCTTTTCAGCCAGAACCCGCCCGTGGTGCGCTGGATCCTGCCGGTGATCTCCATGTCCCTGGGCAACATCGCCTACTACGCCATGTGGCTGCGCCGCTACATGGTGGACGAGAGCAAAAAGGACTATGTGATGCTGGCGCGCATCAAGGGCGCCAACGAGAACCAGATCATGTTCAAGCACATCTTCCGCAACGCCTTCGTTCCCCTGGCGCAGTACATCCCCACCTCCTTCCTGAACACCGTTATCGGCTCCATTTACATCGAGTCGCTCTACTCCATTCCCGGCATGGGCGGCCTGCTGGTAGACGTGATCAAGAAGCAGGATAACACCATGGTGCAGGGCATTGTGCTGCTGTTCGCCTGCGTGGGCGTTATCGGCCTGATCCTGGGCGACCTGCTGATGGTCTGCCTGGATCCCCGCATCAGCTTTGCCAAGAAAGGAGGCGACCGTTAATGGCTCTGAAGCATCCCAAGATCGAGCAGCTGGAGCAGCATTGCTGCGAAGCCCTGCAGGAAGACCTGAACGATCCTTCCCTGTTCACCTATGCTGATTTTGACGAGACCGAAGTGGAACGCACCGGCGTGAGCAACTATTCCTATTGGCGTTCCACCCTGCGCGCCTTCAGCAAAAACAAGGTCGCCATGTTCCTGCTCATCCTTATGCTGGCTGTGGTGCTGTTCACCTTCATCCAGCCGCTGCTCCCCAACCAGTTCGATCCCTTCCTGGTCAACAACAATCCTGCCACCGGTCTGCCCCTGAAGAACCAGCCGCCCAACTCCGTGCATTGGCTGGGGACCAACCAGATCGGTCAGGACCTGTGGGCGCGCATCTGGAGCGGCACCCGCACCTCCCTGTTCATCGGCCTTGCCGTGGCCATGATCGAGGCCTGCGTGGGCATTCTGGTGGGCGTTTTGTGGGGCTACGTCCGCAAGCTGGACTTCCTCTTCACCGAGATTTACAACGTGCTGGACAACATCCCGTCCACCATCGTGCTGATCCTGATCTCCTTCATTCTCAAGCCCGGCGTCAGCACCATCATCCTGGCCATGAGCATCACCGGCTGGATCGGCATGGCGCGCTTTGTCCGTAACCAGGTGCTGATCATCCGCGACCGCGATTACAACGTGGCCTCCCGCTGCCTGGGCACCACCACCTGGCGCATCATCATGAAGAACCTGCTGCCCTACCTGGTCAGCGTCATCATGCTGCGCATGGCTCTGTCCATTCCCGGCGCCATCGGCAGCGAGGTGTTCATCACCTACATCGGCCTGGGTCTGCCCGCCACCACCCCTTCCCTGGGCAACCTGATCAACGAAGGCCGTAAGCTGATGATGAGCCCCAGCCTGCGCTATCAGCTGATCTATCCCACCATCCTGCTGTCCATTGTCACCATTTCCTTCTACATGATCGGCAACGCCTTCTCCGATGCTGCTGATCCCAAGAACCACATTTAACGAAGGGAGCGAAACGATATGGCTAATCCGATTCTTTCCGTCCGCGACCTTCATGTGAAGTTCAAGCTCCGCGGCCGTGTGCTGCACGCCCTGCGCGGCGTGAGCCTGGATGTGCTGGAGGGCGAGAGCATCGCCATCGTGGGCGAATCCGGCTGCGGCAAGAGCGTACTGAACAAGAACTTCATCGGCCTGCTGGATCAGAACGGCTTTATTGAGCAGGGTTCCATCAAATACTTTGGCATGGCCGACAAAATGCGTCACCACGAATCCGCTGGTGAGGACGAGCTGGGTCGCCCCTATGTTGACCTGGCTCAGTTCGACGACAACGAGGACTGGCTGCGCATCCGCGGCAGCGAGGTCTGCATGATCCCCCAGGATCCCATGACCAGCCTGAATCCGCTGAAGACCATCGGCTGGCAGATCAGCGAAGCCCTCGAACTCCACCGCGGCATGACTGGGCAGATGGCCTACGACGAGGTGATCCGCATCCTGGAGGATGTGCGCATCGACGATCCCGAGCGCCGCTACAAGCAGTATCCTCACGAGCTGTCCGGCGGTATGCGCCAGCGCATCGTCATCGCCATCGCCATCGCCTGCCAGCCCAAGATCCTCATCTGCGATGAACCCACCACCGCCCTGGACGTGACCATCCAGGCGCAGGTGCTGACGCTGCTCAAGGATCTGAAGGCCAAGTACAACCTGACCATCATCTTCATCACCCACGACCTGGGCGTGGTGGCCAACATTGCCGACCGCGTGGCCGTTATGTACGCCGGTGACATCATCGAGCTTGGCACCGTGGACGACATCTTCTTCGATGCCCGCCACCCCTACACCTGGGCGCTGCTTTCTTCCCTGCCCCAGCTGGGTCACAGGGGCGAGGAACTGTATTCCATCAAGGGTACGCCCCCCAACCTGTTCAAGGAGATCAAGGGCGACGCCTTTGCTTCCCGCAATCCCCATGCGCTGAAGATCGACCATGTTCAGCAGCCGCCGTATTTCGATGTGTCCCCCACCCACAAGGCGCGCACCTGGCTGCTGGATCCCCGCGCCCCCAAGGTGGAACCGCCTGCCGCGCTGAAGAAGATCAAGGACATTGGAGGTGTGAACCATGGCTAATGAAAACCGCGAGGTCATCCTCAAGGTACGCGATCTGAAGGTTGCCTTTGGTTCCCGCCGCAAGCGCTTTGAGGCGGTGAAGGGCGTCAGCTTCGATGTCTACAAGGGCGAGACCTTTGGCATCGTGGGCGAGTCCGGCTCCGGCAAGACTACCATTGGCCGCAGCATTATCCGCGTGTACCCCACCAGCGGCGGCTCCATCAAGTTCCACGATAAGGAAATCTCCGGCCGCATCTCCAAGGAGCTGGATCGGGAGATCACCAACAAGATTCAGATGATCTTCCAGGATCCCATGGCCTCCCTGAACGAGCGCGCCAAGATCGACTACATTGTGTCCGAAGGCCTGCAGGGTCGCGGCTACTCCAAGAAGGAGATCGCCGAAAAGGTCACCCAGGCGCTGAACGACGTGGGTCTGCTGCCTGAGTTTGCCTCCCGCTTCCCCCACGAGTTCTCCGGCGGCCAGCGCCAGCGCATTGGCATTGCCCGCGCCCTGGTCATGAACCCCGAGTTCATCATTGCCGACGAACCCATTTCCGCCCTGGACGTGTCCATCCGTGCCCAGGTGCTGAACCTGATGAGCCAGCTCCAGCGTGAACGCGGCCTGACCTACCTGTTCATCAGCCACGACCTGAGCGTGATGCGCTTCATCTGCGACCGCATCGCCGTGATCCACAAGGGTCTCATCGTGGAAATGGCCGACACGGAGACCCTCTTCCGCCATCCCCTGCATCCCTACACCCGCGCCCTGCTTTCCGCCATCCCCCAGCCCAACCCCATTGCGGAAAAGAACAAGGTGCTGGAGATCTACGACCCTTCCTGCCACCACTACGACAAGGACGCCCCCGTGTGGGAGGAGATCGAGCCCGGCCACCATGTGCTGGGCAACCAGGAAGAGCTGGCGCAGTACCGCGAGCGAATCAAGTAAATGCACACAAAAACGCCCCGCAGCAATTGCGGGGTGTTTCATTTTACAGTTCAAAGCGATACACCTTCACGCGGCGTTTTCCCTCCGCGTACATTTCGTTATCCTCGGGAATGTCCACGATCTCCAGCAGCTTCCCACCTGCGATCTTGCAGGTGCGGGCAGAGGCGGCATTGTCCGGCACGCAGGTGATGAACAGATGATCCATGCCATGCTTCCTTGCCTGCTTGAACAGCAGCGTACAGGCCTTGGCTGCATACCTGTGACCGCGGTAGGCTTCATGGATGCCATAACCAATGTTGCCGCCCACGTAGGTCTTGTCGTTATGCCCCAGGCGCAGATCGCAGTAGCCGATTTTCGTGCCATCCGGCAGGCAGATGTCGAAGTAATAGGCAGGCAGCCAGCGCTTTTCCGGCTGTGCCTCGCAGGTGGTCATCAGCCGCAGCATGATCTCCCCATCCCGCAGATCCGTCGTATCCAAAAACATGGCCGCACCTCTCACCGCAGCACCACAGGTGCATCAGCCCCCAGGTATTTCTGCGTATTCTTCAGCGCCCGCTCCTTGCTCTCGATCTGGCTGTCGCTCATGCCGTCCGGTGCAGGCAGATCGCTGGCCACCACGCGGTAGTAATACCGGCCATCCTGCTTGAAGCGCCAGATGTAGGTGGGCGTGTAGCTCACCTTGTTGAAGATGACCTGCTGCCCATCGAAGCTGATGTCCAGGTGCAGCAGCATGGCCGCCACATTGGCATTGGTGCGGGAGCCATTCACCAGGCTGCCCAGGGAGTAAGCGCACAGGGTCTGCTTGGTAGTGCCGTCCGCCATATTGCCCGTGAGCCAGGTCACAGGCTGCACCGCACGGCTGCCCGCGCCGATGATCACATCCACGCCGCCATCCGCCAGCTGCTGGGCAAAAGCCACCTGCTTCTTCGTGGCGCTGGTCTTGCCGGAGGCGGCGCTCCAGCTCAGCGAAACCACCACCACCTGGGCGCCTTTCTCGCGCACCGCCGCCACATCCGCCAGAATGGCGTCCGCGCCGTTGCTCACCGCATCCAGCGGCAGGGCAAAGGCGTTCTTGTCCTTGTCGATGGCCTTCTTTCCCTTGTCGGTCAGCACGTCGGTGTAGTGCAGCACAGCCACCTTCACACCGCCCAGCTCCATGATCCGCTGGTCAAGGCTGGCGCTGGCTTCATCGGCATAGGCGCCCACCACCGTCATGCCTTCGTTCTTCACGGCAGCAATGGTGGAGGCCAGCCCGGTCATGCCCTGATCATAGGCATTGCGGTAGCCCAGCGCCACCATGTCGACGCCCACGCCGGAGAGCATGGGCAGCACCGCCTCGGTGGTGATGGTATCGGACAGCTTGCCCTCGGGATAGATGATGTTCTCCAGCGTCACCATGGAAAGATCAGCCGTGAGCTCGTCCTTCACCAGGGACAGAATGTCCGAAAAATCATACTTCTTGGATTCGTTGTAGTAGTTGTCCTGGCGCAGCTCCGTATTCACAATAATGCTGCCGCCGAAGGTAGCCGTGAAGCGCCCGCCCGGCACAGGTGTGGCCGTGGGTGCAGCCGTAGTCACAGGCGCGGCCGTCGTTATCGGCTGAAACAGCGCCAGGGGCGTTGTTTTGGGCTCCGCAGGCTGAATCGTGGCCGTCTGGGAAGCGGATACAGCCTTTGTCACGCTGATGGGGATCTCGCTCAGGCTCAATTCAGGCAGGCCGTCCCCCAGGGACAGCGCCTGCAGCACCTTGCCTGTATCGATGGTCACATCCGTGTTGCTGCCCAGTTTGGGAAGGAGCGCAGCAAAGCCAGTCAACACCACGCACGTCGCCAGCAGCATAACAACCGTGCCGATGGAAACACCGCGATACTTCTTCCGCTTTGCCATGGTATCCTTTCCTCTCCTTATCAGCTTGACCTTCTTCTTAGAACACCTGGGACATGACAGCCGCCAGCAGCACCGAGCCAATCATCAGTCCGGCCAGCACCAGGCACACAATGCGGGTCATGGTCTGCTTCATTTCTGCCTTGGTCTTCTTCGCCACGGGAATCGCCTCCGTTCTCATTGGTTATGCCTGCACGGCGGCAGGCTGCTTTTTCCACACGCGCACCTGGGTC
>JAFTPN010000021.1 GCA_017463245.1 Clostridia bacterium
ACCCAGTTCTTGTAATCAGGCTTCATATCATTCGCTCCTTTTGCTCACAGGATCAGCGTCATGATCCCGGCCAGCGCAGCCGCCATGGCCGGGTAAACCACCAGCGTGATCACCCATTTGCGCAGATGCACCTTCGCGGGGATGTAAGGCCGCAAGTCCTCCGTGCCGGGGATGCGCCAGCCATCGGTATGATCGACCCACCAGCCGTCGATCACAATGCGGTCGTACACGCCCATGATCAGCAGGATGACCAGCATCTGCAAAAAGCCGTCTGCAAAGGTACGCGCGCCGTTGACGGCATAGGCGAAGATCAGCAGGCAGGCGATGTACAGCGTCATACCAGCCAATTTGAAGAACAAACTGTTGCGCCGGATTCGCTCCGGTGTGGTCAGTCCCAGCGATATGGCCCGTTCCTGTACCTGCTTCTCGTAGAGATGCACCAGCCGCACAGCGCCGCCCCACTTTCCAATTGCACAGAACAGCGTCAGAAATACGCACATCAGCAGACCCTCAAGTACAAGAACCATGCTATCTTCCTCCTTACATCAGCATGACCAGCAGCCCGGCCACCACCGCCACCGGCAGCCCCAGCGCCATGCCGTAGACGCTATGGATGAAATGGAACTTCACCGCATCCCGATCAAAGGCGCTGACCCCGGACAGCCGGTAGAACTTATCGAAGGGCGCCAGCAGCACATCCACCACGGCAAAATCATACCAGTCCACCACCAGCCACAGGCCGTAGGCGGTCAGCGCTGCGGGCAGGAAGCTGTCCAGCCCGTTCACATGGCGCAGCAGCAGCGCAAACAGGAATGCAAACACGACCATAGCAACTGCTTTGCGGATGTAATCCTTCTTCCGTGCCGGAGGCTTCTGGGCAATCAGGCCCATGGTGCGAAGCTTATCGGTGACAACGGGCGGATAATCGTTGGTGAAAGCAACCTGCTGCTTCAGCGTTGCCAGCCTGATCATCAGGGTGAACAGGATGCAGGCAACAAGGCACTCAATGAGGAAAACCATGATTACGCCTCCTTGATGGCTGTCAGGCAGAGCCAGTGCTTCTTCTCATTGCGATGCACCGTCACTTTGGCAAAGCCTGCGTTCGTGAGCATATCCGTCAGCTGATCTGCGTTGTAGATGGTCATGCCGTCGATCATGGCCACCCATTTCTCATCCGCCGCATTCTCGCCGTCCGCTTCGTTGACGATCAGGAATGTGCCGCCCGGCTTCAGCGTACGGAACACCTCGTTGAAGCTGCCGTCAGGCCAGAAATATACCGTTTCAAAGGCGGTGATCAGGTCAAATTCTTCTGCATCAAAAGGCAGAGCCGCCACATTTCCCTGCAGCACGATGCAGCGCCCGGCAGCAATGGCTGCCTGATTCACCTGCCGCGTTTTTTCAACAGACACATCGGAGTAGTCAAGGGCAGTCAAGCTGGCGTGCGGATAGTGCTTCAGCAGGCTGGCGGCATTGCGCCCGCCGCCGCAGCCAAGGTCAGCGATTTTTACATGCTGCGACACCTTCAGAAAGCTCATGCCCCAGTCGGACAGCGCCGCGTGTCCGCCGTTCATACCGTTGACCATCAATTTGCCAAGCCAGCCCTCCGGCTTGCGGGTATTATTAAAGTACTTTTTCAACAGTCCCATCGTTATCTTCCTTTCTTTCTCATCAGAACAGGCCGCCAGCCCATGCGCAAAGCAGGCTGACCATCGGACACACCAGCAGTGGCCACATCACGAAATGCTCCGGTACCGCCAGCTTCAGCATCCAGTTGCGGCGGCTGTACAGCTCATTGCCCTCCGTGCCGGGGAGCTCCAGGCGGCTGCCCATTTTCTCCCGGAAACACCAGTCCAGCCCGAAGAAATCGCCAAGGTTGATGAGCATCATCTGAATATAAGCCGTCCAGAACAGCGGCCAGAACCCTTCGATTCCCGCCTCGTGTGCACTGAGGATCATCCAGACCAGCAGCGCAGGATACAGAATCAGCAGCACATTTGCCTCATAACAGCGGTCGGCCTTTGTCATTTTCGGCGCAATGCACTGGATCGCGCGGGGGTACATCCCGGTGTAAGCCGTGGGGCGGATCACCCAGCCCAGCGCAATGGTGATGTTGAATACCGCGCTGAGCGCTATACCATCCAGCAAAATCCGAAACCAGTTCATTTGCACACACTTCCTTCCGGCTCCCACATCATATCGTAGAGAACGGCTGTGTCCGTGCAGCGCCTCTCCCTTACGCAGGTCATACCCACGCTGACATACTTATCCCGTTTGAGCCTTGCATCCGTCTCCAGCACCACAGGGCAATGCCGCCTGCGCCCCTCTTCATAGGCGATGTCGATCACCTTGCGCATGTAGCCCTGCCCCTGATAAGGCTTGGTCACCGCCAGCATCCCCACATAGATATGAGGCTTCTTCGCTTTCGCCATTTCCTCATGATAGGGTGTTCCGGAGCGGCCTGTCAGCCGCATGTAACGCATTGCTCCGCCGAACCCCATGGCGCGGACGATCACAGGCACAAGCGCAAGAAGAAACCTCAACCGGCGCTTATCCTGCGTGTGCGTGAAAGCGATGTAGGCCTCGTGCCTTTTGCTGGTGGTATACAGGCAGCTGCACTTCAGCGCCGCCCGGACATAGCCGCAGATGTACGCCTTGATGCTCTCCCTGTCAGGAAACAGCATGGCCAGGCCCTGATCATCCTCCGGATAGGGATGATCGGCAAAGGCCTCGCCAATGGCTTCGATCTCCTGATCGGACAGGGTAGCGACTTTCATTTCCCGGCCTCCTTCAATCATTAGTTAGTTAAGACTAACTCATTGTAGTCCTGTTTTGATACATTGTCAAGAAAATATCAGAAAAAACATATACAAAACAAAAGACCGTCTTCTGCAGACGGTCAGATCAGCGTTACAGCACCATGAACAGCGTCCCGGCCGTGATCAGCACCGCGCCGATGAAAGACTTCGTCGTGAATTGCTCATGCAGGAAAACGAAGGCCAGCACCAACGTGATCACCACGCTCAGCTTATCAATGGGGACGACCTTGCTGGCCTCACCCAGCTGCAGCGCCTTGTAATAGCACAGCCAGGATGCGCCTGTTGCCAGCCCCGACAGGATCAGGAACAGCCAGCTTTTCCGGCTGATTTCCGTAATGCCGCTCTGCGTGCCGGTGATAAACACCATGCCCCAGGACATCAATACAACCACCACCGTGCGGATGGCTGTGGCAAGATTGGAATTGACGCCGCTGATACCGATTTTCGCCAGAATGGACGTCAGTGCAGCGAACACGGCAGAACCGATGGCAAATACAGCCCACATATCCTTTCCCTCCTTGTCAGCCAAAAGCAACAGCTTCGTTCATATACTTGCGTATCGTGTCTGTCAGGTCGGCGGAGATCACATGCTCGATCCGGCAGGCATTCTCCTCCGCCACGGATGGCTCTGCACCCAGATGGATCAGCAGCTGTGTGATCAGGTGATGCCGCTCGTAAACCGACACGGCTTTACTGCGGCCTTTGGATGTCAGGCGGATGTGATTACGTTCGTTTTCGGTAATGTATCCCTTGTCCTTGAGCAGCTTGATGGCGCAGGTCACGCTGGGCTTGGAGAAGCCAAGCTCTTCTGCGATCTCCACACGGCGGGCATAACCGCGCTCATTTTCAAGCAGCAGGATCGTTTCAAGGTACATTTCCTGTGACTCGCTGTACTGCATGGAGCCTCCTTCAAAATGGCAGGGCAGATGGAAGCTGCCTCCCACCTGCCCTTGCTTGTTCTGTATGGAATTACTTCAGCAGAGCCGCCTCAAGGTCAGCCAGCATGGTGTCCAGCGCCTGAATGCCGCCGGTGGAGGTATACCACACGTTGGCGTGCTGGATGAAGTACACGATGTTGCCGTTCTTGTACACGTCCAGCTGCTTGATCAGCTCGTTCTCGATCACCTCAGCCGCGCCCAGCACGCCTTCGCCGGCAGCACCGGTGGCGGTGGAGCGATCCAGCACGAAAATGTACTCGGGATTCAGGCTGATGATGGTCTCCCAGGAGGCGTCCTCACCGTGGGTAGCCTTCTGCGCATTGCCGACGGTCTCGCCCAGGTTCTTGCCGCCCAGCTCAGCCGCCATGATGTTCAGCTGGCTCTGGGTGTCCATGATGGACATGGCATTGTTGTTGTACATGGCCAGCAGGATGTTCTTGCCCTCGATAACGGGCTTCAGGGTGTCGATGCGAGCCTGGAAGCCAGCCATCTTGGCGTCGATCTCCGCTTCCTTGCCGAAGATGGAGGCGATGGTCTTGGCATTGTCATAGGTGGACTGCACAACGCCCTTCTCATAGTCCACAGCCAGATAGACCACGGGAGCGATCTCGCTCAGCGCGTCGTAGGAGGCGCTCAGACGGCCGCCGATGAAGATGATATCGGGCTCGCACAGGGCGACCTGCTCCAGGTCGGCAGTCTTCACAGAGCCCAGATTGAGGATCTTGCCCTCGGAGTCATCGGGATTGTACTGGGTCAGATACTCAATGGTCACCTTGGCGCTGCCGACGATGCGGTCGCCCAGGCCCAGAGAGTCAACGATGTCCAGAGCGGCCATGTCCAGGATGGCGATGCGCTGGGGATCGTAGGGAACTTCCAGGTCGGCCAGTTCCTTATTGCCGTTGAAGGACTGGATGGTCACGGTCTGGGGGGCAGTCTCCGCAAAAGCGGTGGCGGACAGCAGGCACATCACGGCCAGCAGCAGGGAAATGAGCTTCTTCATGGTTACATTCTCCTTTTTATAAAAGTACTGAAAATTATTATCAGACAAGCCACGCTGCAGACATGGCCTGCCGGGTAATCAATAGTAGATGGTCAGGGGCTTGCCCTGCACGTTCATGATCTCGAAATCCACGTTGTAGATGTCGCTGAGCGTGTCCTTGGTCATGACTTCATTGACGGGGCCGAACTTGGCGATCCGTCCGTTCTTGAAGGCGCAGATGTAATCGGAGTAGAACGCGGCGTAGTTGATCTCGTGCAGGACGAGGATCACCGTCTTGCCCAGCTCGTCGCACAGGCGGCGGGCAATGCGCATGAGGTTGGAAGCATGGTAGATGTCCAGGTTATTGGTTGGTTCATCCAGCAGGACGTAATCCGTGTCCTGGGCGATGACCATGCCGATGTAGGCGCGCTGCCGCTGGCCGCCGGAGAGCTCGTCGATGTACTGATCCTCGAACTCCTCCAGCTCCATGTAGGCAATGGCCTTATCCACAATGGCGTTATCCTCCTCCGTCAGGCGGCTGCCGGAGTACGGGAAGCGCCCAAAGGCCACCAGCTCGCGGACGGTGAGCTTCATCTGGATGTTGTTGTGCTGGGTGAGGATGGCAAGGCGCTTGGCCAGTTCCTTGCTCTTCCACTTGGTCAGCTCCTCGCCCTCAAACTGGATCACGCCTGCGTCCTTGGCGATCAGGCGGGAGATCATACCCATCACGGTGGACTTGCCTGCGCCATTGGGGCCGATGAGGGAGGTCACCTTCCCCTTGGGGATCTCGAAGCTGACCTCCTTGACGACGCGCTTGCCGCCATATTGCTTGACCAGATCGACGATATTCATCAATAGGCCCCCTTCCTGGAAAGCAGTAAGTAGAGGAAGTACACGCCGCCCGCGATGGTCACGAAGGTGCTCACAGGCACGGTGAAGTGGAACACATGCTGGGAAACCAGCTGTCCGCCGATGAGGGCGAGCATGCCCAGCAGGGATGCGCCTGCAATCAGGTGCGAATGACGATAGGTGCGGAAGATCTGCCGGGACAGGTTTGCCACGATCAGGCCGAGGAACGACACCGGGCCGATGGTCGCCGTGGCTACCGCCATGCACAGCACCACGCCGAAGAGCAGCCGACGGATGGTGCTGTCGTAGTCCACGCCCAGGTTGATGGCCTGGTCGCGCCCCATGGTGATCACGTCCAGCAGCTTCAAATCCTTGCGCAGCACGAAGGCGATGGCCGCCAGCGCGATGACCGCAAAGAGGATGATCTCGCCGCCCACGTTGTTGAAATCCGCCACCAGCGTGGTCAGCAGAGCATCGTATTCGTCGGGATCCATCACGCGCACCATGGCCGTCTGTACGCTGCCAAAGAAGGAGGACAGCACCGTGCCGATGAGCATGATGTAGAGGATGTTGTGCCCGGTCTTCTTGAACAGATACCAGTAGACCAGCGTGCCGACCACGCCCATGGAGATCAGGTCTACTGCGAAGGATAGGTTGGCATTGAGGTACAGCGCGCTGCCCGTGCCGAAGACGAACACCGCCGCTGTATGCAGGAAGGAGTAGATGGAGTTCATGCCCAGCAGCGCAGGCGTGACGATCCGGTTATTGACGATGGACTGGAAGATCAGCGTCGCCACGCCGATGGCCACCGAGGCGATGACCATGCACAGCAGCGTGGGCAGCCGCCAGCCGATGAACATCTTGAACAGCTTCGGCTTGTGGATGGGGTTGTTGATCAGCAGGAAGGCGGCACAGGCGATCAGCACCGCTGCCAGCAGCACCACCAGAAGAATGGCGTTGCGCCGGTGTATTTGGCGGGTCTTCGGCACTTATGCCACCTTCTTTCTGCCCAGGCGGATGGCCTTCTTGCCGTGGCGCAGCTTATACATCAGCATCACAATGAAAACGATGCTGCCCACAATGCCCACCACCAGCTCGATGGGAATCTCATAGGGCGCGATGACCACGCGGGAAACGATGTCGCACAGCAGCACGAACAGCGCCCCGAAGAGTGCCGTGTCGATCAGCGTGCCGCGGATCTTATCGCCCTTGAACAGCGTCACGATATTGGGGACGATCAGGCCGATGTAGGAGATCTGTCCCACGATGACGATCACGCTGGCCGTGATGACTGCCGCGATAGACAGGCCAAGGATCAGCACGAAGTTGTAGTTCACGCCCAGGTTCTTGGAGAATTCCTGTCCCATGCCCACGATGTTGAAATGATTGGCGTAGATGAACGCCAGCACCACCAGCGGAGCTACCAGGAATACCAGCTCATAATTGCCCTTGATGATCAGCGCAAAGGAGCCGGAGAAGTAGGTGGAAAGCTGCTGGTTGATCTCCGCCTGCCAGGAGATGAAATTCGTCACGCCGCCGATGATGTTGCCGAACATGATGCCCACCAGCGGGACGAGCACCGTGTCCTTTACCTTGATGCGCTGTACAAAAAACACAAACAGCAGCGTACCCGCGATGGCCATGACGAAGGCAAAGACTGTGCGCATGGGCAGCCCCATGGCGGGAAACATCACCATCGCCAGCGCAATGCCCAGCTGGGCGGACTGGATGGTCGCGCCAGTGGTGGGTGACACAAACTTGTTCTGGCACAGCTGCTGCATGATCAGCCCTGCCACGCTCATGCCCACGCCGGTGCAAAGGATCGCCAGCAGCCGCGGGATGCGACCCAGCAGGAAGATGTTCAGCTCCATTCCATCTTTCAGCAGGGAACCAACATCAATGTCGATCGCGCCGATGAACAGGGACGCTACCGACAGGACAATCAGCAAAAGCAGCAAGATCAGCGTTGTCAGGCGTCCGCCGCCGGTGATACTCTTGATCATCGTTACAGGGTTTCTCCTCAATTCCGCCAAGTTAGTTTTGCCTAACCTGCCGTTCAAAAAATAGTTGGCTTCAACCAACGTGCTTGATTATATCAGAGAGAATCTCCGTTCACAACGCCCGAACGGACGGAAAAATGCTCCAATCGGACTTATTTTCTCTGCTGTGTGTGCGCCTGACGGAATTCCCGGGGCGTTTCGCCCATCACATCCTGAAACGCTGCGGCAAATTTGCTGGCATTGGTGTAGCCGCTCATTTCGGCGATCTCACCAATGGGCCGGTCTGTGTGGATCAGCAGCTGCGCAGCTTCCTGCATACGCTGTGTCCGCATATAGGTGAACACCGGCTGGCCGTACACGCCCCGGAAGATCGCCTTGAGCTGCGTGGGAGATATGCCCAGCTGCCGGGACAGCTCCGGCACGGTCACATGACGATCACGGTTGTGCGCCAGGTAAGCCGCCGCCTGATGTGCCAGCAGCACCTGTGACTGCGGAAGCGAGCAGGCGGCAGAATGGTCGCAGGTGATCTCCGTATGGCTGAGCACCAGCAGCAGCTCCAGCAGCTTCAGCTTGAGATACCCTTCCAGCAGCACCTCCGGAGCCGTGTACAGCTCTGACAGAATATGCTCGATATTCTCCTCTGCCCTGACGATGAAGCAGCTTCGGTCGCTGCACAGCTTCTGGGCGATCCGTTCAGGATCAACACCAATCTCCGACAGCATCCGCCGGAACTCTGCGGAAATGTGCTTCAGATCAAGACCAACTGTGATACCGTGATAATGCCGGAGCGGAAAGCGATAGGCCTTCACCATCGTTTGCCGCTTTGCCACGGACAAGTCACCGGGCATCAGATAGAAAAACGTATCATCAAAGGTTTGTTCGATTCGCCCCTCCCGGCAATGATGGATCTCCAGCAGGTGTGATTGGCTTTCGCGGGAAACGTCTGTGTTCCCATCTTCCCACAGGAGCTCATCCATGTGGATGCTGTGAAAGGTGATCTCTGCTCCGGGAAACACGCTGTACACGGTCAGCTGTGCATCCCCTGTCGCATTGGAAAATCTGCAGATCTGCTTTTTCATCAAGCATCACCCCTTTGCATGGGTTAGTTATGTCTAACAATTTTACAACGCAAGATTTCCTCTGTCAAGCAGAAAGTGGCCGCAAAGACCGCCTGATGCATCACCTGCACCAGACGGTTCCATGCTGATTGACCCCATATAGCCCTTGCGCCATGGGGATGCTCGCATCTTCAGCTTGAGGTCAGAACATGAGATTCGGCATCTGTTTACTGTCAGAAAACTGCAAAGGAGGCCATTTTGTCTGCTGGGTGTCATACGTCTTTTCCTCTGTATCATATCGTGGATTGAATCGAAAATGGTCAGGAGGGATGGTATGCAATCCATGGAGAAAAACGGCGAAATATGCAAGAGCGTTTTCAAGAACACGTCGCCCGCTGAGATCAGAAAATCCTATAACCAAAGGTGGATCGAACTGATCAACCGGCTTGAAAAACAGAAACAAGCTGCGCAATGATGAAAGCAGCCATCTACTGCCGCCTGTCCGAAGAGGATCGGAACAAGCAATGCGCGACAGACGACAGCAACAGCATTCAGAACCAAAAATCGATGCTTCTGCAATATGCAGCTGAAAGAGGATGGGAAGTATATCAAATCTACAGTGATGATGACTATACCGGTGCAGATCGACGCAGGCCGGAATTCATGCGGCTGCTCCAGGATGCTGAACAACGTAAATTCGACATCATCCTTTGTAAAACCCAATCTCGGTTCACTCGCGAATTAGAGTTGGTGGAAAAATACATTCATGGCTTGTTTCCTCTTTGGGGCATCCGTTTCATCAGTATCGTTGATAACGCGGATACTGCCAATAAGGGTAATAAAAAATCCAGGCAAATCAACGGATTGGTCAACGAGTGGTACCTGGAGGATATGTCAGAGAACATCCGCAGCGTGCTGACCAATCGCCGTGAAAACGGCTACCACATTGGTGCTTTCGCGCTGTACGGATACAAGAAGGATCCCGAACAGAAAGGGCATCTGATCATTGATGAGGAAGCTGCCGCTGTTGTCCGAGAGGTGTTCAGCCTCTTTGCTTCCGGCATAGGCAAGACGGCCATCGCCCGCCTGCTGAATGACCGCGGCGTTCCCAATCCCACCGAATACAAGCGCCTGCACGGCCTGCGCTACAAAACGCCTAAGTCCCACAACAGCACCCTATGGCGGTATTTCGCCATCTCCGACATGTTGATCAATGAGATCTACATCGGCAACATGGTGCAGGGGAAGTACGGCAGCGTGTCCTATAAAACCAAGCAGAACAGGCCACGCCCTAAAAGTGAGTGGTATGTCGTCGAAAACACGCATGAACCCATCATTGACCGTGAGCTATGGGATCGGGTGCAAGCCCTGATTGCACAAAAATCCAAACCATTCATCACCGGTCATATTGGGATCTTCGCCAGAAAAGCGATATGTGCCAATTGCGGGTATACCATGCGGACCTGCAAAAACCGTGGCATTCACTATCTAAAGTGTGGTAGTCGTTCCATTGCCAAGGATGCTTGCATCGGTTCTTTCATTCAGGTCGCTAAATTAGAACGACTGGTTCTGGAGGAATTGAAGCGCCTGTCCGCCGCTTACTTAGATCAGGACACGCTGGAGCAGGGCATTGAATTTGCGAACAATCTCCAGGGACAGAAAGACCATTTACACATGAACCTTGCAACATACCGCAAACGAGTTGAAGAGTATTCAAAGGGTATTCGAGACTTGTACATGGATAAGGTAAAAGGTCTGATTACAGATGCGGACTATACTGAAATGGCAAAGGACTTTCAGTTGAACCGTGAGCACTTTGAGCGGTTGATTAAGGACACCTCCGGACAGATTGATGTTCTTGAAAGCCGGATCGCAGCTGGTGACAATCGCCGTGCATTGATTGAACAGTATATCAACCTTGATCATCTGAATCGTGATGTAGTGGAAACCTTGATCGACCACATCGAAGTAGGTAAACGCATCCCTGGCACGAAGGATGTGCCCATCGAGATTCATTGGAACTTCTGAAAATGTTGCACTTATGAGGTTGCAGCAGAGCAAAAGGCCCGCACCACCTACGAAAACCTGATCCTCCTGGCCGACGACCCGGACGTGATCGACGTGCTGCGCTTCCTGCGGGCGCGGGAGATCGTCCACTATCAGCGCTTTGCCGAGGCGCTGTCCATCGTGCAGGATCGCCTGAACGAGAAGAACTTCTATTCCTTCAACCCTGTGCTGCAATGCGATTGCAAGAATAAATAAGCCAATGTAAAAGAGCGGCGTGCATCTGCACGCCGCTCAAGTTTGTCAAAACCTTTGGAGGTGTCGGAGGCGCCGCAGCGCCTCTGACTGTAATCGTATCCGGCGGCTTTGCCGACGGGGCGGGTCGTTTCCGGCTTCGCCGGTAACATTCCTTACGCGGAGGAACGGCCGTGGACGGCGCTTGCGCCGGACACAGTGACGGAGCGCAAAACTCCCCCAAGTGGCTTGGCCACTTGGGGGAAGCGCAGCTTACTGGGCAGGAGCTACCAAGGGGACTTCCGTGGGTTCGGGCTTGCCAACGAACTCGCTGGTCTTGTACTCGAACACGATCTGCCTGCTTTCATTGATGTCGCGGAAATAGCCCTCGTCGGTGCTGTAGCCGGTGATCTGCATGGTCACGCGGGCAATGCTGGTCTCGGGCTGGACAAAATCGCCGAAGTGGAAGCGGCCGTGGGTGGTGCTGTCGCCCTCATAGAGGGTGTAGCGGTAGGAGCCATCGAAGGAGGTGCCGCCGTTTTCGTGGCACACGATGGGTTCATCCTGCCAGTCGTAGCAGTAGATGGTGTAGTAGAATCGGGTGATGTTCATGTTGCTCTCGTTCTTCACCACGATCTTGATCTTGTTGTCGCTCAGATACAGGTCGGTGATCTTCACCGCCTTGTCGTAGTTGCCCACCTTCACGGTGGCGGAGGTGGTGTAGCCGCCATCCTCGGTGGTGCCGGTGATGGTGGTGGTGCCCCAGCGGCGGCCGGTGATGGAGGGTCTGGTGTTGGTGCCCTTCACGGTAGCAATGGTAGTGTCCGCGCTGACCCAGGTCATGTTGGTGTTGCTGGCGTCGGAGGGTTCCAGCACGGCGGTAGCACGGATGCTCTCATCCACGCCCACGTTCAGGGTATCGTTCTTCATGTGCACGCCCTCCACCGGCTGCAGCACCTTCACCTTGATGCGGGCGCTCTTGCCGGAGCCGTCCACGGCCTTGGCGGTGATGTAGCACTCGCCCCGCTTGTGGCCGGTGATCAGGCCATTGGCGTCCACGGTGGCAATGGATTCCTTGTTGGAGGAGAAGGTGACGCCGGGGTTGGTGGCGTTCTGGGGCGAGACCTCCCAGAAGACCTGCAGGGAGGTATGCACGTCGAAGGAGACTTCCTTTTCGGCAAAGGCGATCTTGGTCACCAGCTGGTGGACATTCACCGTGGCGGAGGCAGAGACCTCCGGGAAATCCACGCTCTGGCAGGTGATGGTGCAGCTGCCCACGCCCACAGGGGTCACGCGGCCGGAGCTGTTCACCTTGGCGATGCTCTCGTCAGAGGAGGACCACACCACCTTTTTATTGTTGGTGTTGTTGGGCAGCACGGTGGCCTTCAGGGTCTTGTAGGAGCCCATGTTGATGACCACATCGGTTTCCTTCAGGGTGATGGACTCCGGCTGCTGCTGCACCGTGACGGAGAAATTGGCATTGCGTCCGGAGCCGTCCTTGGCGGTGGCTTTGATGGTGGTCGTGCCCTTGGCTACACCGGTGACAACGCCGTTTTGATCCACGGTGGCCACCTTGGTGTTGGAGGAGGTCCAGTTGGCGGACTTGATGGAGGCATTCTCCGGAGAATAGGTTGCGGTGAGCTGCAGGGTCTTGCCCACAAAGGTGGACTTGGCGGGAGCGGAAAGCTGCACGCGGGTCACGGGCTGCACCACCAGGGTGCGGTAGGTCACAAACACCTCGGGGTTCTGCTTGCTGGCCACGGTGATCACGCACTCGCCGGCGCCCTTGGGCTGCAGGTTGTTGCTGTTCACGCGGACGATGTTCGTATCGGAGGAGGTCAGGGTGAAATTGCGGTTGTTGGCGTCGTTGGGCAGGCAGCTGGCCTGGATGGACTGGTTGCTGCCCAGCCGCAGCACCAGGATCTTCTCTTCTGCCGGGGCAGCGGGGGTGATCAGCCCATCCCCCGGAGCAGTCTGGGCAGTGCTCAGCAGCGGCGCGATGAGGGGATCGGTGGAGGGCAGCAGGTTCAGCTTGTCCTCCTTCACGTTCACGGACTGCACCTTGCGCAGCACATTCAGCTGAATGGTGGCCTTGAAGGTGCGCTTTTCCGTTTTCACGGTGGCGGTGATGGTGGTATAGCCCTTGCTGACGCCGGTGACCAGGCCGTTTTCGTCCACCACGCCGTTGTGGGGCGCGCCGGAGGTGTAGGTCACGGTGCCGGTGGCGGGCTCGCCCTCCAGGATCAGCTTGGTTTGCAGGGTCTCGCCCTCAAACAGGGTGGTCACGCTGCGGTCGAACTTGCAGATATTATCTGCCAGGGCAGGCAGGGCAAGGCAGCAGAGGATCAGGGTCAGGATAAGAGCAAAGCGTTTCTTCATGGTCGGTCAGCCTCCATACGCGGTTGATCGTGATGGTTCAGTCATTTATATAACGATGGGGACAAAAGCTTTCTTCCAATATAGTATATTCATTGGAAAATCTTTTTGCAATAGCTTTGCGGAAAAAATCCCGTCTTTCCATCGTTTTACGGCTGCTGCGCCGTTGCAATGGGGCGGCGAATCGTGCTATAATAGCGGCAAAACCATTGCACTTGCAACAAAGGAGATACAGGCATGAAGGCACTCCGCGAAGCCATTGAGAAATACGGCGTAGGCATCGGAACCGAAGTGGTCAAGGTCGACAGCTTCCTCAATCACCGCATCGATGTGGCCTTGTCCACCGAAATGGGCAAAGCCTTTTATCAGGCCTTTAAGGACGACCAGGTGGACTGCATCCTCACGGTGGAGGCCAGCGGCATTGCCGCCGCTATCACCGCCGCCCAGGCCTTCGGCAACATCCCCGTGGTGTTTGCCAAGAAGGGCGACCACCGCAACGTGGGCAGCGATGTCTACACCGCCGAGGTGTATTCCTTCACCCACCAGAAGCTGAACGTGATCCGCGTGAGCCGCAAGTATCTGGAAAAGGGCATGCGGGTGCTGATCATCGACGACTTCCTGGCCAATGGCGAGGCCATCCACGGCCTGATGGACATTTTGAAGCAAGCAGAATGCGTGCTGGTAGGCGCGGGCGTGTGCGTGGAAAAAGGCTTCCAGCCCGGCGGCAAGAACCTGCGCGAAAGCGGCGTGAAGGTGGTCTCCCTGGCCATTGTGGACGCCATTGAAGATGGAAAGATCATCCTGCGGGGTGAATAAACCGTGAGCATCACCAAGAACCGGCAATCCCGCGAAACGCTGCTGGCGCTGGCCGCAGCAGCCTTTCCCCATCAGGAAGTCAGCCACATCACCGAGCTGACCGAGGGCATGTTCAACGCCGCCTATCGGCTGGACTTTGCCGACGGCAGCGCCAGCATCCTCAAAATTGCCGCCGCCAGCAAGGACGGCCTGCTCTCCAACGAGATCGACCTGATGCAGGCCGAGGTGGCCGCCATGGAGCTGGCGCAGGCAAACGGCCTGCCCCATGTGGCCAGGGTGCAGTACAGCGATTTTTCCCGCACCCGCTGCGATGGCACCTATTTCTTTATGGAAGCCATGCCGGGGTGCAGCGTGAACAGCTGCCGCGGAGAGCTTTCCCCCGAAACGTTTGCCTCCCTGATGCGGGAGGTGGGGCAGTTCCAGAAGCAAACAGCGGCCATCCACGGCGAGAAGTTCGGCCTCCTTGGGGATGAAAAGCGCTTCGATACGCTGCATGAACTGATGCAATACCTCTTCACCCATGTGCTCCACGACGCCGCCGCCCGGCAGATCGACCTGGGGCTTGACCCGAAGCACCTCATGCACCTGCTGGAGGAGGAGCGCCACCTGTTTGACGGGGTGAAGCAGCCCTCCCTCGTCCATTGGGATATGTGGGAAGGCAACATCTTCGTGCAGGACGGCCATGTTTCCGGCATCATCGACTGGGAACGCGCCATGTGGGCTGACCCCTTCATGGACGACCGCTTCCGCTGCCACACCCGCTCCCAGGCCTTTCTGGAAGGCTATGGGCAAACTGCGTTTTCCGCCGGGGAACAGCGCCGCATCCGCTGGTACGACCTGTTTCTGTTCATTACCATGTATGTGGAGTGCTTCTACCGCCAGTATGCGGATAACACCGACTTTGTTAACTGGATCCGCCACGAAAAGGATTCTGCCTGGAAGGACATCCAGGTTCAGCATTGATAAAAAAAGGAGATCAGCACCATGAAGAAACTGCACATGGGTCCCGCCCACTGCGCCCTTGACCTGGGCGATGGCAGCGAGCGCGCCGAATATGTGAACCAGGACTACATCCTGCACAAGATGGGACGTCCCCACCGCGGCGTGAACATCATGTACACCTATTATCCCCACGATGCGGAGTGGCCTGCCCGCATCTCCGAGGCATGGAAGGATCGCAAGGTCAGCTTCCAGTGGGACTACCCCTACGACGATTACTTCCCCTATGGCCAGAACGGCCAGCCCTTCGAGCAGATGAAGGACATCCGCCGCCACGGCCAGGAAGTGCTGCTGACCCTCACGCTGGACTGCGGCCTTTCCGACGACGAGCTGCGGGACATCGCCCGCCAGCTGCGCCCCTATGGCCGCATGATGATCCGCATCAACCACGAGTGCTGCGGCACCTGGTTCCAGCACAACAAGCGCTATACCTACGAGCAGGTGGGTGCCTTCTTCATCCGCTTTGCCAAGATCATCAACCAGGAAGCGCCCAATGTGAAGACCATTTTCTGCGGCGGCTGGGGCATGCCCGACGGCCATGTGGAAAAGGAAGAAGCCTTCAAGGACTGCTATGCCGCCTCCGACCTGTGGAGCTGCGACGGCTACCCTGCCCTGCACTATGCCTGGCCTTACGGCGTGGCCGAGGTGGGCGGCCAGGGCTTCAAGGCTGACTCCATCCAGATGATCGTGGATCAGTTCATCCGCACCCACAAGCGCGCCACCGAGCTGGCTGGCGAAAGTAAGCCCATGATCACCGCCGAGTTCAACACCGACGGCGACGTCACCGGCCCCCGCATGCAGGGCGAGTCCATCGTGCGCTTTGCCCACTACTGGCGTGACAACAAGGTGGACTGGTTCAAGTCCATCAGCCTGTATCAGTTCCGTGACCGTGGCCGCCTGGGTCTGGAGCGGGAGGATCCCAACAACAAGGCCGTGGGCATCGAGCAGCCCATGCTGGCGCAGTACCGCGACCAGGTGCTCTTCGACCCCTGGTTCATGCCGGAAATGACCGAGACCGAAGAAGCCGCCTTCCCCGCCGAAATGCGCTGGGGCAGCAGCGAAGATGCGGAGGGCATCGCCATTCCCATCGAGTTTGAGGGCAATCCCGAGTTCTGCGAAATGACCGTGGAGCAGGAGATCGGCCTGATGGTGGAATTGAACGGCCGCTGGTTCTACAAAGCGCCCGGCACCAAGACCATCGACATGATGAGCGCCTTCTTCGACAAGCCGCTCTCTGGCCCCACCACCCTGACCATGAAGGTCTTTGCGCCCCCTGCCGACGGCCTGAACGTGGACGACGGCAGCGTGGACTGGGACATCAACTACCGCGCCACCCTGAACGAGGAACCCAAGATGCGCATCCGGTATGAAGTGCCGGGCATCGTTGGCTAAACATTCAAAAAAGTGGCGGAGCCACTTTTTTGAGGAATTGCGCTCCGTCACTGTGTCCGGCGCAAGCGCCGTCCACGGCCGTTCCTTCGCGTAAGGTATGTTTTCGCCAAAGGCGAAAACGACCCGCCCCGTCGGCAAAGCCGCCGGATACGATTGCAGTCAGAGGCGCTGCGGCGCCTCCGACACCTCCGGAGCTTTATAAATGCTGAGGGCAGCACCGTATCGGTGCTGCCCTTTCGCTATGCTATTTAGTCCAAACGCAGAATCGCTTCCATCAGGCGGCGGGCGCTGGTGCGGACGCACTCAGGATCCAGCTTGCCTTCCAGGATCATCTGCAGGGTGTGCTCGGGGTTGCCGGTGGGCATCTTGATGTCGTTGCCGGCGGCGATCTCCTTGTAGTGCAGGCCGTGGGTCCACCAGTCGGTGGTCACCAGACCCTTGAAGCCCCATTCACCGCGGAGGATGTGGGTCAGAAGATCCTTGTTCTCGGAGGCGCGGATGCCGTTGATGATGTTGTAGGAGGTCATCAGCGTGATGGGCTGGGCTTCCTTCACGGCGATCTCAAAGCCCTTGAGGTAGATCTCGCGCAGGGCGCGCTCGGACAGGCGGGAGTCGCTGTCCTGGCGGTTGACCTCCTTGTTGTTGCAGGCAAAGTGCTTCACCGAGGTGGCGATGCCCTGGCTCTGCACGCCCTTCACCATGGCGGTAGCCATGCGACCGGCCACGAGGGGATCCTCGGAATAATACTCAAAGTTGCGGCCGCACAGGGGATTGCGGTGGATGTTCATGGCGGGAGCCAGCCAGCTGCCGATGCCGTTCTCCTTCACTTCCAGGGCGGCAGCCACGCCAATGCGCTCCACGATCTCCTCATTCCAGGAGCAGGAAAGCAGGGTGGCGCAGGGGAAGGCGGTGGTGTACACGCCGCACTGGGGCTGGATGCGCAGGCCTGCAGGGCCATCGGCGGTCATCACATTGGGGATACCGTGGCTGTCCAGGCCGCCAAAGCCCCAGGTGTTGGCCACGCCGCGGTTGGGCTGGCCGCCCAGCATATACACCATCTGCTCCACGGTCAGGGTGGCCATGAACTCGTCCAGGGTGATCTTGCCCGCAGCCACATCGCCCAGGGTGTACTCGGCCTTCTGGTTGCACATGGCATTGAACTTCATTTCCACGGGCGGTCCCTTGGGAACAGCAGGGTCGTCAACATCCGGCTTAGGCAGAGCGGGAATGTTCTCTACCTCGCCATGGGTGCCGTCGGCCAGCAGACGCCAGGTCAGCTGGCGGGGCTGGCAGCGGGCAGTGAGCTGCTCCAGCACCACGTCGTCGTTCAAAGTGTAGGTTTCGGCCAGCTGCACGCAGTCGCGCACGCTGCTGCCCACATGGAACAGGTACTCGCCCTTTTCCAGCACCCAGGCAGACCTCTGCACCGCGCCGATGTCGTCATAGCTGGCGAAGGCATAGGGCACAAAGGTGATGGTCACGTCCTGGCTCTCGCCGCTCTGGAGCAGCGCAGTCTTGGCAAAGCCCACCAGCACGCGGGCAGGCTTGCCCAGCTTGCCCTGGGGCGCCTGGCAATAGACCTGCACCACCTGCTTGCCCGCCACAGCGCCGGTGTTGGTCACCTTGGCGGTCACGGTGATCTGGTCAGCTTCCACCTTGGCAGCGGCGCCGGTGATCTCAAAGCTGGTGTAGCTCAGGCCGTAGCCGAAGGGATAGCACACCTTCTCCGCCGCGCCGGGAATGGTCTCGAAGTAGCGGTAGCCAACGAAAATATCCTCGTTGTAGGTCACATAGTCCTCGGACTCGTTGAAGGTATCAGAGGAAGGATAAGCCGCGAAGTTCACCGCAAAGGTATCGGTGAGGCGGCCGGAGGGGCAAACATCGCCGCAGAGGATGTCCGCCGTGGCCAGACCGCCCTCAATACCCGCCTGCCAGGCCAGCAGGGCAGACTGGATCTTGCTGTTGTCCTTGAACCACACGGTGTCCATCATGCCGCCGGTGTTCAGCACCACCGCAATGCGGGGGAAGGCAGCCTGCACGGCCTGCACCATGGCTTCTTCCTCGTGGCTGAGGTAGAAGTCGCCATCATAGGGCTTGCCGGTGCGATCCCAGCCCTCGCCGGAGAAGCGGCACAGGGTGATGACAGCCGTATCGGTAAAGGCGCGGGCCTGCTCCAGCAGCTCTGCAGGAACAGCGGCCTCGGGGCAGCGGCCGGGCTCCTGACCCTGAGCGTACTGCTCCTGCATGTAGGCGGTATAGTAGTCGTTCAGGGGGGCGAACAGCTCCACCTTGCCCTCGTCCTGCTTGATGCACAGACCCTTCAGCAGGCAGCGGGTATAGGAAACAGTCACGTCGCCGGAGCCGCCGCCGCCCTTCACATAGTCCACGGTGCCCTTGCCGAACAGCGCCAGCTTGGTGCCCTTGGCAAAGGGCAGCAGGTTCTCATCGTTCTTCAGCAGCACCATGCCTTCGCAGGCGGCCTCGCGGGAAAGGGCAATATGCTTCTCACAGGCGGTCACTCGGCGGCCATCCTCGCCCAGGGTCGTTGCGGGGGAATAGCGGATGCGCTGCCACTTGGGGAATGCCTTCATGGGTAGTTCCTCCTTTAAAATAATCAAAATAAGTAATTACTTGGTCACAAGATAGGTGCCATACTGCACCAGGATATCCAAACGAGGTTCATCCCCCACCATGCGCTGGCCGTTCACCGTGCCATAGATGGTAATGGTCATATCGGGCTGGATCTGATCCTGCCCGTAGCCATAGAGGGTGAGGTACAGGGGCGTTTTGGCGTGCTTGGAACCCTTGGGCGGGTTGTAGGTACACAGGATGCCCAGGCCTTCCTCGGTATAGGTGACCTCCTTGGTCTTGACGCTGATCTTCACCCGCTGGCCGATATGGGCATCGGGATCCTCTGCCAGCTGGCTCACGGTGTATTCCGTCAGCTGCTTTTCAAAGGCTTTCAGCCCATCCTTGAAGGTCTCGTATTCGGTGATGAAGGCATACTCTGCCACGCTGGCATCCTTGCCCTGGGTGCGCGCCATCACATACAGCAGATGAGCCTGATCATCCATGATCTCATATTCGTGGGAGAAGCGCCCCTCCGCATCCGCCGTGAGGGTCACCGCCTCCCGTTCGTCCAGCCGCAGAATGATCTCCGCCCCCGGCTCGCTGACGCCCGCAATGGTTTGCTTCCCCGCCAGGGCAAGCTCCTCCGGCAGGGTGGTGAGGTTCAGAGGCGTGCGCTCGGCGCTGGCGTGCAGGGTGAAGGTCTCCACCCGGTCGGTGCGGCTCTTCTGGGTCACGGTGAACACGACCTCATGCTCGCCCGCCTCCGATATGGGCAGCTTCACGGTAAAGGCGCCCTTGCTGGTCACCTTGCAGGAGACCGCCTCACCGTCCAGGGTGACCTTCATTTTGGCGCCTTTGGCGATCTTGCCGGTGATCTCCGTTTCCCCCATATCCACCTGGGCGGGGAAAGCCTCGTCCAATTCAAAGCTGGGCATCTGGGGCAGGAGCTTGGCGCCGAATTTCAGCGTGTTGAAGGGGGAATAGCCGGTGATGATCTCGTTCTCCTTCTTGGAGCGCAGCTTGCTGCGGCCGGCCATGCGCCCGCGCACCGCATAGGTCATCACATACTCCTTGCCGTTGATGTAGCGCACATACATCTTGCCAGATTCGTAGGCCGCGGGCGGCACGGTGGTAAAGCCGCAATCAATATACGCATTGCCGCCATCCCCCGCAAACTTGGCTGCGAAGGTATCGTATTGTGTGAACAGCAAACTGTCGTTGACCAGCTGGAGATACTCCTTGCGCTCTGCCGTGGAGAAATGCTTGAAATGCCACACTTCCCGGGTGAAGGCATCCTCGAAGCACTCCATGCGGATGCAGGCATCCTCCGGCATATGGGTCTTGTATGCCTCCCAGAGCAGGGTATCCTGGGCAAAGCGGGCACGGATCTCCTCCTCTGTTTCGCCGCGCTGCAAAAGCAGCTCCATATGTTCTTCCATATTGCCGCGGTGAACGATGGTCCACTCCGAGGATTTGCGGAAGTAAGCCTTCATTTCATCCAGAGCGGGAAAGGTGATATAATTGCTGGAAACTTCCATTTCCAGTTCCTCTGCCTGCGCGATGGGCAACAGCAGCAAGGCAAGCAGAACAAGAAGGATCCTCTTCATATATACCTCCGCAAACGCCTTTCATGATTACCAGCATTGTAGCGAAAAACCGCTGGAAAATCAAGACTAAAATGCCGCTGGCAGATACTTTTGCCAGCGGCGGGAAAGAAACGATTCTTTTGTCCGGAAGCGGAGGCGTTTTTTTTGCCTTATTCCTCCGCAGTCTGCTCTTCAGGCTCCACCTGGCGCAGGCCAGCCACCTGGGTCACCGGCAGGGAGAAGCAGATAGCTCCGGCGGGGGTCTGAGTGCCAGCCTGCTCCACAATGGCCTTCATGATGTCGGCCTTCTTGGCAGCTTCGCTCACGATGAGCACCACGTCCTTCTCGCTGGCCAGGGAGATGCCCAGGAACTGGCCGGTCTCCTTGCTGCCGGTGCCTTTGCCCACCATCACGGTGCCGCCGGTGGCTCCGGCGGAACGGGCAGCGTGCATCACTTCGTCAGAATGACCCTCGTTGAGGATCACATAGATCAATTCATGGGTGAACTCCATCTTCGGCTTGCCGCCGGAGGGAGATTTGTTATCCGTCAGATATGCCATGGTTCGGCCTCCTCCTACGCTCTTGATGGGAACGGACAGCATGATGCCGTTGCCGGGGATATCAATGAACATCCGCAGCTTGGCGGCGCGCATGAGCCGCTGGGTGGTATCGCCATCGGCCACGGTGCTGACCAGCGCCTTCTCCGTGGGCACCAGGCCGTAGAGGGAGAGGTGCTCCATCGTGGCGGTACCCTGGCAAAGCATGGTCAGCGTCATGGGGAGCTTCATATTTTTGCAAATATTTTCAAAGGTTTCGCGGCGGTCGCGGTTCACAATCGCCATCACCAGATTCAGCTCCATGTCACACCTCCCACAGTTCGATAACGTCGGTCTCGCCATAGGCCAGCTCGGGCTGCTTGACCTCGCCTTTCACCTTCAGGACGTAGATCAGACCCATGATCTGCACGGTGATCAGGGGCATCATGGCCACCAGCGCCACCAGGCCGAAGGCATCGGTCATGATGTTGCCGCCCATGGCGGTGCAGGCGCCCATGGCAAAGGGCAGCATAAAGGTGGCGGTCAGGGGGCCGGAGGCCACGCCGCCGGAGTCGAAGGCGATGGAGGTGAAGGTGGGCGGCACAAAGAAGGCCAGCACCAGCGCCACCGCATAGCCGGGGATCAGAAGCCACATGATGGACACGCCCGTCAGAACGCGCAGCATGGCCAGGCCATTGGCCAGGCTCACGGCGATGGCCAGGCTGTAATGCATGGCCTTGGCGGAAATGGCGCCCGCGCTCAGCTCCTCCACCTGCTTGTTCAGCACATGAACCGCAGGCTCGGCATTGATGATGAACCAGCCCATCACCATGGCGATGGGAACCAGCAGGAAGCGCAATTCCGGCGAGGTGAGCCGCTCGCCCAGGATGAAGCCCAGGGAGGAGAAGCCCACGTTCACGCCCGTGAGGAACAGCACCAGACCCACGCAGGTCAGCGTCAGACCCAGCAGGATGCGCATCAGGGGCAGGCGCTTCAGCTTCAGCGCCACCACCTGGAAGATCAGGAAGAAAGCAACGATGGGCAGCAGCGCCATGACCACTTCCAGCAGGTATTCCGGCAGGGCATGGAGATACCCCTGACCCATTTCCACGGTGGTGGCATAATTGTTCACCACAGAGGCAGCGGCGTCGGAGGGAGCATCGCGATAAATAAAGCTGAGGATCAGCACCGCCAGGATGGGACCCACAGAGCACAGCGCCACCAGACCGAAGGAGTCCGTTTGCGCATTGGCGTCGCTGCGGATGGAGGCAACGCCCACGCCCAGCGCCATGATGAAGGGCACCGTCATGGGACCGGTGGTGACGCCGCCGGAGTCAAAGGCCACAGACAGGTAGTCCGGATCCGTCAGCGCCGCCAGCAGGAACACCAGGCCATACAAGCCCAGCAGCAGCCACTTCATGGGGATCTTGAAGAGGATGCGCAGCATGCTCACCATCAGGAACAGACCCACACCAATGGCCACGGTGAGGATCAGCACCAGGGAGTTGATGTTGGGCACATTGGCTGCCAGCACCTGCAGGTCAGGCTCGGCCACGGTGATGGCCACGCCCAGCAGGAAGCTGACCGAGAGGATCAGCGGCAGGTTGCGGCTTTTGGTGAGCTTGGCGCCGATGTGGTTGCCGATCTGCGTCATGGACACATCGCTGCCCATGGTGAAAAGACCCATGCCCACGATCAGCAGCACGGAACCGATCAGGAATGCCAGCAGAAGATCCGGCGTGACGGGAACGAAGCTGAAGCACATCGCCGCCACGATCAGGGAGATGGGCAAAACAGCCGCTGTAGCCTCGCGGAACTTCTCAAAGAACATTTGCTTCGGGTTCAATGATATGCTCCTTTCTCATAAAAACTGGTCGCCCCGGCAAAAAAGAAAGCCTTCCCCACCAGGGTCGACAAAAAACGCGGCGGTTCCCGTCGAAGATACTCTGGCTTGGAAGGCATATACTGATATCTGGCTTCACAATCGAGATAGATCAGAGGAAAAGTCTCCCCCATTGACAGACCCCACCGCCTGCTCAATCACATATTATGCTATCATGGAAACAGACATTTGTCAACTTTTAATAGGTAGAAAAATCCCCCGCCACGGGGGCAGGGGGAGTCTGTTAATAGGGGCTGTCGAACTCGGCCTCGGCCTTTGCCACCGCCTCTTCCAGCGTCATGCCGGTAAAGTGGGGCGCATTCAGGAAGCGGCCGGACTTCTTGTCATCCACAAAGGCGCCCACCACAATGCCGGGGATGGCGCTGGTGGGATCGTTGGGGGCGTGGGGGCCGCCCAGGTCGGTGCGGCACCAGCCGGGATCGGTGAGGTTGATCATCACGTCCGTGCCCTGCACCTTGCTGCCCAGGTCGATGGTGATCTTGTCCAGGGCGGCCTTGCTGGCGGAGTAGCCCGCCTGCTGGGGATCCAGCGCAATGCCGCTGGTGGTGTTCAGGATGCGGCCAAAGCCACGCTCCATCATCCTGGGCAGGAAGTGGTAGCAGATCATGGCCGGCGCCACGGTGTTGATCTTGAAGGACTCCATGTAGTCCTCCACGGGGGTCTTGCAGTAGTCCACGCGGTAGGCGATCTGCATGCCCGCGTTGTTCAGCACGATGTCCACCTGGGTGCCGCGGCGGTCGATCTCTTCCAGCATGGCCTTCACCGCATCCAGGTCGGAAAGCTCGGCCTCCAGGGCATAGGCTTCCACGCCCAGAGCCTTCACTTCCTCCAGCACCTTTTCGGTGTGGGCCAGCTTGCGGCTGTGGAGGATCAGGTTCGCGCCCTGCTCCGCCATGAACTTCGCCGTCAGATAGCCAATGCCACGAGCCGCGCCGGTGATCAGGCACCAGCGTCCTTTCATATTAACCATGCTTGATGGCCTCCTTTGCAGCCTCCAGGGCGGCGATCACCTTGTCGCACCAGAGGTCGAATTCCGGGTCGTCCTGCTGCAATTCGGGGTTGGCCAGCATGTGCTGCACCGTTTTGCGCAGACCCTGGTCGGCACGCACCGTGCAGGTAAAGCCCGGCACAGCGCGCTTCACCTTGCTGTTGTCAAACACCACCGTGTTGGACTTGTCGCCGATGAGGCCGCCGCGGTAGTCGTACTTGCCCACCTCGTCCAGGAAATCGGAGGGAACATGATAGGCCTTCAGCGCCACGCCCAGCTCATCGGCAATGATGGAATAGATCTGGTTCCAGGTCACGGATTCGTCGGTGGTAATGTGGTAGGCCTCGCCAATGGCGTGGATATTGCCCATCAGGCCGATGAAGGCCTTGGCAAAATCGCTGTTGTGGGTGATGGTCCACAGGCTGGTGCCATCGCCCTGGATGATCACCGGCTTGCCCTCCATCATGCGCTTGAGCACCTGCCAGGAGCCCTTGTCGCCATGGGCGCCCACGGGCACGTTGCGCTCGTCATAGGTGTGGCTGGGGCGGATGATGGTGATAGGGAAGCCCGCCTCCCGGTACTGCTTCATCAGGTACTCTTCGCAGGCGATCTTGTTGCGGGAATACTCCCAATAGGGATTCGCCAGAGGCGTGCTTTCGGTGATCTTGTAATCGGAGAGGGGCTTCTGATAGGCAGAGGCAGAGGAGATGAACATGAACTGCTTGGTCTTGCCCTTGAAGAGGCGGTAGTCCCGCTCCAGCTGGGCAGGCACGAAGGCGATGAAATCGCACACACAGTCGAAGCACATATCCTTGATGGCCTCGGCCACCTGAGCCTCGTTGTTGATATCCGCGGTGATGGTCTTCACCCCTGCGGGCAGCTCCTGGGCGCGGGTGCCGCGGTTGAGCAGGTACAGCTCCCAGTCAGGATTGGCTGCCAGCTGCTTCGTAATGGCCATGCTGATGGTGCCGGTGCCGCCGATGAACAATGCTTTCATGTTGGTTCCTCCTTTACACAGTCGCCTTGGCTGCAATGTGATAGATCTGCGCCACATCCTCGCTGCTCAGGCGCACAAAGCCCCAGGTGCGGCCATCGCCCAGACCCAGCTTTTCCACCAGCACAGGGATATCTTCTTCCCTGGCGCCCAGTTCCGCAAAGTTGATGGGCAGACCCAGTTCCTTCAGGAAGCGGCGGAAGCAGCGGATGCCCTCCAGGGCGGTGGCTTCGGGATGCTCAAAATTCATGGCGCAGCCGAACACGCGGGTGGCCACCTGGGCAAAGCGCATGGGGTTGTGGGGCATCACGAATTCCATCCAGGCAGGCATCACCACAGCCAGGCCAGCGCCGTGGGCCACGTCGTACAGGCCGGAGAGCTCATGCTCCAGGTTGTGGCTGTTCCAGTCCTGGCTGCGGCCCACACCGCAGATGTTGGTGTGCGCCACCGTGCCAGCCCACATGATGTTGGCGCGAGCCTCATAGTTGTTGGGATCGGCAATCACCCGGGGCGCTTCCTTCACCATGGTGCAAAGCACGGCCTCGCACAGGCGGTCGGTGATCTCCACCTCGGTGGTGTTGGTGAAATAGCGCTCGAAGACGTGCGCCATGATGTCCGCAGCGCCGCAAGCCGTCTGATAGGCGGGCAGGGTGCAGGTCAGTTCAGGGTTCATGATGGAGAAGCGGGGACGCAGGGCATTGCTGCCAGCGCCGCGCTTGAGGCCGGTGGCCTCCTGGGTCACCACGGTATCGCCGCTGCCCTCGCTGCCGGCAGCAGCAATGGTCAGCACGGTGGCCACGGGCAGAGCCTTTTCGATGGCGGCTTTGCCGGAATAGAAATCCCAGAAGTCGCCCTCATACACCACGCCTGCGGCAATGGCCTTGGCGGAGTCGATCACCGAGCCGCCGCCCACGCACAGGATGAAGTCCACCTTTTCCTTGCGGCACAATTCGATGCCCTCGTACACCAGGGTGTCGCGGGGGTTGGGCTTCACGCCGCCCAGCTCCACATAGGGCACGCCCGCCGCCTGGAGGGAATCGGTCACGCGACCCATAAGGCCGCTCTTCACAGCGCTGCCGCCGCCGAAGTGCACCAGCACCTTGGTGCCGCCGTACTTCTTCACCAGCTGGCCAGCCTCGTTTTCACGGCCACGGCCGAAAACGAACTCAGTAGGGCTGTAGAAATTGAAATTATCCATATCGTTTCACCTCATTATTCCCGTCCCAGCAGCTGGCGGGCAGCCAGCACCAGGAACATATAGTTGGAGGAACCGCCGCCCAGCACATACTCCGTCTGCTGCCAGAGGAAAGGCCAGTTCAGCAGCTCGGGGAAGTCGGGGCGGATCAGCGCCGTGCCGGAGATCACGCCGCCGGGGATGTAGGAGCGGTCGGCGCGGTTCATGCCATAGGCGGTGGTGGCGGAGTGCGCACCCACGCCGGAGGCAAAGGAGGCCGTGTTGCTGCCGGGGTGGCAGCCCAGCACAAAGTTCAGCGCACTGTAGAGCATATCCGGGGCGAAGATCTCCGGGAAGGCCTTGTGCAGGAAGTAATACTCAAAGCCCAGCCGCTGGATCTGCCAGCCAGCACCCCAGATGTGGGGACGGTAGGGAATGCCATAGGGGGTCTCGGCGCTCATTTCGTCCATGCTGGCCTTCACCTGCACCATGGCCTGGCGCATGGCGGCGGTAAAGTCCGCATCGTCCACCAGCTTCACCACGCGGGCGGCGATCCACCCCAGGCGCTTGATCTGCGCCACGATGAAGTCCTTCTCCGCCAGCAGGTGAGCGCGATATTTCGCATCGCCGGTGGTGATCAGCAGCTCCGCAGCAGCATGCACCTTGGCGGCGCGGGCAAACTCGTTGCGATTGGCGTCGGTGATCTCATAGAGCTTCACCGCGGCCTCCAGGGCATCGGCAGAAAGCTGATCGTTAAAGCCCTTCAGCGCGCGGGAAATGGCCGCCAGCTGGGCAGCGGTGGTCAGCTCGCGGAAGGGATTGTCCTCGGTGAAGACCCAGCGGTCATCCGCATTGCCCTTCACGTTGTCCGTCATGTCGGAGGCGTCGCCCAGCATCACGTACTGGCGCAGGTCGTTGCAGATGATGCCGCGATACAGCCTGCCCAGCGCCTTCCAGCCGGCCACAACGGTCAGCGCGCCATGCTCGATCTGCTGCAGAATGTCGTTCTTGCCGTCGGGCTGGTGGATCTCCGTCACCTTGCGGCTCTGGTCGATGGTGGTGGCGTCGTAGTCCACATGGAAGGCCTCGTAGGCCAGGGTGAGGATGTAGGCCTCGCCCGCCTGGGATTCCACGCGCAGGTCGAAGTCGCCCGCGTCGTGCCAGCCGCCCACGTTCAGGCCGGGCACATGGTCGCCGGGGTTGTACTTGGTCATGGTGGAGGGGCCCTGGATGTAGCCGTCGTAGTGGTTGAAGTTCACCGGCGCCATCAGGGCGTCGTCGTCATGGCAGAGGCCATGCCACACGCGGTACTTCTCGTTCACGCGCATATGGCACATCTGCACCGGCAGGAAGTATTCCAGCACGGGCTGCCACACGCCCCGGTCGTACACATCCTCCGCAATGCGGAAGATGGCGGACATCGCCGCGCCATAGCCCACCTGGTACAGGCCTTCCTCCG
>JAFTPN010000085.1 GCA_017463245.1 Clostridia bacterium
GTCGGCCTGCTCGGCGGCAGGCTGAACCAGAAGCATGCAAGGTACATGCACATCGCCTCTGCGCTGCTGGTCATGCTGATGGGCATGAGCATGCTTTCCGGCGGTCTTGCGCTGGCGGGCGTGGATACGGCAGCGTCGGTGCCGGGCGTGAATGGTCAGGCGGTCATTCAGGATGGCGTGCAGTATGTGCACTCCGACCTTGATTACCGCAGCTACCCGACCATCACTGTGCAGGCAGGTATTCCTGTCAGGTGGACGCTCACTGCGGAGGAGGGGAAGCTGAACGGCTGCAACAACGAGATCGTCATCCCCGCATATGGCATGAGCATCCCGCTGCATGTCGGGGACAATGTGATTGAGTTCACGCCTGAGCAAAGCGGCACGATCCCCTACACCTGCTGGATGGGCATGCTCCCCGGGCGGATCGTGGTGGTGGATGCTTTTCCGGAGGGAAGCAGTTGAAAACAATGAAAATACACAATACATGACGAAGCAGTACATCCATTCTTTGATGGCGGTGTGTATGTGCATGAGCATGTGCTCCGCTTTCCCATGCGCCTTCCATCGAATGTGATTTCCGCAGAACCGGACATTTGTTTGGAGTATCCGCATGGATTGCTGCAATAGAAAAGCAGCTATGAACTTGAAGGTTTCCCTTCAAGCCATAACTGCTTGAGTTTACGCTATTTCCCGCGGCTCATGACGAGGAGGGGTAAACCTTCCTCTACATCATAATTCCCCATATGGCAGGGGCATTTTGTTTGGGTCAGAAGCCGCCGAAGTGGCTCAGGGTTTCCGCAGCGATGCGGGAGCCTTTTTGCATGGCTTTCACAATATCGCCATTCTGCATATAGGAGCAGACGAAACCCGCGTGGTAGCTGTCGCCGCAGCCGGTGGTGTCCACAATGGTGTCCACCTTTTCGGCCGCCACACGGTATTCCTGCCCGCAGTGGTAGGTCACGCTGCCAGCTGCACCAAGGGACATGTTGAACAGCCCGTCATGGTGCGTGGAGAAATCCTGGAAGTGGTGGAGCAGCTCTTCCTCGCCGCTGATCATGAAGAAATCGATGTCCGCTGCCAGCTGCGCCATATGAGCAAAATCCCGGTACACATCAAAGTCCACCGCCAGCTTGAAGCCGTGCTGCTTCTTCAGTGCCAGCACCTCCTGAAAGCAGGAAGCCCAGAAGTGGATGAACACCACATCGGAGGCCGCAATGATGCTGCGCTCCTCCTCCGTCAGGTGGATATCCTCCAGAATTTTGCCATTCCACGAGTCCGGCTTGTAGTACCTGTCGCCCTCCGGGGTGAGGTAGGTGTAGTTGTTGGCGGTGGTCTGGGCGGCGTCGATGCGGATGTGCCGGGCGTTGATGGGCTTATCGGCAATGGCATCCAGAATGGCCTGCCCGTAGGCGTCCTGCCCGATGACGCCCAGCAGCGTCACCTCCACGTCCGCAAAGGTGCAGGCGTGGGCGGCAAAGTTCAGCGCCTCGCCGCCGGGGCGGATCTCGTTGGTGCCGTCGAATACATCGGCGCAAAGGCAGGGAAGGGCGGTCAGCTTCATGCAAGTCCTCCTGTGTGGCGGTAAAAGAAATCCCCACCGGGGTTTCCGGCGGGGACAGCGTGATTACTTGGCGTATTCGGTGGAACGGGTTTCGCGGATCACGTTCACGCGGATCTGACCCGGATACTCCATTTCCTTCTCGATGCGCTTGGCGATCTCCTTGGCCAGGATCTTGGTTCCCTCGTCGGTCACGTCGTCGGGCTTGACCATGATGCGAACCTCGCGGCCGGACTGGATGGCGAAGCACTTCTCCACGCCGTCGAAGCTGTTGGCGATCTCCTCCAGCTTCTCCAGGCGCTTGATGTAGTTCTCCAGGCTCTCGCGGCGGGCGCCGGGACGAGCGGCAGAGATAGCATCGGCGGCCTGCACCAGCACGGCTTCCACGGTCTGGGGTTCCACATCGTTGTGGTGAGCCAGAATGGCGTGGATCACATCGGGGCTCTCGTGATACTTGCGGGCCAGCTCGCCGCCCAGGGTCACGTGGGTGCCCTCGGCCTCGTGGTCAACGGCCTTGCCGATGTCGTGCAGGAGGCCTGCGCGCTTGGCCAGCTGGACGTCGGCGCCCAGCTCGGCGGCCATCAGACCAGCCAGGTGGCTGACCTCGATGGAGTGCTTCAGCACGTTCTGACCATAGGAGGTGCGGTAGCGCAGGCGACCCAGGAGCTTCACCAGCTCGTGGTGGATGCCGTGCTGCTGGGTCTCGAACACGGCGTTGTCGCCGGCCTCGCGGATCTGGTTGTCCACTTCCTTGCGAGCCTTTTCCACCATTTCCTCGATGCGGGCGGGGTGGATGCGGCCGTCCATGATGAGCTTCTCCACGGCGATGCGGGCGATCTCGCGGCGGACGGGGTCGAAGGCGGACACGATAACAGCTTCGGGGGTATCGTCGATGATCAGGTCAACGCCGGTGGCGGTTTCCAGGGCGCGGATATTGCGGCCTTCGCGGCCAATGATGCGACCCTTCATATCATCGTTGGGCAGGGCGATGACGGACACGGTGGACTCGGCCACGTGGTCGGCAGCGCACTTCTGAATGGCCAGGGCGATGATGTTGCGGGCTTTCTTTTCGCCCTCTTCCTTGGCCTTGGCTTCAATGTCGCGCACCATGGCGGCGGCATCATGGAAGGCGTCCTTCTGCACGCGCTCAACGATGATCTGCTTGGCCTCGTCCTGGGTCATGGCGGCGATGCGTTCCAGCTCGCTGGTCTGCTTGGCAAGCAAAGCCTCGGCTTCTTCCTGCAGCTTCTGGATCTCGGCCTGCTTTTTGTTCAGGCTTTCCTCGCGGGCTTCCATGTTGTCGGCCTTCTTGTCCAGGGTCTCTTCGCGCTGGATCAGTCGGCGCTCGTTGCGCTGCACTTCGTTGCGGCGCTCGCGCATTTCACGCTCGTTTTCAGCCTTTTCGCGGTCGTTTTCCGCCTTGGCCTTCAGAATTTCTTCCTTGGCCTCCAGCACCTTTTCCTTCTTGTACTCATCCGCCTTGCGAACGGCGTCGTCGTAGAGATGCTTGGCGTATTCTTCCGTGCGGCCGATCTTCTTTTCGGTCACGTTCTTGCGGTAGGCGCCGCCGGCCACAAAGCCGATGGCAGCAGCCGCCAGAGCGATCAAAATCCATACGATAGGATGCAAACTGTTTCCCTCCTTTTCCTTTTTAATCTTGTTTCAAAATGTTGTTGGGAACGGCCAAAAGCCGTGCAGAAAAAAACTTCCGCACGGCTGTAGCTGCTTTCATGCTGATGGACTTCCGTCCGCTTTAATTTGAAATTTTCCCGACGGCCTGCCGAAAAAAGAGCCTGCCGCGCCTCACAAAAACTACATAAAAGGACACAATGCGCCCTTCGCGCAATTTCTATGCAGCCGACCGAACCAAGCGGTTCAGCCGCCGAAAAACGACGCTCCACAGGGGAAGCGATAACAAATGAGCGGGGATTTCTATCGAAAACAGCTCGGAAGCGTACCAAAATGTACCTTCCCACAGCCGATCACAAACATTGTACCTATTTTCAACGGTTCTGTCAACCCCCTTTGCAGGAGCAGATGCGTGTGCTATAATAAGAAAAACGCAAAAGGAGTACGCCCTATGCATTACCGTTTTACCGTTCAGGAGAAAAAACGCCTCCGCGTCATCATCGATACCGATGCAGCCTGCGAGGCTGACGATCCCTATGCCATTGCCCACGGCCTTCTGACGCCCCGCTTCATCGTGAAGGGCATCCTGGCCGAGCAGTTCGGCGTGCCCGGCTCCGTCCAGAAGAGCTACGATGCCATTGTGCATCTGCTGAACCTGATGGACATCCACGATATCCCCGTGCTGCACGGCGCGGAGCCGCTGGAAAGCGAGACCGCTGCCCCGGAATGCGAGGCTGCGGATTTCATCATCCAGGAAGCGCTGAAGGACGATCCCCACCCGCTCTACGTTCTGTGCCAGGGCGCGCTGAGCAATGTGGCCGCGGCCATCAACAAGTGCCCGGAGATCCAGGACAAGTTCATCTGCATCTGGATCGGCGGCGGGTTCTATCCCAAGGGCGGGCAGGAGTTCAACTCCGCCAACGACTACCATGCGGCCAATGCAGTGTTCTCTTCCCGGCTGGAGGTGTGGCAGGTGCCCATGGAGACCTACACCCGGATGCAGATCGGCTATGCCGAGCTGGAATACAAGGTGCGTCCCTGCGGCAAGGTGGGCGAGTATCTGTTTGAGCAGATGATCGAACACGGTATGCATGCCCACTGGGTGCAGGGCGAAAGCTGGGCCATCGGCGATCAGCCTGCCATCGGTCTGGCGCTGAATCCTGGCTGCGGCCGCTATCGTATGCAAAGCGCCCCCCGCTTCGGTGAAGGCGGCGTGTATGTGGATTGCCCGGAGAACCGGGAGATCCGCGTGTACGAGGACATCGACCAGCGGTACATTCTGGAAGATCTCTTCTGCAAGCTGGCGCTGAATTATCGGAAATAAGCAAGATTAAAAGCGTGCCCGAAGGTTCCCAAAGGGCATGGCGAAGAGCGACTCCTCTGCAAAAAACGGCAAAAGAGGCGTCCGTCACACGAGTTGTTTTGTCAAAGGACAACAGAAAACATAAGGGCTGCCTGCGCGGACGTCATATCCCGCAGGCAGCCCTTTGTTTTATCCCTTGCGTACGCCGTACTTCTCAATGATATAGTCCATGTCCTTGTCGCCGCGTCCGGAGAGGTTGATGAGGATGGAGCCCTTGTCCATCTTTTTCGCCAGCTTCATGGCGTAGGCGACGGCGTGGGAGCTCTCGATGGCGGGGATGATGCCCTCCATCCGCGACAGCTCGAAGAATGCGTCGATGGTCTCGTCGTCCGTCACCACGTCGTACGTAACGCGCCCCAGATCGTGCAGGAAGGCGTGCTCCGGGCCGGAGGAGGGATAGTCCAGACCGCTGGCCACGGAGTAGACCGGCGCAGGCTCGCCGTTTTCGTCCTTGAGCATGATGCTGTTGAAGCCATGCATGATGCCCTCCTCGCCGTAGGTCAGGCTGGCGGCGTGGTCGCCCAGCGCCGTGCCGCGTCCCAGAGGCTCTACGCCGTAGATGTCCACCGGGTCATTGAGGAAGCCGGAGAACAGACCCATGGCATTGGAGCCGCCGCCTACGCAGGCGACCACCGCGTCCGGCAGCTCGCCCGTCATTTCGAGGAACTGCTCCCGGGCTTCGATGCCCACCACGCTCTGGAAGTCCCGCACCATCATCGGGAAGGGGTGCGGGCCAACCACCGAGCCGATGCAGTAGATCGCGTCCCTGTACTCCCGGCAGTAGGCTGCGAAGGCCGCGTCGACCGCCTCCTTCAGCGTCTGCAGACCCTCTGTCACCTCGATCACGTTCGCGCCGAGGATCTGCATTCTTGCCACATTCGGGGCCTGCTTGCGGATGTCCACCGCACCCATGTAGATGTCGCATTCCAGACCGAAATAGGCGGCTGCCGTCGCCAGCGCCACGCCGTGCTGTCCCGCACCGGTCTCGGCGATGACCTTCTTCTTGCCCATGTACTTGGCCAGCAGCACCTCGCCCATGCAGTGATTCAGCTTGTGCGCACCGGTATGGTTGAGATCCTCACGCTTGACATAGAGCTGAACATTGCCCAGCTTGCCCGACAGGCGCTCCAGGTAGGAGATGGGCGTGGGGCGCCCCTGGAACTCCTTGCGGATGCGGCGCAGCTCGCTGATAAAGCGGCGGGACTTGCAGATGGTCTGGTAGGCGGTGTTGATCTCATCCATGGCCTTTTGCAGCTCCGGGGGGATGTAGGAGCCGCCGTACTTGCCGAAAAAGCCGTTTGCATCGGGGTAGTTCTTGAAATAGGTATCAAAATCGACGTTGTTGAACTTCATAAATCATGTCCTCCATTTCAGAAGTGGGTCGTGTGGGAATGGTGGTTCAGCGTGCGTCGCCATCGTCTGGTCAGCATTGCCATTGCACCCCGCCTCCTTGTCAGAAATCGCTTTCCTGTATTTCCGATCAGGGAAAACAAAAACGTCCCTGACAGAAATCGAAACTCTGTCAAGGACGAATAATCTACATTATCCGCGGTGCCACCTTGATTCACGGATTGCTCCGTGCGCTTAGCGGGATACCAGCATATCCCCGGCAAATGACGTCTGCCTCCAACGTCGCAGCATACTCCGGGGACGCCCCCGTTTCCCTGCGCCCTCAGCGGTCCATTTGACAGCTTGTTTCTTGCCTGATTCTCACCATCGCAGGCTCTCTTTGAAGTCATGACTGCCGTTATCTCCGCTTCAACGGTTTAGGTAATGAAATTTGTTTGTATTATACTACCATTTCAATAGGTTTGTCAACAGGAGTGCTGGGGTTTTTTCCCTGTGTCATGCCGAGCTGCAATGCCGTTTCTCTCATAGTGATCCTGCAGCATGGCCTGCATGGCGGCGGGGCTCATCTTTGTGGCAGCAGCGTTGTCGAGATAGATACATCTGTCATAAGTGCATCCTCCCGGTTTGCCGTCAGTCTGCGAACAGCGGCGTGGAAAGGTATCTGTCGCCGGTATCGGGCAGGAGGACAACAATGGTCTTGCCGGCGTTCTCCGCCCGTTTGGCCAGTTCGATGGCTGCCCATGCTGCTGCGCCGGAGGAAATACCCACCAGCACGCCCTCCTTGCGACCGATCAACCTGCCGGTGGCGAAGGCGTCCTCGTTGGCGACGGGGATGATTTCGTCATACACGGCGGTGTTCAGCACATCCGGCACAAAGCCTGCGCCGATGCCCTGAATCTTGTGTGCGCCCGCCACGCCTGTGGACAGCACAGCAGAGGTGGCGGGCTCCACGGCCACGACTTTTACTGCGGGATTTTGTTCCTTGAGGTATTCCCCCACGCCCGTCACCGTGCCGCCGGTGCCCACGCCTGCCACGAAGATGTCCACCGTGCCGTCCGTATCCGTCCAGATCTCCGGGCCGGTGGTGCTGCGGTGTGCCTGGGGATTGGCAGGATTGACGAACTGACCGGGGATGAAGCTGCCGGGAATCTCCGCTGCCAGCTCCTGCGCCTTGGCGATGGCGCCCTTCATGCCCTTGGCGCCCTCGGTGAGCACCAGCTCTGCGCCGTAGGCCTTCATCAGCTGGCGGCGCTCCACGGACATGGTTTCCGGCATCACGATGATGATACGGTATCCCCGCGCTGCCGCCACCGCTGCCAGGCCGATGCCCGTGTTACCGGAGGTGGGTTCGATGATGACGGAGCCGGGTACGAGCTTGCCGGAGGCCTCCGCCTCGTCGATCATGGCTTTGGCGATGCGATCCTTCACCGAACCGGCGGGATTGAAGTATTCCAGCTTGGCGAGAATGCGAGCCTTGAGGCCGTATTCCTTCTCAATGTGGGTGAGTTCCAGCAGAGGGGTGCTGCCAATGAGCTGATCGGCAGAAGTGTAGATACGGGACATAGCTGCCAGCTCCTTTCATGTTGTCATTCCGACATTATCTGTTAAGCAAATGGGAATTCGGAAATAGGGGTGTTCGGTCATAGGAGGCGGACGTTCCTTACTGTACGCTATCCGTCAACTTCCGGATCTCATCGGACCGGCGAAGCACCGGAACGATGATGCCGGCAATGATGATGCCCACAACACCCTGGCCGATGTTTCCGACAATGCCGCCGGCAGCGCCAGGACCCACGCCCAGCAGGACAGCCTCATAGAAGAAGTAGCCCAGAACCATGAAGGCTTCCGCTGCGACGCCTGCTATGATCAGGGAGACAAACGCCTTTTTCGCCGGGGCGTTTTTGCCAAGCCGGTTGAATATCCATGCCGCGATCAGCGCTACGCCAGCCTTGATCACAAGCGTTCCGGGAACAAAGGATATGTACCCGGCCAGAATATCCGCCAGAGCGGAGCCCAGCCCCGCAGCAACGGCCGCATAGAGCGGATGCAGCAGGAATGCGCAGATCAGGATGATGCCATCTCCCAGATTGGCATAACCGCCGGTGGCGGGGATCGGTATCTGCACAAGCATGGTGAATACGCAGATCAGCGCGGCAAACAGGGCAGTCAGAACGGTTTTGAAGGTGGTATGATGCTTCAAGTCAAAGACCTCTTTTCTTTTGGGAAGCGGCTGGTGATCAGGCGTTCCCCACAGCGCTGAAGCCCTTCTCCAGATCGGCAATGATATCATCGATGTGCTCTGTGCCGATGGACAGGCGGATGGTGTTGGGCTTGATGCCCTGATCCTCCAGCTCATCCGCACTCAGCTGGGAGTGGGTGGTGGTGGCGGGATGGATCACCAGACTCTTCACATCCGCCACATTTGCCAGCAGGGAGAAGATCTCCAGACTGTCGATGAACTGATGCGCCTCGGCCTGACCGCCCTTGATCTCGAAGGTGAAGATGGAGCCGCCGCCATTGGGGAAGTATTTCTGATACAGCGCATGGTCGGGATGATCCGGCAGAGAGGGATGGTTCACCTTCTCCACCTGCGGATGCCCGGCGAGGAATTCCACGACCTTTTTGGTGTTCTCCGCATGGCGCTCCAGGCGCAGGGACAGGGTCTCCACACCCTGCAGCAGCAGGAAGGCATTGAACGGAGAGATGGCAGCGCCGGTATCGCGCAGGAGGATCGCGCGGATGTAGGTGACGAAGGCCGCCGGGCCAGCCGCATCCACGAAGGATACGCCGTGATAGCTGGGGTTCGCCTCGGCGATGGGGGCATACTTGCCGCTCTTCTTCCAGTCGAATTTGCCGGAATCCACGATCACGCCGCCCAGCGTGGTGCCGTGGCCGCCGATGAACTTGGTGGCTGAGTGCACCACGATATCAGCGCCGTGTTCGATGGGGCGGATCAGGTAAGGGGTGCCGAAGGTGTTGTCGATGACCAGCGGCAGGCCGTGCCGGTGGGCGATTTCGGCAATTGCGTCGATATCCGGAATATCGGAATTGGGATTGCCCAGCGTCTCAAGGTATACTGCCTTGGTATTGGGCTGGATGGCGGCTTCCACCTCGGCCAGGTTGTGCGCATCCACAAAGGTGGCGCTGATGCCGTAGAGGGGCAGGGTGTTAGACAGCAGGTTGTAGCTGCCGCCGTAGATGGTCTTCTGCGCCACGATGTGATCGCCATTCTGGGCCAGCGCCTGAATGGTATAGCTGATCGCCGCTGCACCGGAGGCTACCGCCAGCGCCGCCACGCCGCCCTCCAGGGCTGCAATGCGCTTCTCCAGCACGTCCTGGGTGGAGTTAGTGAGTCGGCCATAGATATTGCCGGAATCCGCCAGCCCAAAGCGGGCAGCGGCGTGGGCAGAATTACGGAATACATAGGAAGTGGTCTGATAAATGGGTACTGCACGGGAATCAGTGGCGGGATCGGGCTGTTCCTGACCAACGTGAAGCTGGAGGGTCTCAAACTTGTAGTTGCTCATGTGCTTAGCCTCTTTTCTGTATTTTCATCATTTTTATCGGCCATCACCGAGACAAGCTCGGCGCTGGCTACACTTCGGCCAACGCAAGCGTTGACCTCGTTAGTCGGGGCGAAATGCCCCTCCCTTTTTATTAGGAAAGGTTTTTACCGGAGCTGTATTCTCTTATTCAGCGGTGATCACGCCGCCCTCGACAACGAGGCTGTCAGGATTGACCGCGTCGCCGTAGACGTCCTTGAGCGTGGCCTCGAAGTCCGCATGGAAGAACTGCTCGGAGGCCAGCGCCTCGATCTCGCTGTTGATGTAGGCCAGCACGCTCTCATTGCCCTTCTGCACGGCGGGAGCGATGCTGTCCAGGCTGCCCAGGGTCTCGATGCCCACGGTGAAGCCGGGATTCTCCAGCGCCCAGGCCAGCACCTCGGTGTTGTCGGTGGAAAGGGCGTCGCCGCGGCCATCCAGCAGGGCGTTGAAGGCCTCGGTGTAGGTGTCGAACTTCAGCAGCTTGACCTCGGGATGATTGTTGGTGAAGTAGGTCTCAGCCGTGGTACCCTTGGACACGATCAGCGTCTTGTCTGCCAGCTGGGTCACATCGGTGATCAGCGCGCCGTCGGGGGAAACAACGCCCAGGGCTACCTTCATGTAGGGCAGGGCGAAGTCAACGACCTCGGCGCGCTCCGGGGTGACGGTAAAGTTGGCGAGGATGATATCCACCTTTGCGCTGGTCAGGAATTCCACACGGTTGGGCGCGTCCACGGAGACCAGTTCCAGCTCCACGCCCAGGTCAGCCGCCAGGCGGCGGGCGAAGTACACATCGTAACCCTGATACTCACCGTTTTCATCAACGTAGCCAAAGGGCTTCTTGTCGGAGAACACGCCGATGGTCAGCTTGCCGCTTTCCTTGATCTCATCCAGCGTGCGGGCGGTAGAGTCGGCAAAGGCAGGAACGGTCAACAGAGCCAGAGACAAAACCAGAGCAAAGATACGAACGATACGCTTCATAATGAAATCCTTCTTTCTGTTTAATGTGATTTGGTCAGCCATAGGAATATGCAGCACTTCAGCATCACATTCGACAGACATCCGTTGCACGGGTAAAGCTCCTCACCCGGTTCAGCATCGAACCACCTCTTTCCTGAAAGAGTCCAGCTGTTTGGATACAAAAAAGCGGAATGGACATCTTCTGTCCACCCCGCTGCAGCTGTTATCGCCAGCATCTATATTTAGATGCAATGCCGATAAACACCTCGCTGAGACAGACAGCAGGCGCGCCACATACACATACACATCATGGAAGCACGGTTCGTCATGGCTGTTGTCTCCTTTCGAGTATTCTTTGTCTATCGACATGGTGTATTATAGTCGATCGTTTCCAGTTTGTCAATAGGCTTTTTTAACTTTTTTTGTAATCAAAGGTGTCAAGGAACTGCTGGGCGCGCTCCGTTTCCGGCTGATGGAAGAATTTCTCCGGCGGGGCCTGCTCCACGATGTCGCCGCCCTCCAGGAACACGACCCGGTCCGCCACCGCCTCGGCAAAGCGCATTTCATGGGTAACGATGGCCATGGTCACGCCGTCCCGGGCGAGATCCAGGACAACATTCAGCACTTCCCGCACCATTTCCGGGTCAAGGGCGGCGGTGATCTCATCCAGCAGCAGCATTTCCGGGTGCATCAGCATGGCACGGACGAGGGCGACACGCTGCTTTTGACCGCCGGAGAGCTGACCGGGCATGGCGTGCGCTTTGTCCTGCAGACCGACCCGGACGAGGAAACGCTCCGCCTCCTCTGCCACCTCACGGCGGCTCTTGCCCAGCGCCTTGATGGGGCCAAGGAGCAAGTTGGCCATCACGTCCATATGGGGGAACAGATCGTAGCTCTGGAACACCATGCCGATCCTTTGCCGCACCAGATGGAGCGCCTTCTTCTGCCCGCTGATCCTTTCGCCCCGCAGCAGGATCTCGCCGCTGTCGACCGCCTCAAGGCCATTGATGCAGCGCAGCAGCGTGGATTTTCCGCATCCGCTGGGGCCGATAATCACCACGACCTCACCCTGCGCAATGCTGAGAGATACGTCCTTCAGGACGGAGACGCCCTCGAAGGACTTGTGCAGATTCCGGATCTCCAGCAAGGTTTCAGCCATATCGATCAGCTCCATTTCTTTTCCAGCCAGCCCGCCAAGAGCGAAATGGGCCAGCAGACGATAAAGTACAGGAAGAAAACCACGGCATACAGCCATACGGCAGCCTGCGGCGCATCATAGCGGTTGGCGTCGATGATCTGCTGCGTCACCTTCAGCACCTCCACCACGCCGATGAGCATCACCAGCGAGGTGGTTTTGATCATCCGCGTCGCCAGATTGATGGACTGGGGGATCAGACGGCGCAGCGTCTGGGGCAGCAGCACATAGCGAAAGCTCTGCACCTTCGTCAGGCCAAGGGCGGCTGCGCTTTCCCGCTGATGGCGGGGGATGGAGGTCAGTGCGCCGCGAACCAGGTCGCCCATTTCGCCCGTTCCCCAGAAGGTGAAGACGATCACAGCGGCGGTCTCGGCGCTCATCTGAATATCGAAGGTCTTCGCCATGCCGAAGTACACCAGAAACAGCAGCACCAGCTGAGGCACGATGCGGATGGTTTCCAGCCACAGCCTGCATATGGCGCGGATGATAGACGAGCGCAGCGTCATGATCAGCCCCAGCACCAGCCCCAGCAGCACGGACAGCACGATCGACATCGCGGACAGCTCCAGCGTTACGCCGAGGCCGCCCAGCAGACGTTCCAGATTACGTCCCTTCAGCAGGACGGACAGAGCCTGATCCGGCATGGTGCATCCTCCTTTCCAGCAGCGTGAACAGCAGAGAAACGGGCAGCAGGATGACCAGATAAGCCGCCACCAGCATCAGCAGCGCCTCGTCTGTTTTGTAATACATACCAATGAGATCCTTCGCCACATACATCAGATCGGCCAGCGCCACGGCAGAAAACACACTGGTTTCCTTGATGAGGAAAATCACATTGGCGCAGATGGCTGGAACCGCTGTGGCAAAGGCCTGGGGGAATACGATGTATTGCAGCACCTGCCAGCGGGTCAGCCCGAGGCATGCGCCGCTTTCGTGCTGGGACTTTTCGACAGCCTCTATGCCGCTGCGCATGGCCTCTGCCATGTATGCGCCGCCCAGAAAGGTCAATCCCGTGATGGCGCAGGCTTCCGCTGAGAGGCGGATCCCCACCTTCGGCAAACCGAAATAGAGGAAGAACAGCTGCACCAGCAGGGGCGTGTTGCGCGCCAGCTCGATATACGCCTTTGCGATCTGTCGCAGCACCGGCACCCGGAAGTATCGCGCCATGCAGCACCCGAAGCCCACCAGCAGCGACAATCCGATGCCCATCAGCCCGATGGACAGCGTCAGCCCGGCGGCCTCCACATACATGGGCGTAAAGCGATGGATGAAATCCCAATCCATGGCACGTGACCTCCTGTTCAGGATAATGGGTATTATATCCACAATTGTCTACTATGTCAATAGACAATCAAATTTCTTTGTCCCAAACAATTGCAATTCGTCATCGGAGGATGTAAAATGGAAGCAGGAGATGATGGATATGCTGATTTCCACCAAGGGACGCTATGTAACCCGAATGCTGCTGGACATCGCGCAGAACCAGGGGGATGGTTATGTCTCCATGAAGAGTATCGCCGAGCGGCAGGGGATGTCCAAGAAGTATCTGGAGCAGTTTACTGCCACGCTGGCCAAGGCCGGCCTGCTCGAGATCCGCCGGGGCAATCAGGGCGGCTACCGTTTGCTGGTCGATCCGGCAGCTATCACGCTGGCCGACATCCTCTACCTGACAGAGGACTCAATGCACGCGGTCGCCTGTCTTGAGCATACGCCGAACCGCTGCGAAAAGTGCGGATCTTGCATCACGCTGCCCGCCTGGGAAGGGTTGGACAAGGTGGTGCACGAGTACCTCACCTCCGTTACGCTGCAAAGTCTGCTTGCGCAGGCGAAGGAGAAGCAAGAGGGCGCTGTGTGAATCAAATCGCCAGGCAGAAACAGCAATGATGTCGTATTATCATTGCCCCTGCGCAAAGCAAAGTGGCACCCGTACCATATACTGGTACAAGGATATGTCCTGAAGTTGAAATGACAAATTTCAATTTGTCCATAAGATGTAAAACGCAAAAGAAGAAAAAGAGCGTGCTGACTCACCGCCATACAGGCAGTGAATAAGCTCGCTCTTTTTCAGTTCACCCGACGATCCGGATGCTATGCAGTTTCAGCAGGCGTGGATGTTGTTTATCGCGCACATCCAGCCCATCTGATCGCGACGGACGCGTCTTTCTGCCGCAATCTTACACACCATACAGCAGCCAGATGTAAATATACGCAGGAATGATAGCCGCCAGGGTGAAGGGAATGCCGATCTTGAAGAAATCGCCATTCTTCACTTCGTGGCCAGCCTTGCGCAGGATGCCAATGCCCGTGATGTTGGCCGAGGCGCCGATGGGCGTGCAGTTGCCGCCCAGGGTAGCGCCGGAGAGCAGGCCGAAGTACAGGGGCGTGGGGTCAACGCCCAGGGTGGCGGCCAGGGAGGCGATCACGGGGATCATGGTGGCCACATAGGGAATGTTGTCGATGAAGGCGGAGATCAGCACGGACGCCCACACGATCACCGTGTAGAGCAGGAACACATTGCCGCCGCCAGCCTGCGCCAGCAGACCCGCCGCCGCATCAATGACGCCCTGGGCGGAAATGCCGCCGATCATCAGGAACAGACCGACCAGCAGGCCGATGGTCTCGAAGTCGATGCCCTTCAGCGGCTCGGTGATGGCGGTGAGGTTCTTCTTTTTGCCATAGTTGTAGATCAGGCCAACCACCAGCAGGCCGCAGCAGATGAGACCATTGGTGGTGCTGGGCTTGTTGGGGATGAAGGAGGCCAGGATCAGCAGCACGATGGCGCCCACCAGCAGCACGGTGGGAACATAGTCCGTCACCTGGGTGCGGGCAGCAGCCTTGGGGATGGGTGCCTTTTCCTTGCGGAAAATGTAATACAGGATCAGCGCGCTGAGCACCGCGCCCAGCTCCACCGCGAAGAACATGCTGGGCTTGCCCTTGTACCAGAAGAAGTCCATGAAGCTCATGTCCAGGGCAGAACCCAGCATGATGGCCGTGGTATCGCCCACCAGGGTGGCAGCGCCCTGCAGGTTGGAGGAAACCGCAATGCCGATGATGAAGGGCACCGGGTTCACCTTCAGTTTTTTGCAGATCTCCATGGCTACGGGGGCGATCATCAGCACGGTGGCCACATTGTCCACAAAGGCGGAGATCACACCGGCGAAGATGGCCAGCGCCACGGCAGCCCATTGCACGTTCGGCACCTTTTCCATGATCAGGTCAGCCAGCAGCTCGGGCATGCGGCTTTCGATGAACAGCGCCACCAAGCCCATGGTGCCAGCGATCATCAAAATCACGTTCAGGTCGATGGAGGGGAGGATCTCGCCCAGGGGCAGCATGCCGCTGACGATGAAGATCAGCGCGGAGCAAAGGGCGATGTAGGGACGGTATTTGCTGAACACCAGCATCAGCACATAGGTAGCAGCGAAGAGGATCAGGGCCGGTATCATGGGTGGTTCATCCTTTCCTGTGCAGAAGAGAGTAAGATTACTGTATCACATGTTGGGGTGGATGCCAATGGGAAAATCGGTCAGCCAAGAATTCCTAGATGCTCCAGGAGAATCTTGCAGCCCATGAGGATCAGCACCGCGCCGCCCAGCAGCTCGGCCTTGCTCTTGTACTTGGCGCCGAACACATTGCCCACCTTCAGGCCGATGGCGGAAAGGGTGAAGGTGATCACGCCGATGAACAGCACCGCCCACAGGATGTTCACCCGCAGGAAGGCGAAGGTGACGCCCATGGCCAGGGCATCGATGCTGGTGGCAATGGCCAGGGTGACCATGGTTTTGAAGGAGAAGGAATCATCCAGCTGTTCCTCTTCTTTGCTTAGAGCCTCGCGGATCATGTTGCCGCCGATGAAGCCCAGCAGCACAAAGGCGATCCAATGGTCGATGCTGACGATGAAGGACTCGAACTGGGTGCCCAGCAGATAGCCGATGAGGGGCATCAGCGCCTGAAAGCCGCCGAAGTATGCGCCTACGCACAGCGAGTGCTTCACCTCGGCCTTGCGCACGGAAAGCCCCTTGCAAACGGACACGGCGAAGGCGTCCATGCTAAGCCCCACGGCGATGAGAAAGAGTTCCAGCATACCCATGTGTATTTCCTCCTTAACGGTCATGAAGGACGAAAAAAACGAGACTCATCCGTCCTTCGGTACAGAAAGAAACAGATAAGTCTCGTCGCAATGTACAAAGCCAGGAACGGTTGTTCCAGAATGTTGACTTCGTCCCGCGGTGAAGCGCCGACTACTCCCTTACGGGGAGTATGGTAGCATATGGGCGGGGAGGTAGTCAAGACTAACTGGAGGCGAAGAGGGGGAGAAAAGCATGGTTTTTCCTTTGTTGATTTGCTTGTGTGGAGGTTTTCGGACGATGTGCATTGTTGGGGCGGGTGACGGAAGGAGGGGTTCTGCTGCTTGCTTCATTGCGATAGTTGGCTGTGCATTTGTAGGGGCGAACTGTGTTCGCCCGCCACGTTGCTTTTCCTGCCTGCTGGGCATATGTGCAGCGTGCGGGCGATCGCAGATCGCCCCTACATTTGCGCAGCGAAGCAGCAGGGCGCATGATGCGGCTTTCCACCTCATCCGGCCTTACGGCCACCTTCCCCTCAAGGGGAAGGCTTTTGCATGGTCATACACCATGGCTTCCCCTTGAGGGGAAGCTGTCGCCGCAGCGACTGATGAGGTGGAAAGTCCCTTTCCCCGCGTCGCGGCGCGACCGTACTCGCGCCGTGACCCCTGCTTATGTGCGTACGAAACGCCATCCCCGAATGGGTCCAGGGATGAAATCCCTGGTGGTATTTCTTGTGTACTTTTGTTGACGGGGCGCATTTGTTTTCATATAATAATACAATACCGATTCAGGAAGGAGGCGGCATGATGGCCAAGTTGACCATTGCCACGGAGATCTGCAAGGGCTGCGGCCTGTGTGCAGATGTTTGCCCCAAGAAGCTGCTGGCATTGAGCCACGACATCAACAGCAAGGGCTATCACCCCATCGCCATTACCGATCAGGAGAAGTGCATTGGCTGCGCGTTCTGCGCCCGGATGTGTCCTGATGCTGTGATTAAAGTAGAGAAGTGAGGTTAAAACCATGGGTCAGAAAATGCTCATGAAGGGCAATGAGGCCATTGCCGAGGCCGCCATCCAGGCCGGATGCCGGTTCTTCTTCGGCTACCCCATCACGCCCCAGAACCAGATCCCCGAATATATGTCCAAGCGTTTGCCCAAGGTGGAGGGCGGCTGCTTTTTGCAGGCTGAAAGCGAAGTGGCGGCCATCAACATGGTGTATGGTGCCGCTGGCGCCGGCGCCCGTGTGATGACCTCCTCCTCCAGCCCCGGAATCTCCCTGAAGCAGGAGGGCATCAGCTACATCGTTGGTGCCGAGCTGCCCTGCGTCATCGTGAACATGGTGCGCGGCGGCCCCGGCCTGGGTTCCATCCAGCCTGCCCAGAGCGACTATTATCAGTCCACCCGCGGCGGCGGCCATGGCGACTATCGCATGCTGGTGCTGGCGCCTTCCTCTGTGCAGGAGGCCGTGGAGCTGACCCAGAAGGCCTTCGACCTGGCGGACAAGTACCGCAATCCTGTGCTGATCATGGGCGACGGCCTCATCGGCCAGATGATGGAGCCTGTGGAAATGCCGGAGTATGTCAAGCCTGAGCTGCCCGAAAAGACCTGGGCTGCCACCGGCTGGAAGCCCGGCTGCGGCCGCGACCGCGCCATCATCAACAGCCTGTATATCGATCCTAACGTGCTGGAGCAGCACAACCGCAAGCTGTTCGCCAAGTATGCAGTGATGGAGCAGGAGGAGTGCCGCTGGCAGGAGGAAATGACCGACGATGCGGATTATGTGATCGTTGCCTATGGCACCACCGCCCGTATCGCCCGCAGCGCTATGCGCAAGCTGCGCGAGAATGGCATCAAGGTGGGTCTGATCCGTCCCATCACCCTGTGGCCCTTCCCCAATGCACCCATCCAGAAGGCCGCCGAGCACGCCAAGGCCTTCCTGACCGTGGAAATGTCCATGGGTCAGATGGTGGACGACGTGCGCTTGGCCGTGAACGGCAAGAAGCCTGTGGAATTCTACGGCCGCACCGGCGGCATTGTGCCCACGGTGCGCGAGATCGTGGAGCAGATCGAGAACATGGCAAAGGAGGCGAAGTAAGATGGCAGTCGTTTATGAAAAGACCAAGATGCTGACTGACAAGCCTCTGCACTATTGCCCCGGCTGCACCCACGGCATCATCCACCGCCTGGTGGCCGAGGCCATCGACGAGCTGGGCGTGCAGGACAAGGCCATCGGCGTTGCGCCCGTTGGCTGCGCCGTGTTCGCCTATGATTACTTCAACTGCGATATGATGGAAGCTGCCCATGGCCGTGCTCCCGCTGTGGCCACCGGCTGCAAGCGCGTGAACCCCAACAACGTGGTATTCACCTATCAGGGCGACGGCGACCTGGCCTCCATCGGCGCGGCGGAGATCACCCACGCGGCCACCCGTGGCGAGAACATCACCGTGATCTTCGTCAACAACGCCATTTACGGCATGACCGGCGGCCAGATGGCTCCCACCACCCTGCCCGGTCAGGTGACCACCACCAGCCCCTATGGCCGCGACCCCAACCATTGCGGCTATCCCATCCGCGTCAGCGAAATGCTGGCCACCCTGGATGGCCCCGCCTACATCGCCCGCGTGTCCGTCCATGACGTGAAGCACATCATGGAAGCGAAGAAGGCCATCAAGAAGGCCTTCCAGATGCAGATCGAGGGCAAGGGCTTTGCACTGGTGGAGGTGCTGTCCTCCTGCCCCACCAACTGGGGCATGACCCCGCAGGAAGCCCTGAAGTGGCTGCAGGAAAACATGATCCCCCAGTATCCCCTGGGCGTGAAGAAGGAGGTCGAGTGAGATGGAAGCTCAATTCCTGATTGCCGGTTTCGGCGGACAGGGCGTGCTGCTGATCGGCCAGCTGCTGGCCAAGGCTGCCATGCACGACGGCATGAATGTCTCCTGGATGCCCTCCTACGGCCCTGAAATGCGCGGCGGCGAAGCCAACTGCGCCGTGGTGGTCTCCGATGAACCCATCGGCAGCCCCCTGGTCACCGAGCCGCCCATCGCGGTCATCATGAACAAGCCCTCCATGCTGAAGTTCACCCCTTCCATGGAAAAGGGCGGCCTGATGCTCTACAATTCCTCCCTGATCGACATTGAGCCCGACCGTGAGGACATCACCGCCGTGGCCATCGATTGCAACGGCATTGCGGAAAAGCTGGGCAACGCCCGCACCGCCAACATGGTCATGCTGGGCGCCATCATCCAGCGCACCGGCGTTATCTCCATCGACAGCGCCATGGAGGCCCTCAAGGCCACCTTCGGCCCCAAAAAGGAACACCTCCTCCCCATCAACCGCGCTGCCATGGAAGCCGGCGCAGAAGCGGCGAAGTAACGGGTGCAAGATGCGAGAGGGCGGCTTTTTCTGAGAAAAAGCCCCCTCTCGCGCTCTCCCCGAAAAAGCGGCGACTTTTGGCATAGCATGCACTTCAATGCGGCTGTAAGGGAAGTGCAGAAAGCCTTCCCCTTGAGGGGAAGGTGACCGAGCGTAAGCGAGGTCGGATGAGGTGGAAACTTTCAAAAATGAATTGCTGCAAAAAAAGCAGCTTTTTTTGTTTTTGGAGAAGGAGTTTTGCTTGCTCTCAGAGAATGAGAACATATGTTCTTTTTTTACAAAGGAGGATGAACCATGAGCGTTTATGATGTATGCCCGGTGCTGAAAAGCGAAAACTTCACCCTGCGGCTGGTGGAGCGGGAGGACGCGCCAGCCCTGCTCCACGTCTACAGCGACGAGCAGGCGGTGCCGCTGTTCAACGGCGACAACTGCAACGGCGACGACTTCCATTATACCACCCTGGAGCGGATGGAGCAGGCCATCGACTTCTGGCTGAAGTCCTACCATGAGTGGAAGTGCTTTGTCCGCTGGACGATCCTGGCGGGGGAGGAACCCATCGGCACGGTGGAGCTGTTCCACCGCCTGGCGGAGGACGCCTTCAACCACCACGGCCTGCTGCGGCTTGACCTGCGCTCCGATTACGAAACGCTGCCCAACCTGATGGAGCTGCTGGCGCTTTTGCACCAGCACGCCTACGAGCTGTTCGATTGCCCCATCCTGGCCACCAAAGCGCCCGCCTTTGCCCAAACCCGCTGCGAGGCCCTGCGGCAGAGCGGGTACATCCCCTCGGCCAGCAAGATTGTGGGGCATGATGGCACGGAGTATGGGGAGTATTGGGTGAGGGAGGAGTAAAATTAGAAATTATGAATTCGGAATTATGAATTCGGAATTGAGAGTGTGGCACGGGCGGGCGATGGCAGATCGCCCCTACAGGTGCACGGTAACCAAAAGGCTCCCTTGTGTAAAGGGAGCTGCCCCGAAGGGGCTGAGGGATTGAAAGTTGCATCTTAGCACATCTGCATACGGAGTGGTGCAAGCAGCGCCAATCCCTCCGTCAGCCGCAAGCGGCTGCCACCTCCCTTTACACAAGGGAGGCTTTTGGGGTGCGTAACCAAACAGTCCCCGCGTCGCGGCGCGACTGTATTCGCGCCGTGACCCCAAAGGAAAACCCATCCTGTATGCTCACACAGGATGGGTTTCGAAAGGGCTGAAAGCCCTTCGTGGGAGAGTCCAGAGAGGGCAAAGCCCTCTCTGGTGGGGTTTCCAAAGGGGCAAAGCCCCTTTGGTTACTTCAGCGCATCGTAGTTGACGGTGGCGTTGGCTTCGGTGACCCACTGGGCGAGGGTCTGGTCGTAGGTGGTTTCCTGCTTGGTGGTGAGCTGGCCGGCGGTCAGTTCTTCCTGGACTTCCTCCATGGGGATGGCGCCCTCGGCCACGTCGGCGGTGTACTGGATGATGTAATAGCCATAGGCGCCGCGGGTCTTGGGGGAGATGTCGCCCACGTTCTTCAGCGCCATGGCGGCGGTGACGAAGGGCTCGTCAAAGCTGGTGAAGCCTTCGCAAACGGCATAGCCGGTGATGGCGGTGGCAGCGCCTTCCTTCATGCCGGGGTCATCGGTCTTTTCGGCCATGAGGGCGTCCCAGTCCGCGCCTTCCTTCAGCTGGGCGATGATCGTATCCGCCTCGGCGTCCAGGTTGGCAAAGGCATTGTTGGTGGCGGTGGTCAGCTGGTGCTGATAGAAGGCCAGCAGCGCCTTGGCCTCGGCCAGGGACTTCACGGCGGCGGCAGTGGCCTCGTCCACGGTCTCGTCAAAGTCGGCGGTCACTTCCATGGCGGGCGCCTGGGTGGCCACGGGGTCGGTCAGGTTGGTGGCGGTGGCGGCGAAGGACACGGCCATGGCGGGCTGCGCCATGCTGACGGTGACCTTGGTGAGCAGCGCATCCGCATCGGCAACGCCCAGGTTGGTAAGGGCAGTTTCGGCGGCGGTCACGGCGGCCTTCTGCTCGGCGATGAGGCCTTCCACCTCACTGAGCAGCGCCAGATCATCGGGGGTGAACTCCACCAGGATCTGCTTCACCATGCGGTAGCCGGCGGGACGATAATAAGCGGTGGTGCTGGCATTGTTGATGCGGGCGCCATAGGCGCTGGGCGTGGTCTCGAAGGTGGCGCGGTCGGCCTCCACGCTCTGGGTGTAGGCAGCCAGCAGCTCCTCGTCGGTCACGGTCACATCCTTCACGATGTGGGCGTAGAGCTTATCCTGGAGCAGGTAGGCGGTCTCGGACTCCGCCAGCAGCTCGCGGGTCACGCCCAGCTCTTCACACTTGGCGATCAGGGCGGCGTCCAGCTCCTCGCCGGTGAGCTCGGTATCGGCAAAATAGCTGGCCTTCACGCTCTCCAGGTTCTGCGTCCAGGCAGTTTCCACCGCGGCGTCCAGCTCGGCCTGTTCCTCTTCGGTCAGGGTGGAGAGCCCCAGCTCGTTGATCTTCTGGGTCATCACGGCTTCCTCGATGAGGTAGTTGATGACCTGCTCCTGTGCCTGGGCAATGGTCTCAGGGTCGTTGGCATCGAAGGCCATGCCGTACATGGAATAGATATAGTTCATGTAGGACAGCTGGTAGGCCACCTCGTCCTGCACCTGACCCTTGGTGTACACGGTGGCGCCCACGCGGATGATCTCGGTGGCGCGATCCACCTCGGGATCCTTTTCAACCAGGGCGCAGCCGGTGAGCAGCATGGCCACGGCCACCAGCAGCGCGAGCAGGGACTTCTTACGCATAAAACATACTCTCCTTGATCTACTGTGATAGGGGACTTTTTTATTATACCGCAATTCGGTGGGGGATAGCAAGGGATAAGCTGTGAAATGTCCGTGAACAAAGGATTACAGGGACTCGCGGAGGTCGTATTTCTCCTTCAGGTAGCCATCCAGATTGCCGTATTCGCTCACGGTGATCTCCTGAATGCCCAGGCGCTTCATCATGGCGGACAGGATGCAGATGCCGTGGACGACGATATCGGCACGGTGGGGCTGCAGGCCGGGGAGCGTCAGGCGCTCGGCCATGGGCATATCGGATAGCAGCAGCGCCTGGCGCTCCACTTCCTCCAGGGTGAGGCGGGTGCCGTGCATGTAGGTGCGATCCGTCCAACGGATGCCCTTCACCATGGCGGCCAGGGTGGTAAAGGTGCCGCCGGTGCCGATCCAGCGGTCGGGGAAGCTCAGCGTGGGGTGGTGGGCAAGCTTTTGCTCCAGGATGTCGGTGGCCAGCTGCTCCACGGCGGGGAGGTCGCCATGCCCGGTGATGGGCGCCTGGCGGAAGAGGCGCACCGCGCCCATCTGGCAGGAGAAGGCACACACCAGGTGGGCGCCTTGCCCCACCACCAGCTCGGTGGAGCCGCCGCCGATGTCGATCACGCCGCTGTAGCCCCCATCGGTGGCACCCAGGAAGGAGAGCTGCGCCTCCCGGTAGCCGGAGCAGATCTCCAGCTCCACCTGGGCTTCCTCCAGCAGACGCTGGGCGAATTCGGCCTGGTTGCTGGCATCGCGGGTGGCGGAGGTGGCAAAGAGATGCACCGCCTCAGCGCCCTGCTCCCGGGCTTCCTGCGCCATGCGGGTCACGGCGGCCAGGGTGGCGTCCATGGCGGATTGGCTCAGGTTGCCGCTTGCGTCCAGGCCGGCAAAAAGGCGGGTGCCTTCCCTGTCGCGCATCAGGCGGCGGAAGGAGCCGCCCTCCATATCGATCAGCAGCATTCTCACAGAATTGGATCCAATGCCGATGGCAGCAGCTTTCATGGCTTGTCCTCCTAATGTGAAAAAGTGTAAAGAAAAAAGTCCGCACAAACGGACTTACTCAATAAACCATTTCCTGCATCAAAATACGCAGCTCTGCTTCGGTGTAGCCCTCCAGGCACTCGGGATTCACGATCTCGAAGCGCAGTTCGCCCGGCTTGAGGAAGGCATAATCCGTGCGGGCGCGGCTTTCGATGTAGCTGGTGGTGCCCACCTGGGAAAGCTCGCTGGTGAGGGCGAGCTGATCGTTCTGCAAACGGGTGAGGGTGCGCTGCAGGGCAGCCTGCTGGTTGTTGACCTCCTGCAGGTCCTGCTTGTTGCGCCAGAAGGCCCAGCCGAACAAAGCCAGAATCACCACGCATACCAGCGCCAGCGCCTGCCAGCGTACCACAACGCGATCCATCCCGGCTCACCTCTCTTCATCCATGTGTAGATTTGATTCATCATCCACCGGGCGTTTTCCTGCTTTTGGCGGGTGGGAATCCTTATATTTTTGCAAAAGCCTGCCCAGCGCTGCAATGGGCTGGGACAATCCGGCAAGATACAGCAAAATCCCCAGCAGAATGCCCAGCGCCCCATAGGCGCGCAGCCCCTGGTGATAGCGCAGCATCACCCCGAAGAGCATGGCGGCGCAGCACAGGGCGGTGAGCCCATCCCACACCCCGGCAAGCACGGGGTGATGGCGGCGCAGGGCAATGCCCAGGTGCAGCATGGCGCCCAGCACCAGCCCGCAGACCATCAGCGAAAGGAAGGCCTGCTCCTGCTGCTGGTGGGCGAAGAGGGTCTCCAGCATCATCCCAGCGCCCGGCGGAGGAACCCGCCCCTGCGCCCCTTGGGCGTGCCATCGTAGGCAGCGCTGTCGATGGATCCCTCCAAGAGCAGCTTGCCCTCTTCCAACTGCAGGCTGGAAACGTGCAGACCCGTGCCGGTGAGGATCAGCCGCCCGCCGTGGGTGTGGAGGATCACGGTGCTTTCGTCAAAGCTCTCCACATCCGTCACGCCGGTGAGGCTGGCCTTGGCGCGGCGGTCGATGGCGAGGCTGAAGGGCTTTTCAGCGGTGGTGTTTTTCTGCATGGGCATCCCTCCTTGATGGGATACCCTATGCGGCGCACCTGCCGCTTATTCTCCCTGATGCTCCTGCCAGGCCTGCTGCACGCTTTCGATGCAGGCCAGCCAGCGGGCGTTGTGCTCGGTCTCCCACAGGGCGGTTTCGCCCAGGCGGGCGATCATCTCAAACAGGCCGGCAAAGTCCCGCTGATCCCGCAGGGCGGCCAGGCTTTCCATGGTGATGTCGCTGGTGTCGCCCAGGTATTCCAGGTTTTCCGCGCAGCTTTCCAATAGCTCGGAAATGGACATGTCAAAGTCCTCCCGCTCCAGGGTGACCTCCAGCTTGCTCAGGCGCTCCACGGCTTCCTCCGGGGGATAGCCAAACTCGTACTGGTGCAGAAGCCACAGCCAGCTTTCGGCCATGCGATCCCAGTTGTCGTGGATGTGGCCGCCGGAGATGATCACCATGCCCTTGTCCAGGGCAAAATCCCAGCTGGCCCGCAGTGCCAGCATGGGGATGCGGCCGCATTGCACGTGCAGCGCCAGCCAGTCCTCGGGCTGAAAGGCGGTCTCGCTGTCGTAGGCAAAGCAGGCGGTGTACAGGCCGCAGGCTTCCTTGCGCAGGGTGTAGCGGCAGGTTTCGTCCTCCGCATCGCCAAAGGGGGAGGCGGCGACCATGTCGTAGAGGAAGGTGCTGTCCTGGGCGCCCTCGTATTGGGCGGTGTGGTGAACCTGCTGATACAGATCCTCCAGGGTGGGGGCGGGGCCGTCCTCGGCCTCCTCCAGGGCGTCCATGTTGCGCAGCAGGGCGCGGTTGAGGCGGAGCATATCGGCCTCGGTGCCGATGGCCACCACGCGGGCGCGGTGCAGGTTGGGCATGGGATACCTCCTTGGGAATGATGAATTCGGAATTCGGAATGCGGAATTAAGTGTGTGGACTACACCTCATTAGTCAGCGCAAGCGCTGACAGCTTCCCCTCAAGGGGAAGCCCTTGGCGGGAGTCACACTTTAAGCCTTCCCCTTGAGGGGAAGGTGGCCGAAGGCCGGATGAGGTGGAAAGCTGGGTTACCGCTCCGTTACTTAGAACATGGATACCTGGCTGGTTTCGCTCAGGCCTTCCAGGGCGCCCTGGGCGCGGAGAAGTTCGACGACGGTGTTGCCTACGTGGCCGCGTTCCTGCAGGTCTTCCACGGAAATGAAGGGGCGCTGCTCGCGGGCGGCTACGATGGGCAGGGCGGCGGATTCGCCCAGGCCGCCCAGGCTGGTGAAGGGGCAGCGCAGGTTGCCGTCCTCGATCACAAAGCGGCTCACCTGGCTCTTGTACAGGTCAACGGGCAGGAACTTGATGCCGCGCATGTTCATTTCCAGCACCAGCTCCAGGGAGGTTTGGGCTTCCTTGTCCTTGGCGGTGGCCTTGTCGTTGTTCTTGATGTCCCGGATGCGCTGGCGCAGGGTGTCCGGGTCGCAGAGCATGGTAGCGGCGTCGAAGCCGTCGCCGCGGACGGTGAAGTAGGCGCAGTAGTAGGCCTGGGGGTGATGCACCTTGAACCAGGCGATGCGCAGGGCGCTCATCACATAGGCCACGGCGTGCCCCTTGGGGAACATGTACTTGATCTTTTTGCAGGAGTCAATGAACCATTGCGGCACATGATTGTCGATCATGGCCTGCTCCATTTCGGGTTTGAGGCCCTTGCCCTTACGCACGCTTTCCATGGTGGTGAAGGCCAGCTTGGGCTGCACACCCTTGTCGATCAGGTAGTTCATGATGTCGTCACGGCAGCACACGCACTCGCGCAGCACGGCCGTGCCGGAGCGGATCAGATCCTGGGCGTTGCCCAGCCACACGTCCGTGCCGTGGGAAAGGCCGGAAATGCGGATCAGCTCCTCCATGGTGGAGGGGCGGGTGTCGTCCAGCATGCCGCGGACGAAGCCCGTGCCGAACTCCGGTATGCCAAAGGTGCCGGTGGTGCAGTCGATCTGCTCACGGGTCACACCCAGGGCTTCCGGTGACTGGAACAGGCTGCGCACCTTGGGGCAGTCCAGGGGCACCTCTGTGGGCGGGATGCCGGTCAGCTCCTCCAGCATATGGATCACCGTGGGATCGTCGTGTCCCAGGCAGTCCAGCTTCACCAGAATATCGTGCATGGAGTTGAAGTCGAAGTGGGTGGTGGTGAAGTCGCTGTTCAGGTCGTCGGCGGGGTGGTTCACGGCGGTGAACTGGTAGATCTCGTATTCCTTGGGCACGACCACCATGCCGCCGGGGTGCTGGCCGGTGGTGCGCTTCACGCCCACGCAGCCCGCCATGAGGCGTTCCTTCTCGGTGTTGCCGGTCTGGATGCCCCGCTCTTCCAGGTACTTGGCCACATAGCCATAGGCGGTCTTGTCCGCCAGGCCGGAAATGGTGCCTGCGCGGAACACATGGTCGTGGCCGAACAGCTCTTCCACATAGTGGTGGGCGCGGTTCTGGTATTCGCCGGAGAAGTTCAGGTCGATATCGGGCACCTTGTCGCCCTCAAAGCCCAGGAACACCTCGAAGGGAATGTCAAAGCCGTCCTTGGTCAGGGGCTTGCCGCAGATGGGGCAGTCCTTGTCCGGCAGGTCAACGCCCACCTGATACTGGCTCTTGTCCACATCGAAGAAGCCCTTGCGGCAATGGGTGCAGCGGTAGTGGGGCGGCAGGGCGTTCACCTCGGTAATGCCGCAGAAGCGCGCTACCAGGCTGGAGCCGACGGAGCCGCGGGAGCCCACCAGATAGCCGTCGTCGTTGGACTTTTTCACCAGCTTCTGGGCAATGTTGTACAGCGTGGCGAAGCCGTAGCCGATGATGGATTTCAATTCCTTCTCGATGCGCTTCACCACGATCTCCGGCAGGTCGTCGCCGTACATTTCCTTAGCGGTGCCCCAGGTCATGTTCTGGATGTTGTCGGCGGCATCCTCCCACAGGGGCTGGAAGGTGTCCTCCCCCTTGGGGTGGATGGGGAAAAGCTGCAGCTTGTCCACCTGATCGGCGATCATGCGGGGATTGGCAATGACCACCTCGTAGGCCTTTTCCTTGCCCAGGTAGGCAAACTCCTCCAGCATTTCGTTGGTGGTTTTGAAATACAGCGGCGCCTGCTGGTCGCAGTCGTCAAAGCCCATGCCCGCCTGAATGATGGCGCGGTTCATGGCGTTGTGGGGATCAAGGAAATGCACGTCGCCGGTGGCCACCACGGGCTTGCCCATTTCCTCGCCCAGCTTCACGATGGTGCGGTTCAGGTCGCGCAGACCCTCGTGATCCTTCACCATGCCGTTGCGCAGCATGAATTCATTGTTGCCAATGGGCTGGATTTCCAGATAGTCGTACCAAGAGGCGATCTCCTTTAGCTTCTCCCAGCTTTCGCCCTTCAAAACGGCCTGGAACAGCTCGCCCGCCTCGCAGGCAGAGCCGATGATCAGCCCCTCGCGGTACTGCTGAATGATGTTCTTGGGCATATGGGGACGGCGGCGGAAGTAGTCCAGATGGCCGATGGACACCAGGCGGTTCAGGTTCACCAGACCTTCCTGGGTCTTGACCAGCAGGATCACATGATAGCTTTCGCCAATGGCGCCGCCCTTTAAGGTGTTCAGCCCGGCCAGGGTGGTGATGCCGTGCTTTTCCTCGGCGTCCTTGTACATGCGGGCGAGGATTTGTGCGGTGGCGGTGGCGTCGTGCACGGCGCGGTGGGCGTTTTTCAGGCTCACGCCCAGCTGCTTGCACACGCTGCCCAGCTTGTGGCTCTTCATTTCGGGGTAGAGCTTGCGGGAGAGGGTCAGCGTGTCCAGCACAGGGGCGGAGAATGTGCGGCCCAGGCGGCGCAGTTCGGCCTTCAGCACCGCCACGTCAAAGCTGGCGTTGTGGGCGGCGATGGGGCTGTCCCCGATGAAGTCCATCAGGGCGGGGATGGCGGTCTCAGCGGTTTCCTTGTCGGCCAGCATATTGTCGCTGATGCCGGTCAGCTCGGTGATCTTGGGCTTCAGGGGCTGCTTGGGGTTCACCAGCACGGACATGGAGTCCGCCACGGTGCCGCCCACCAGCTTCACCGCGCCGACCTCGATCACGCGATCCACCTGGGTGTTGAGGCCGGTGGTCTCAAAGTCCAGCACCACAATGGGCTCGTCCACGCTGCGGTCGTCGGCGTCCTGCACCACAAGGGCTTCGTTGATCAGATACCCTTCGCAGCCGGGAATGAGCTTGATGGGCTGCTTCTTCACCGCGTTGAAGGCGGCGGGGAAGGCCTGCACCACGCCGTGATCGGTGATGGCCACGGCGGGATGTCCCCACTTGATGGCCCGCTTGATCAGGTCGCCTGCGGGGGTGAGGGCGTCCATGGTGGACATATTGGTGTGCATGTGCAGCTCGATACGCTTTTCCTCGGCGGTGTCCTCCCGCTCGATGCGCTCCATGGGCACGATGTCCCGCACGGAGATGGACAGCTCCTTGGCGAAGTTGTCGTACAGGCATTCGCCGCGAACCTTCACGTTCATGCCCATCTTGATCTGCTCCACCTTGTCCATCACGGCCTTGCGCTCTTCCTCGGTGATGGGCGGCGGGGCTTCCTCGTCATTCTTTTTGCCAAAGCGGTTGCGGTAGCGCATGAACACCTTGCACAGGATGGACGAGGTGTAGTCGGTGATGGCAAAGGTCAAAAGCAGCAGCTCGCCGCCCTTGAGCTCCTTGGTCTCCAGCTTGAAGATGTCGCCCTGCACCACCACCAGGCCGCTGTCGCTGGCCAGCTCCTTCATTTCGATGGGGCGGTCGGCAATGCCGCGACCCATGATGGGCTTGCCCAGGGCGGTGTTGGTCATTTGCGGGAAGATGCTGTCCTTCTTCTTGGGCGGTGCAGCCTCGGGCTTGGGTTCCCTGGGCTGGCGAGGCGCGGCGGGCTTGCGCTCCTTCTTTTCCACCGCTTCCTGGCCATAGCGTTCGGCCAGCTCCTTGGCGGAAATGGCCTGGCTCTGCTCCTTTTCCCGCTCGGCGCGCAGGGCGGCCAGCCGGGCTTCCTGGTCACCGGCTACGGTGAGCTCCACCTTCACCTCGGCGGAGAAAATGTCCTTCACGGCCTGCGCCAGGCGGGCAGTGATATTCTGACGGCCCATGTATTCCAGGGAGAAGGGATCGGGGAAGGTCAGGGTGATGCGGTCGCCCTCGCAGCGCCAGTCGATCTGGCTCATCCAGCTCACGGAGGCGGGGTAGTTGCGCTTGAGGAAATCGGTCAGCACCTGCTTGTACTCACCGATGTTCTGCAAAAAGTCGTCCTTCAATCCCGGGCTGACCACCCGCAGCGCCAGGGGCTTTTGCGGGAAGATGCGCCGCAGTATCCTTTCCAGCTGCAAGAACGTCTTTTCTTCCACCAGGGTCAGGCTGTCGAAGGTGATGTACACCTTCTCCTGCGCCTTTACATACACCACCCTGGGCGATTGCAGCTGGCCTTTCAGATGGGGCAGCTCCTGGTAGATCTGTCCCAGTAAATCTTCGTAGCTCATGGAACTCCTTTCGCCTTCGGCGACCAAAGGGGCTTTGCCCCTTTGGAAACCCCACCAGAGGCGCTGCCTCTGGACTCCGCGAAGGGCCGTTCGGCCCTTTCGAAACCCATTTTTCGGGATTGGAAGTGGGTTTTTCCTTTTGCAGGGGTCACGGCGCATGATGGATGCGCCGCGACGCGGGGGAGTAACTTAGCCTCCCTCTCGAGGGAGGTGGCAGCCGCTTGCGGCTGACGGAGGGAGTGGTTCTGCTCCGCGCCTCACCACTTTGCGGTTTAATTGTTGTTATGCAACAGCAGGGGTTGCTAAGCAGCAACCCCTTGAAATTTACTTGGTTTCAGCAATGCGGCGGGCGGCCTTGATGAGGTGCTCGGCCAGGTCGCCGGTGACGCGCATGGCGGTCTGTCCCTTCACAAACAGGGCGCCGCCGTTCTTGCCGCCGGCAATGCCCACATCGGCCTCGCGGGCTTCGCCGGGGCCGTTGACCACGCAGCCCATGACGGCCACCTTCAGCGGCACCTTGATATCCGCCAGCTCCTTTTCCACCCGGGCGGCAATGCCTGCCACGTCGATGCAGGTGCGGCCGCAGGTGGGGCAGGAGACCAGCTGCACGCCCTGGGTGCGCATGTTCAGCGCGCGGAGGATATCCCAGGCAGCCTTGGCCTCGGGCAGGGGATCGCCGGTGAGGCTCACGCGGATGGTGTTGCCAATGCCGCGAACCAGCAGGCCGCCGATGCCGATGGCGCTCTTGATGGTGCCCTGGCCGGGGAGGCCTGCCTCGGTAACGCCTACGTGCAGGGGGTAATCGCACTTCTGGGCGGCCAGCTCGTAGGTATCCACGGTGAGCTTCACATCGCTGGCCTTCATGGACAGCACGATGTCCTCAAAGCCTTCCTTCTCCAGCATCCGGGCGTGCTGCAGGGCAGATTCCACCATGCCCTCGGCGCAGGGGCCGCCGTACTTGGCCAGGATGTCCTTCTCGATAGAGCCGGAGTTCACGCCGATGCGGATGGGAATGCGGTGCATCTTGGCACAGGCGGCCAGCACCTTCACATTGCCCTCGCCGCCGATGTTGCCGGGGTTGATGCGCAGCTTGCTGATGCCGTTTTCCGCAGCCATCACCGCCAGACGATGGTCGAAGTGGATATCCGCCACCAGCGGCACGGGGGAGCCATCCACCAGCTGGCGCACGGCCAGGGCGCAGGCCTCGTCGTAGACGGAAATGCGCACGATGTCGCAGCCCGCCTCCGCCAGCGCCTTGATCTGCGCCAGGGTGGCTTCCACATCGCGGGTATCGGTATTGGTCATGGACTGCACCCATACGGGGTTATGTCCACCCATGGTCAGGCGGCCGACGGAAACGAGGCGGGTTTCATACATGGCAATAGCCTCCCAAAGTAATTCGGAATTAGGAATTCGGAATGCGGAATTTAGTTTGTGGACGGCGGGCGAACGCAGTTCGCCCCTACAGGTGCCAAGGAAGTATGGCATTGGAGCAAGTGGCAGAACCACTCCTTCCGTCAGCCGCAAGCGGCTGCCACCTCCCTCGGAGAGGGAGGCTTTTGGCTGCTTTACCCGCGTCGCGGCGCGCCCGTTGCGCGGCGTGACCCCTGCTTATATGCGCGTCCCACGCCATCCCCGAAAGGGAGTCCAGAGGGTCGAAGACCCTTTGGTAGGGGAGTCCAGAGGGGACAACGTCCCCTCTGGTTACTGGAACAGACGCAGGATGTCTTTGAAGGTGAAGAAGATCATGACGGCAAAGAGGAAGAGCATGCCGATGAGGTGGACGGTGGCTTCCTTCTGGGGTGCGATGGGCTTGCGGCGGATGGCCTCGATGGTCATGAAGATGAGGCGGGAGCCGTCCAGGCCGGGGATGGGCAGCAGGTTCATGATGCCCAGGTTGATGGAGATCACCACCAGATAATTGAGGAAGGTTTCAAAGCCGCCCACGGCCACCTGCTGGGAGACCATGCTCACCACGCCCACGGGGCCTGCGGTCTGGTCGAGGCCTTCGCCGGTGGTGACCAGATCCTTCAGGGCGGTGATGATCATGCCGCCAGCGTACAGGCAGGTGCTCCAGCTTTCGGCTGCGGCCTGCAAAAAGGAGCAGGGCTGGGTCTCGTATTGGTAGTAGCCGCTGAGGGTGACGCCGATCAGCGCCCGGCCTTCTTCCTCGCTCCAATAGGGGGTCAGCTCGGCCTCGAAGGTGGTATCGCCGCGGCGGATGACCATTTGCAGGGGGGCGTCGCCCTCGCGGTAGGCGCCGATGGTGCCGGTGAGGGTCTCCATGGTGCCGTCCAGCATGCTCACGCCATTGATGGACTCGATCACGTCGCCATCCTGCAAACCCGCCTCGTAGGCAGGGCCGGCAGCATTGACCTGATGGATGAAGGGCTCAATGCCCGTGGGGGTGCTGATGCCGCCGATCCAGTAGAACAGCAGCGCGACGATAAAGGCCAGCACAAAGTTCATCAGGGGGCCGCAGGCCACGGTGATGATGCGCTTCCACACGGGCTGGTTGTTGTAGGCGCGGGTGTCGGCGGTGTGCTTGCCCGGGGCGTCGTCCTCGCCATAAAAGGCGCAGTAGCCGCCCACGGGGATCAAGCGCAGGGAGAACTGGGTGTCATACTTCTTGCTTTTCCAGCTCAGGAGCTTGGGTCCCATGCCGATGGCGAACTCGGAAACATCAATGCCGGTGAGGCGGGCGGCCATAAAGTGACCCGCCTCGTGAACGGTGATCAGAATGCCCAATAAAAGCAGGGCGATCAATACATACATAGGGTTCCTTTCGTCGATAGGGAGGGTCAGCGCAGCGCGGGCAGCAGCTCGGCCACGGCGGCGCGGGCAGCAGCATCGGCAGCGAAGATGTCGTCAAGGTTGTTGGCGGGCAGGTGGCAGAGCTTCTCCACCGCGCCTTCCACCAGGGTGGAAATGGCGCCGAAGGGGATCTCCTCCCGCAGGAAGGCGGCCACGGCGGCCTCGTTGGCGCCGTTGAGCACGGTGCAGGCAGCACCGCCCGCGTTGAGGCACTCCACCGCCAGGCGCAGGGCGGGGAACCGCACGGGATCGCCGGGCTCGAAAGTCATCTGCCCCAGGGCAAACAGGTCAAGGGGCTTGGAGCCGGTGGGCAGGCGTTCCGGGTAGGTCATGGCGTACTGAATGGGTACGCGCATGTCCGGCACACCCAGCTGGGCAATGACAGCACCATCGGCAAACTCGATGGCGGAATGGATGATGGACTGGGGATGCACCACCACCTGGATCTTCTCCGGGGGCATATCGAAGAGCCAGCGGGCTTCGATAATTTCGAGAGCCTTGTTGAACATGCTGGCGGAATCGATGGTGATCTTGGCGCCCATGCTCCAGTTGGGGTGGTTGAGGGCTTCGGCGCGGGTGGCGCGAGCCATGCGCTCCTTGTCCCAGGTGCGGAAGGGGCCGCCGGAAGCGGTGAGCAAAAGCTTCACCGGCTGATTGTCCGCAGCGCCCTGCAAACATTGAAAAATGGCGCTGTGCTCGCTGTCCACGGGCAAGAGCGGCTTGCCGATGCGGCGGGCGGCGTCCATCACCAGATGACCGCCGGTGACCAGAGCCTCCTTGTTGGCCAGCAGCACCTGGCGGCCTGCGTTCAGCGCGTCCATGACGCTCTGTAAGCCTGCAATGCCTACCACGCTGACCAGCACCTGGTCGGCGGGGACTTCGGCGGCGGCCACGCGCAGGGCTTCCTTGCCCATGACCCAGCGGCAGAAGCGCAGATCGGCGGGGATGTCCTCCATGGGGATGGGCTTGGTGAGGCCAGCCATCTCCGGGCGGAACTCGCGCACCTGCTGGAAAAGCAGCTGGGCGTTGCTGTGGGCGGTGAGCGCCTTGACGGTGAAACGGTCGGGGTGCAGGCGGACAAGCTGGAGGGCTTGGGTGCCGATGGAGCCGGTGGAACCGAGGATGTTGATGGTAGACATGTTTCCTCCGGAAATAAATGCGGAATGCGGAATGCGGAATTTAGAGTGTGGGCGGCGGGCGGATAAGGAACTGGGCGAGCGTGCAGCTTTCCACCTCATCAGTCAGCGCAAGCGCTGACAGCTTCCCCTCAAGGGGAAGCCTTTTGCGGGAACCTCACTTCAAGCCTTCCCCTTGAGGGGAAGGTGGCCGAAGGCCGGATGAGGTGGAACGTTGCAGTCCCCGCGTCGCGGCGCGCCCGTTGCGCGGCGTGACCCCTGCTTATGTGCGCACGAAACACCATCCCCGAACGGGATTCTTAAGGGTCGAAGACCCTTAAGCGGGAGTCCAGAGGGCAGCGCCCTCTGGCGTGCCCCTTAAATCACCAGCAGCAGGCGGTAGGAGAAGATGACGAGGGCGACGAAGAGGACGGAGTCCATGCGGTCGAGCATGCCGCCGTGGCCGGGGAAGAGGTTGGAGAAGTCCTTGATGCCGCAATGGCGCTTGACCAGGGAGGCGAAGAGGTCGCCCATCTGTCCGGCGACGCCGCCCAGGATGCCCAGGGCGATATAACCCCAGAGGGTGGGAAGCAGGGCGCGGGTGGCGGGATCGCAGCAGAGCCAGGCCACGCCGCCCACCATAAGGCTGCCGATGAGGCTGCCCGCCAGGCCGGCAATGGCGCCGGAAATGGTTTTGTTGGGGCTCACAGCGGGGCAGAACTTGGGGCCGCCCACGCGGCTGCCCACCAGGAAGGCCATGGTGTCGCCCATGACGGGGATGACGAACATCAGCGACAGCAGCACCACAGACAGCGCCTTGGGCTGCACCAGCGCCAGGGCGATGAGGCACATGCCCGGCAGCACGATGGTGATCAGCGGCATGACGCTGACCAGGATATCCTCCAGCTTGGGCTCGCTGCGGAACATGACGCACACGCCGGTGACCATGCACACGGTGATAAGGATGGGGATGATCACGGAGGTGTTGAAGATCAGCGTCAGGGGGATCGAGAGGGCCATGCCGATCCAGGTGGGCAGCGCAATGGGGCGATGCCCCTTCAGCGCCAGGGCGTGATACTCCTCATACACCGCAAAGCAGATGCAGATAAAGGCTGCCACGCTCAGCACGGCGCCGCCAAAGTACATCAGCACGGAAAGGAGAACGATCAGCAGGCCAGCTGTGATATATCTCTGTTTCATAATGTTCCTCGACTTTCATAGCATAACCGGGAGGGGACGGATTATTTCAGACGACCGCCAAAGCGGCGCTCGCGGCCACCGAAGGCGATGAGGGCTTCGTCGTAATCCTGCACGGAGAAGTCCGGCCACAGCACCGTGGGAAACAGAAACTCCGCATAGGCGCATTGATACAGAAGGAAGTTGGACAGGCGCATTTCGCCGCTGGTGCGGATCATGAGATCCACGTCCGGCTGGCCGCGGGTGTAGAGGTGGTCGGCCAGGGTCTTTTCGTTGATCATGGAGGGGGAGAGCTCCCCGGTCTGCACCAGCATGGCCAGCTCCTGGGCAGCGCGCACCAGTTCGGCGCGGCCGCCATAGTTCAGGGCGATGTTCAGCTTCAGGCCGGTGTTTTTGCCGGTGCGTTCCTCGGCCTGCAAAAGCACCTCGCGCTGCTTGGGGGGCAGGTCGGCCTTGTCGCCCAGGATCAGGATGCGGACGTTCTTGGCGTCCAATTCGTCGATCTCCGAGGCGAAGAAGTCCAGGATCAGCTGCATCAGCGCGGCGACTTCCTCCTTGGAGCGGTTCCAGTTCTCGGTGGAGAAGGCGTAGATGCTCAGGGCCTCAATGCCCAGGTCGTCGGTGTGGCGGATGATCTCCCGCAGGGTCTCGGTGCCCTGGCGATGCCCCATGGCCACGTTGAGCTTGTGCTTTTTTGCCCAGCGGCCGTTGCCATCCATGATGATGGCCACGTGCCGGGGCAGCTTTTTGAAGTCCTGGCGGGTCTTGGGCGGCTTGCGTTTGGCAAAAGTCCACATACAGTTCATATTCCTCATTTGATTGACAAATGCGTAAGCCCCCAGGGAGCCTACGCATCGTCGATTATTCCTTGGGAGTGGCGTCCATAAAGGAGCTGACTGTCCACTGGCCTTCGCGCACACGAATCACGCGGAGCGTGCCTTCGCTTCGCTGGCCGCGGGGTGCCTGGGTGGCAATGATCTCCGGCTCGGCCAGGCCTTCTGCCCGGCAAAGGGCGAGGGCGTCGTCCAGGGGCATGCCAAGCACATTCACAGCGGACATCAAATCTCCATGATCTCCTTTTCCTTGGCGGCGCACACAGCGTCCACATCCTTGATGGCCTTGTCGGTCAGCTTCTGGGCTTCTTCCTCACCCTTGCGCTGGTCGTCCTCGGTGATCACGGAATCCTTCTTGAGCTTCTTGATCTGCTCAATGGCGTCGCGGCGGATGGCGCGGACGGCCACCTTGGCTTCCTCGGCGCCCTTGCGGGCCACCTTGGTCAGCTCCTTGCGGCGCTCCTCATTCAGCTCGGGGAAGACCAGACGGATGATCTTGCCGTCGTTGGAGGGGTTCAGACCCAGGTCGCTCTTCTGGATGGCCTTCTCGATCTCCTTGATCATGCTGGACTCCCAGGGAGCGATGACCAGCATGCGGGGTTCGGGAGAGGACACATTGCCCACCTGGTTGATGGGGGTGGGGGTGCCGTAGTAATCCACGGTGATGCGATCCAGCAGCTGGGGATTGGCGCGGCCGGCGCGCAGGGACTGCATATCACGCTGATAAACGGAGCAGGACTTGCTCATCTTTTCCTTGGCGGTGTTCAGAATGGCTTTCATAGGCATAGATCAAAAACCTCCTTGAGGATGAATTGTCGATACATCTATTGTAAACGTTTTTTGCCGGATTGGCAAGAGGGCGAGAAGGGCTTTCTTTTATTCTTCCCATTTTTCTGGGAATATGGTAAAATAGGTGTCAAGCGTACCAAAGGAGCTGATAAGGGTGAAACGGTTTTTTTGCCTGCTTGTGGCAGGGTGGATGCTTCTCTCCTGTGCCATGGCAGAGGAAAGCACGATCGATGCGGGCATGGCCAAGGCGTTCAAGCAGTTGAAAACCACCGGCGCCACCGTGTATGTGGCCAAGGGCGGCAATATCGTGTATGAATACCACTATGGCTATGCCGACAAGAAAAGCAAGGAAAAAGTGAATGAGGATACCTACTTCCGCCTGGCCTCGGTGACCAAGCTGGTGGCGGGCATCCATGTGATGCAGCTGGTGGAGGACGGATTGCTGGATCTGGACGCCAGCATTGGCGACTATCTGGGCTATGAGGTCAAGAACCTCTACTATCCCAATGTGCCCGTGACTCTGCGCCACCTGATGAGCCACACCTCCTCCCTGAGCCCCTATGGCGGGTACAGCGTTTCCAAGCGGCCTTTGCAGCAGATACTGGACGCCAGCCTGAAGCGCAAGGGCAACTGGTATAAGTATGCGCCGGGCAGCAAGTATGACTATTCCAACTTCGGCGCGGGCATCATGGGTTCGCTGGTGGAATGCGTAACGGGCAAGAACATCAACGATTCCATCACCGAGATGCTCTTCGAGCCGCTGGGCATTGATGCGGCGCTGCATCCTGCCCTGGTGGACGAGCCGGAGAAGATCGCCACCCAGTACAACGCCAGCGGCAACACCTTCAAGTCCCGCGCCAGAGCCCTGTCCAGCGACTGGGACGCCGGGGTGGATCCGGACATGCACTTCCGTATCACGGTGGGCAGCGCGTGGATGCGCGGCCGCGACCTGTGCCGCCTGGGCATGATGATGGCGCAAAAAGGTTACATGCAGATTTCGGATGCGGGGGGGGGTACACGTGTCCTGAAACACACCACCGTGCAGGAAATGATGGCTGACCAGAAGGGTCATGGCTATGTCACGGTGTCCTCGCCCTACGGCCTGTGCGTGAACCGGGTGACCAACCTGCTGGACGATCGGATGATCTACGGCCACCAGGGCCTGAGCGAGGGTGTATTGTGCAACCTGTATTGGGATCCGCAGACCCAGTTTGTGTTCGTGCTGATCTCCAACGGCTGCAACACCAACATGAACGACCGTATCGGCATTCTGTCCCGGCGGACGTTCCAGCTGGCATGGGAGGCATTCGGAGAGTAAGAGCGGAGCGGACGTAAGCTCAGCAGACGAGTGCACTCGCGTTCTCCCTCAGTCGCCGTAAGGCGACTGAGGGAGAACGCGTGGTAACATAAGGGCGGCGTGTATGTTCACGCCGCCTTTTGCGCAACCTTCTTTCCGGGAGGTTGTGCTGCCATGAAGGAATGCCGGGAGGATTTGGCGAAAAAGATGGAGGAATACCTGCACCGCATGGAGCAGCTGCATCTGACGGAGTACCTGGCCTATGTCAGCGACCGCAGGCGGCTGATGCGCAGCCACTTCCTGGGCGGGCTGGCGCGGGGCGTGGGCATGGCCATCGGTTTCACGGTGCTGGGCGCAGTGCTGGTGATCCTCCTGCGCCACCTGGCCGAGCAGAACCTGCCCCTCATTGGCGATTTTCTGGCGCAGATCGTGACCGTGGTGCAGCGGAGATTGGAGTAAGTATGCGGAAATATGGCTGGATCGCCCTGGTGGTGCTGGCGCTGGATCAGCTGAGCAAGCTGGCCGTGCAGCGCCTGACGCAGGCGGTGGTGCTCCTTCCCGGCGTGCTGGGGCTGCGCTATGCCGAGAACACCGGCATGGCCTTCAGCCTGCTGTCGGGCAGGCCATGGCTGCTGGGGCTGCTCAGCGGGGCGGTGATCATCGCCGGTTTTGCGGTGCTGCGGCGCTATCAGCTGGGGCGGCTGGCCAGCGTGGCCGCCATGCTGATGCTGGGCGGCGCTGTGGGCAATATGCTGGATCGGCTGCTGCGCGGCTATGTGATCGATATGTTTGAAGTGCTGTTTGTGAGGTTTGCCGTTTTCAACGTGGCAGACGCGGCGCTCACCGTGGGCTGCGGCCTGATGATCATTTCCCTGATGCTGATACCGAAGGATTGGAGCAAGAAGCATGGAGATACTCAAGGAAACCCTGTTTGAGGCCGTGGGCGATGGCCGCCGCCTGGATGTGCTGCTGTCCGAAACCACAGGGCTGACCCGCTCCCGGGTGGCCACGCTGATGGAGGACGGATTGTGCCTGGTGGACGGCAAGACCGAGAAAAAGGCTGGCACCAAGGCCAAGCCCGGCCAGCAGGTGCGCCTCACGCTGCCCGCGCCCAAGCCTGCCATTCCCCAGGCGGAGGACATCCCCCTGGAAATCCTCTATGAGGACGCCGACCTGGCCGTGGTGGTGAAGCCCTGCGGCATGGTGGTGCATCCCGCTGCGGGCAACGAGGACGGCACCCTGGTGAATGCCCTGCTGCACCACCTGGACAGCCTGGGCGGCATCGGGGGCGAATTGCGCCCGGGCATCGTCCATCGGCTGGACAAGGACACCTCCGGCCTGCTGCTGGTGGCCAAGAACGACGCCGCCCAGCTGGCCCTGAGCCAGCAGCTCCAGGATCGTGCCATGGAAAAGCACTACCGGGCGCTGGTGGATGGCGGCTTCAAGGAGGATGCAGGCCGGGTGAACGAACCCATCGCCCGCAGCAAGAAGGACAGAAAAAAGATGGCCATTGACCCGGAAGGCCGGGAGGCCATCACCGATTGGCAGGTGCTTGCCCGCGGGCGCGGCGTGACCCTGGTGGACGTGCATATCCTCACCGGGCGCACCCATCAAATTCGCGTCCACATGAAGCACCTGGGGCACCCCGTCTGCGGCGACCCCATCTACGGCAGCCCCCGTGGCGCCAAGGTTCCCCGGCTGATGCTCCACGCCTACTCCCTGGCCTTTACCCATCCCACCACCGGCGAGCGCATGACCTTCACCGCGCCGCTGCCGGTGGAGTTCGTGAAGGGGATGCACAGCCACGGCATTGATATCTGATCCGCCTGCACGGCGGATTTTTTACTTGATCTGCTGCGCCAGAGCCGCATATTCCTCCACACCCTCTGCCACGGCCTCGCCTAACTTTTCCTGATACGTCCCGGAGAGCAGCAGCTTTTCCTCTGCGGCGTTGGAAATGAACCCGCACTCGATGAGCACGGACGGCACATCTAATTGCAGGATGAAGTAATCCCCGGCCAGGGCGGCACGGTGCTTCCTGGGCTGGAGACGGGCGATGAGCGCCTCCTGCATGGTGCCGGCCAGCAGACGGCCGCTGTCGCAGCCCTGGCGGTAGAACACCTGGGGGCCGGACTGGGTACGGTCGCGGTATTCGTTCATGTGGATGGACAGCACCATGTCCACCTTGGCCTCCACGGCCAGCGCCACCCGGTTTTCCATATCCTCCCGCTTCATGGTTTTGTTTGCCGGGCGGGAGTCGCTGCACAAGTCCTCATCCCCGGTGCGGGTCATGAACACCGCCGCGCCGCGCTGGGTGAGGGCTTTTTCGACCTGCCTGGCCACGGCCAGGTTGATCTCCTTCTCCCACGTGCCGCTGTCCCGGGCGCGGGCGCCGCCGTCATAGCCGCCGTGGCCAGCATCCACCAGGATGTGCCAGCCGGTGAGGGGCAGCACCGCAGCGGGGGACTCCGCCTCCACCGGCGCGGGAGCTGGCGGCGCATATTTGTGGAATGCCGCTACCGCTGTAAAAATGCCCAGCAGCACGATGAGCAGCACCGCCATGGTCAGTTTGCGCTCGCCTTTGTGTCCTGGCAGACATTGCATGGGATCACCTCCGCAGGAAGTGTATGCGGGAGGAGAATTCAGAATTCGGAATGCGGAATGCGGAATTCGGAATTGAGAGTGTGGGCGGGCAATCGCAGATCGCCCCCACATTTGCATTGTCATGCAATTTGGCACGTCATGCGAGTTTCCACCTCATCAGTCGCCTAAAGGCGACAGCTTCCCCTCAAGGGGAAGCCATAGTGCGTGGCCATGCAAAAGCCTTCCCCTTGAGGGGAAGGTGGCCGAAGGCCGGATGAGGTGGAAAGCTGCTTCCCCTGCGTCGCGGCGCGACCGTATTCGCGCCGTGACCCCATCTCGGAGATCACCCAGCACCGCTCACCCCGAATGGGATTCGAAAGGGTCGAAGACCCTTCGCGGGTTGTCAGGGCAGAGCCCTGACCGGGAGTGCAGAGGGCAGCGCCCTCTGCCTCTGGTGGGGTTTTCATTCATGGGGTCTTGTGCTATAATGAATCGTTATGTGATAAGGAGGGTGATTATGGCGGACATTGTGGTGATCGGCGGCGGGCATGCGGGGTGCGAGGCGGCGCTGGCTGCGGCGCGCATGGGCATGGATACGGTGCTGCTGACCTTGAACATGGACGGCATTGCCCTCATGGCCTGCAACCCGGTGATCGGCGGCTCGGCCAAGGGGCATCTGGTGAGAGAGCTGGACGCCCTGGGCGGCGAGATGGGTCGCGCCATTGACGATACCTTTTTGCAGAGCCGGATGCTGAATTTGAGCAAGGGTCCTGCTGTGCACAGCCTGCGGGCGCAGGCCGACAAGCAGGCCTATCAGAACCGGATGCGCAGGGCGCTGATGAGCCAGGAGCGGCTCACCGTGCGGCAGGGCGAGGCTGCTTCTATCGAGGTGGAGAATGGCCGCGTGCAGGCAGTGACCACCATGACCGGCCAGCGCATTGCCTGCCAGGCGGTGGTGGTGGCCAGCGGCGTGTATCTCAAGAGCCGCATCATCATCGGCGAGCATCAGCAGGAGGGCGGCCCCCAGGGGCTGATGAACGCCACCGGGCTTTCCGGCGGCCTGACTGACCTGGGCTTTGAGCTGCGCCGCTTCAAGACCGGCACCCCTGCTCGCGTGGACGTGCGCTCCATCGACTTTGACGAAATGACGCCCCAGCCCGGCGACGAGCCGGTGGTGCCCTTCTCCTTCATGACGGATCGGGCGCTGCACAACACCCACCAATGCTACCTCACCTGGACGACCCCGGAGACCCACGAGATCATCCGGCGCAACCTGCACCGGGCGCCGCTGTATTCCGGCAAGATCCACGGCGTGGGGCCCCGCTATTGCCCCAGCATCGAGGATAAGATCGTGAAGTTTGCGGACAAGGACAGGCACCAGGTCTTTCTGGAGCCGGAGGGCCGCGAGAGCCGGGAGTGGTATGTACAGGGGATGTCCACCTCCCTGCCGGAGGATGTGCAGTGGGAGATGTACCGCTCCGTTCCCGGCCTGCGGCGCTGCCAGTTGACCCGCCTGGCCTACGCCATTGAGTACGACTGCATCGACAGTCGGGAGCTGCGCCCCACGCTGGAAAGTCTGCGCATCGGCGGGTTGTTCTTCGCGGGGCAGATCAACGGCACCAGCGGCTATGAGGAAGCAGCCTGCCAGGGTCTGCTGGCGGGCATGAACGCCGCCCTGCAATTGCAGGGCAAGCAGCCCCTGGTGATCACCCGGGACATGGCCTATATCGGCGTGATGACCGACGACCTGACCACCAAGGGTACCGATGAACCCTACCGCATGATGACCTCCCGCGCGGAGCATCGCCTGCACCTGCGCCAGGACAATGCCGACCTGCGCCTGACCCACCTGGGCTATGAGGCGGGCTTGGTCACCGAGGAACGCATGGAGCGCACCCGTCAAAAGCAGCGGGACACCGCTGCCCTGCTGGACACGCTGAAGCACACCCGCTATGCCCCTGGCGAAGCCCGCGATGCCTGGCTGGAGCAGCATGGCCAGCCTGTCGCGGCCACCTCCCTGAGCGCTGAAGAGCTGCTGCGCCGCCCGGAGATCACCCTCGACCACCTGGCCGAGCTGACCCCGGAGCTGGCTGATCATCCCGTTCCCGCCAAGGAACAAGCGCAGATCGCCATCAAGTACGCTGGCTACCTGGACAAGCAGGACGCCCTCATTCGCCGCGCCCGCGCCATGGAGGATATGCTCCTGCCGGAGGATGCGGACTACAACAGCATCTCCACCCTGCGCCTGGAAGCCCGGCAGAAGCTGACCCGTCAGCGCCCCCGCTCCCTGGCCGCCGCCAGCCGCATCCCCGGCGTATCGCCCGCGGATGTGGCGGTGCTGATGGTGTGGCTGGAAAAATGCGGAATTCGGAATGCGGAATGCGGAATTTAGTTTCCGGTGCTGCCGAAGGCAGCCACACTTAATTCCGAATTCAGAATTCCGAATTCCGAATTAGAAAGAAGTGCCTATATGTCTTCGTATTTGCTTGTATTGCTTGGCGTGGTCATGGTGTCCTACTCCGGCCCCCTGGTGAAGGGTGGCCTACTGGCGGGGGCGAACCCGGCCTCCATGGCCTTTACCCGGATGCTCCTGGCCGCCGTGCTGCTTTTGCCGCTGATGTTCATCCGCCGCAAGGGACAGAGCGAGGCGCCCATCCGCACTTTGCGCCGCATGACCCGCACCCAATGGCTGTGGAGCCTGGCGGCCAGCGGCTTTCTGGCCGTGCATTACCTCACCTGGATGACCAGCCTGGACGCCACCAGCACCTTTGCCTCGGTGGCGCTGGTGTGCACGCAGCCCCTGTTTGTGGCGGCGGTGAGCGGGCTGATCCTCAAGGAGCCCATTCCCCGCAAGGCATTGCCCGGCGCGGCGGTGGCGCTGGTGGGCGCGGCGCTCATCGGGCTGAACAGCATCACCGGGCAGAGCGGGGACATCGGCGGCGATCTGCTGGCCCTGGCCGGTGCGGCCTGCATGGCCGGGCATTGGCTGTGCAACCGCTACGCCCGCCGCACCGTGGAGGCTGAACCCTTCGCCCTGCTGCTCTATGCGCAAACGGCGCTGCTGCTCCTGCTGATGCTGCCTTTCACCGGCGGCTTCCGCATGACCGGCACCGCATGGCTGTATTCCTTCGGCCTGGCGGCTGGCTCCACCCTGCTGGGACACATGATGTTCACCTTCGCCCTGGGCAAGGTTTCCGCCACGGTGGTGTCCTTCGCCATCCTGGGCGAACCCGTTGGCGCCATGCTGTGGAGCATGCTCATGTTTGGCGAGATTCCCACGCCCTTGCTCCTGATCGGCGGCGCGGTGGTGCTGGTGGGGCTGACGCTGTATCTTGTCGGCTCCATGAAAAACGAAAAAGTGTGATGTCTCGGTTTCATTTCTTTCATGGTTGGGTATATATCCCATGAAAGGAGTGATTCCATGTTCAAGAGAATCGCGACGATGCTGCTGGCTCTGCTGCTTGTGACCACCGCCGCCCTGGCGGAGTCCTCCACGCTGGAGGCCGCGAAAAGCCTCGTCCCCAAAACCGCTGCCCTCACCGAGACTGACCGAGACGACGGCCTGTGGGAGTATGACTTCCGCGATGGCGATATGCGCTATGAGGTCGTGCTGAACAGCACCTCCGCTGTGCTGCTCACCACCCGCAACACCGCCGTCAAACCCGCCGCTGCCAACACCCTCACCGCCGAAACCGCCACGGCAGGCATTCCCGGCGAGATCCTCTACGCCCAGGCCGAAAAGGACGATGGCCGCTGGGTGTGGAAGCTCATCGTGCAGGAGGGAGGCGACCTGGTGGAATACGACCTGAACGCCGAGACGGGCGAAGTCATCGAGGTGGAGCGTTATTTCTCCACCACGCTGGAGCTGCCCACCCGCACCTATAAGCGGCTTGACCTGGAACTGGACGATGGCCGCCTGCGCTGGGATTTCGATTAAGCACTTTATCCCCTTGGACCGCCTTGTGCGGTCTTTTTTCTTGCCCATCCTGCACAAATGTGGTAAACTGATATCCGAATTGAACCCCAGGAGGTATGTCCCATGAGCGAAACGAAAAAGAAGGGTCTCTTTGCCCGCCTGCGCGAAGGCCTGAGCAAGACCCGCGGCAACCTGACCAATAAAGTCGATGAGCTGGTGAAGGAGACCCGCAGGATCGACGAGGATTTTTATGAAGAGCTGGAGGATATCCTGATCCTTTCCGACTGCGGCGTGAAGGCCACCACCGCCATCATGGACGAGCTGCGCGACCGGGTGAAGGCCGGCAGGATCACCGATGCCAACCAGGCCAAGGAGATCCTGAAGCAGATCATGGTGGAGCAGATGGACATTCCCCGCCCGCCGCTGAAGTGGCCGATGGTGATGCTGGTCGTGGGCGTGAACGGCGTGGGCAAGACCACCACTATCGGCAAGCTGTCGCTGCGCTTCCAGTCCATTGGCCGCAAGGTGATGCTGGCCGCAGGCGATACCTTCCGTGCCGCCGCTGCCGAGCAGCTGTCCATCTGGGCTGACCGCGCCCGCGTGCCCATCGTGAAGCACGACGAGGGCGCTGACCCCGCCGCCGTGGTGTTTGACGCGGTGAAATCCGCCAAGGCGCAGGACGCCGACCTGCTCATTGTGGACACCGCCGGCCGCCTGCATAACAAAAAGAACCTGATGGACGAACTGAACAAGATGCGCCGCGTTATCGACCGGGAATACCCCGAGGCCGACGTGCGCTGCATCCTGGTGCTGGACGCCACCACCGGCCAGAACGGCCTTGCCCAGGCTCGCGCCTTCAAGGAGGTCTGCGAGATCGGCGGCATCATCCTCACCAAGCTGGACGGCACCGCCAAGGGCGGCATCGCCCTGGCCATCCGCCAGGAGCTGGAAGTCCCCGTCTGGTACATCGGCGTGGGCGAGGGCATTGACGACCTCCAGCCCTTCGTCGCCAAGGACTTCGTGGAGGCGTTGTTCTGATGTAGGGTGCGAGAGGGCGGCTTTTTCTGAGAAAAAGCCCCCTCTCGCGCTCTCCCCGAAAAAGCGGCGACTTTCGCGTAGAAGGTCGCTTTTTGCATACTGGTTGGGAGGTGTTACGGTGCAGCATAAGGGAACGTGTACGATTGAAACTGACAGATTGATTTTGCGGCGCTTTGTGCCGGAGGATGCCCAGATGATGTTTGACAACTGGGCGTCGGATCCGGAGGTGACGAAGTACCTCACATGGCCGACACATGCCAGCGTGGATGTGAGCCGCTGGGTGCTGGGGGACTGGTGTCCCCAGTATGAGAAGCCGGACTACTATCAATGGGCGATCGTGCTGAAGGAGATCGGCCAGCCCATTGGCAGCATTGCCGTGGTGGAGCATGACGACCGGGTGGCCAAGGCGCACGTTGGCTATGCCATGGGGCGCAGGTGGTGGCACCGGGGCATTATGACCGAGGCCACGCAGGCGGTGATGGACTTCCTTTTTGATGAGGTGGGCGTGCGGCGCATTGAGGCTCGGCACGATCCGCGCAACCCGCATTCCGGCGGCGTGATGAAGAAATGCGGCATGAAGTATGAGGGAACGCTGCGCCAGTCCGACTGGAACAACCAGGGCATTTGCGATGCTTGCTATTACGCCCTGCTGGCAGAGGAACGCCGCTCATGACTACCGTGTATTTTGTGCGCCACGCCCAGCCCAACTTTGCCAATCATGACGACCTGACCCGGGAGCTGACGGCCAAGGGCATGGAGGATCGTCATTTGGTGGAAGGTTTGTTGGCGGGTGTATCGGTGGATGCGGTGCTGTCCAGCCCCTACAGGCGGGCGGTGGACACGGTGCAGCCCCTGGCGGATGAGCGAGGCCTGGCTATCCGCACCGTGGCGGATTTCCGCGAGCGCCGGGTGGACAGCTGCTGGATCGAGGATTTCAACAGCTTCTGCCGGGCGCAATGGGCGGACTTTGACTACAAGCTCACCGATGGCGAGACCCTGCGCCAGGTGCAGCAGCGCAACATCGCTGCCCTGGCGGCTGTGCTGCGGGAATTCGCCGGGCAAACGGTGGTCATTGGCAGCCACGGCACGGCGCTGAGCACCATCATCAACCATTATGACCCGACCTTTGACCATGCCGAATTTGAAAAGATCCGCGGCCTGATGCCCTGGGTGGTGCGCTTCACCTTCGAGGGCATGGATTGCGTGGATATCACGAGCTATGATGTTTTTCAGCACACGGAAGAAAGGCGGCAACTGAAATGAAGCTATTGATCATTGGCGGCAGCGGCCAGCTGAGCCGCCGCGTGGTGGAGCTTGCCCTGGAACAGGATCACGAAGTGTGGACGCTGACCCGCGGCACCCGCCCTCTGCCGGAGGGTGTGCACAGCCTGACGGCTGACCGCGCCGACGATGCAGCGGTGCGCCTTGCCCTGGAAAGCGCAGGCGTGCAATGGGATGCGGCCATCGACTGCATCTGCATGACGGCCGCCCACGCCCGGCAGGACTTAGCGCTGCTGCCTGCCTTTACCCATCGCCTGGCGGTGGTGTCCACCGATTCGGTGTACCACCCCTACCACAAGTCCGTTCCCCAGACGGAGGAAGCCGACCACTACATGGACGATGGCGGCTATGGCGCCAACAAACGTCAGATGGAGGAAGTCTTCCTGGCTGACCGGGAAAGCCTTTCCTGGTCGATCTTCCGGCCGGGGCACATCTTTGGCAAGGGCTTCCTGCTGGGGTGCTTCCCGGAGCAGTCCCGCCAGGCCGACCTGCTGGCGCATATGCGCGCCGACAAGCCCCTGCGCCTGGTGGGTGGCGGCGAGTTCCTGATCCACCCCATCTATGTGGACGACATGGCGCTGGCCTTGCTGGACTGCCTGGACAAACCCAAGGCAGCGGGCGAGATCTTCTGCATCGGCGGCCCCGAGGCTGTGCCCAACCGGGTGTATTACGAGCACATTGGCGAGATCATCGGCCACCCGGCGAAGATCGAGTGCATCCCGCTGGAGGGCTACCTGGAGGCCAATCCCCAGTACAGCGGCCACCTGTGCCAGCGCTGCTATTGCCTGGACAAGCTGCGGGAGGCGGGCATCCGTATGCCCGACATGCCCCTGAAGGAAGGCTTGCGCAGGCATATTGAATGGCTGGATGGGGAAGTGCAGTAAATCCGGCAGAAAGGAAGATACACATGGGCATTACAACAAGAAAAATGGTGCAGGGCGACATTGCCGCCTGTGCGGATATCCTTTGCGCCGTGTATAACAATGAGCTGTGGCAATGCCGCTGGAAAAAGGACACCGCCATGGCGTACCTGGAGGACTTCTTCCGCATGAGCAAATTCGTTGGCTATGTGGTGGAGGACGAGGGGGAGCTCATCGGCGGGCTGTTTGCCCACGAAAAGGTGTGGTGGAACAACAGCGAGGTGTTCATTGAGGAAATGTTCATCCGGCCTGATGCCCAGCGGAAGGGCTACGGCTCTCTGCTGATGGCGCAGGTGGAGGCCTATGTGCAGGCCAAGGGCTTGGCGGGCATCACCCTGTCCACCAACCGATATGCACCCGCCCCGGCGTTCTACCGCAAAAATGGCTTTGTTGACTGCGGCCATGTGCTGTTCATGGCCAAGGAAATGGAGTAAATAATAGCACCCCCTTCATTGTGAAGGGGGTGTTCAGTTTGTCAAAACCCCTCTGACTGCAATCGTATCCGGCGGCTTTGCCGACGGAGCGCAATTCCTCAAAAAAGTGGGATGTGATTTGGCAAGTGTGAATTGATCCAATCACTTTTCGTCAGATCACGCATAAAGAGCGCACTTGCTGCCGCCCACAGGGGTGGTGAGTAAGTGCGTTCTTATTCGCTATGCAAAGCGTCAAATTGGAATTTGTTACTCCGAATCAGGTTGCTGTCCATCGTGCGCCAGCCATTTGCATTCCGTGATTTCCATATTCGTGAATGTTGCCTTGAATGATGAAGCTTCGGGACTGCACGCGTAAACACCGAAGCGAATTGTACCGCTGCCCTTCCACATGTGGCACACGCGCATTTGCTTGAAAGTAACGCCATCCTGTGAACACTCAATACAGTAATCATCGTTACGGCGGCTGAAGCGGTACCACATCGATTTTATGCATGCTTCAATCTCCGTGGTTGCCCAATCGGAGTATCCATTGTTCGTAACAACACTGCCAAGGTGTTGGAATCTTTCGTTTTCATATTCAATGGAGCCCTTGAGCCAGTTTTCGCTGTCAAGGTACATCACAACTCCACACTGATCAAATCTGCACTTGCTTTGGAAGTGAGTTTGAACTGTGAAGGAAAAATACTTTTCATCAGTCTCCATCTGTAATACAGGCGCATTGTCATTTCTGAAATGATAATAGGTTCTCTGCCATAAATCAGTGTGCGGGCTTGTGAGGATTTCAATCCTTTCATCAGAGATTGCATAATCAGCAGGCTCCCTTGTCCATTGAAGCTTATTGACGTCAAATTTCAAAGAAACACCTCCGCAAATTCAAGTTTGTCGCTTTCATTCTATCATGGAAAAGTAGAAACAGCAAGCCATGCAATCTGCCTGGCTTGCTGCTGTTGTTGACTGCTTTCATTCACCACAAACGAACCGTAGCCATGACGTATTAGAAGGATAAATCCTTCCTTTACATCATACATACTGGCTCTGCCACTTTTTTGACACGGTTAGTCTTCCATTTCCAGCTCCACCATGATCTGCGGGAGCTTGGCCTCTTCCGCAGGGTCAAGGGGCGGGAACTGGGGATCCATTTCTTCCAGAATGTCCACCAGAATCTCGCTCATCAGGTAGCGGGTGTACCACTTGTTGTCGGCAGGCAGCACATACCAGGGGCATTCCGGGGTGGCGGTCTGGTTGATGCAGTCCTCGTAGGCGGCGTCGTATTCCGCCCACAGGGCGCGCTCCTTCATGTCGGAGGTGGAAAGCTTCCAATGCTTCTCTTCCAGCTCCAGCCGGTCAAGGAAGCGGCGGCGCTGCTCGTCGCGGCTCACGTTGAGGAAAATCTTCACCATGCGCAGGCCGTTGTCGTAGAGGTATTCCTCCCAGCTGCGCAGCTGGCGGAAGCGGCGCTGGAAGAAATCATCGGTGATGCAGCGCTTGGCCAGCTTGTAGGTCTTTTCCAGGTGATGCACCCGCACGGCCAGCACGTCCTCGTACTGGGAGCGGTTGAACAGGCCGATCTTCCCCCGGGGCGGCAGCGCCTGATGGATGCGCCAGAGATAATCGTGGCTCAGCTCGGTGGAGTTGGGCGCCTTGAAGGAGGTCACCTCCAGGGCGGCGGGGTTCAGCCCGGAGAACACTTTCTTGATAAGGCTGTCCTTGCCCGCGGCGTCCCGCGCTTGCAGGGCGATGACGAGACCCTCCCGCCCGGCGGCATAGAGGCGCTCCTGCAATTCGGCAGCGCGGGCGATGTTCTTGGCGGTCTTTTCCACCAGCTCGGCCTTGTCCTTTTTGCGGTCACCGGCGGTGGTGGGCATATCCTTCAGGCAAACCTTGCGGGAACCATCGAACAGATAATCTTTTGCAGACACGGTAAACGCTCCTCATGATGTGGTCATATCATTATACACCCTTGTCGATTTTTTGACAACTATGGAAAAGCATATGACCCTGGAGGTGTCGGAGGCGCCGCAGCGCCTCTGACTGTAATCGTATCCGGCGGCTTTGCCGACGGGGCGGGGCGTTTTCGCCTCTGGCGAAAACATTCCTTACGCGAAGGAGCGGCCGTGGGCTTTAGCCCACAGCGACGAAGCGCAAACTCAAAAAAGTGACCTTCAGGTCACTTTTTTGAATCCCTTTAGGGATGAACGAAGGTGCCGATATCGCTGCCCTCGAGAACCTTGATCAGGTTCTTGGGGTCGTCCAGGCCAAAGACGCGCACCATGGGCAGGTTGTTCTCGGCGCACAGGGCGAAGGCGGCGGCGTCCATCACCTTCAGGCCGCGGGCAAGGGCGTCGCGGTAGGTGATGTCCTTGATCAGCGTGGCGCTGGGATCCTTGTTGGGGTCGGCGGTGTATACGCCGTCGATGTTCTTGGCCATCAGGATGGCGTCCACTTCCATTTCAATGGCACGCAGCGCCACGGCGGTATCCGTGGAGAAGAAGGGGTTGCCGCTGCCGGCGGCAAACAGCACGATGCGGCCTTCCGCCAGGTGGTTGCGGGCGGCCATGGCGTTGAAGGGCTCGCAGAAGCGGTTCATGTCCACGGCGGACTGCACCACCACGTCCAGGCCAGCCTTGCGCAGGGCGTCGGCCACGCACAGGCAGTTGATCACCGTGCCCAGCATGCCCATCTGGTCGGCGGTCACGGCGTCCATGTTGGCGGCGGGACCCTGGCGGCCGCGCCAGATGTTGCCCGCGCCGATCACCACGCCGATCTCCACGCCCAGGTTGTGCATTTCGCGGATGATCTCCGCAGTTTCGCGAACCTTGTCGAAATCAAACAGATCAGCGCCGGACTTGAGCGCCTCGCCGGAGAGCTTGAGCATTACTCGCTTGTAAACGGCCATGGAAAGGACCTCCTTACATATCTTTGCACTAAATGATATTATATACCACAAAGGGCGCTCCGGTCAATCGAAATCCCCTGCTTTCGGTGCAGAAAAGGTATCATGGAGAGGGGCGGATATTTTCGTAAAAATTTCGTTGCAAGGGCAACCTTTATGTTCTTGTGTTTTGCTGCGGACTGTGATAGAATCCAAGCAACCCAAGGGAAAATCATCTATCAACAACAGAAGTGCGAGGACATTTGCATGGGTATCGAAATGAAGAAGCAGGGTTTTGCCCTGAATGAAAAAACGGGTTATTTCCAGCATCATGGCGTGGATGTGATGGCCTTTGACGATATTTATCCCGCAGGCCACCAGAGCGGCGTGAGCATCCTGATGCACGGCCACCGCGTGGCCACCAACGGTGATATCCGCTTTGAGCAGACCCCCGGCCAGTGGCAGCCCCTGCCCAAGCAAGGCGAGCGCAAGCTGAACGCGGAGGCAAACACCATTGCCACCACGCTGCACTATCCGGATATGGATTGGCACCTGCGGGGCTTCAATCCGCTGATCTACCCGGACTATGAGTTCGATTATACCGTCACCGTGAAGGGCGAAGGCAGCCAGGTGCGCATCATTGTTGACCTGGATAAGCCCATTCCCCAGGAATACGTGGGCAAAATGTGCTTCAACCTGGAGCTGTTCCCGGGCGAGCTTTTCGGCAAGCCCTGGATCATGGACGGCAAGCAGGGCATCTTCCCCCAGCAGCCCAACGGCCCCACCCTGTACATGCCCACCAACTACGACAAGACCGCTACCCTCCAGCCCAAGGAGGGCATCATTGCCGACCGTGCCCACCTCTCCGGCGACAACAAGGGCTATAACCCCATCATTGCCGATGATATCATTGCGGAGCCCTATGCCGTTGGACGCCGCTTCACCGTGCGCCCGGACGACGCCCTGAGCCGCTTCACCATCGAGACCAAAACCTCCGACCTGAAGCTCTACGATGGCCGCATGAACCACAACAACGGCTGGTTCGTGGTCAGCTCCGAGGTGCCTGCGGGCAAGGACAAGGCCGCCATTGAGTGGGTCATCACCCCCCATGTGGCGGAGGACTGGCTCTACACCCCCGTGGTGCAGGTGTCCCAGGTGGGCTATATGCCCTCCCAGCCCAAGGTGGCCATGATCGAAATGGATCGCCGGGATACCTCCTGCGAGGCGGTCGCCCTGTACCGCATCGGCGAAAACGGCGCCGAGCTGGTGCGCAGGGAGGCGGGCAAGAAGTGGGGGCAGTTCCTGCGCTACAACTACCTGCAGTTTGATTTCTCCGACGTGGCGGAGGAAGGCCTGTACCAGGTGGGCTATGGCGCGGCGATGTCCGCCATCTTCCGCATTGCGGAGGATGTGTACGACCGGGGCGTGTGGCAGCCCGTGCTGGAATACTTCCTGCCGGTGCAGATGTGCCATATGCGCGTGA
>JAFTPN010000086.1 GCA_017463245.1 Clostridia bacterium
AAGATCGCCTATATGGAAGATCGGGCTATCGGCCCCGGCTCGGAAGTGATGGCCTATGACTGAGAAGAAACATAAGATCAGCTTTCTGGGGATCGTCCTGATCGTTCTGGGTTTGTGTCTGATTCTTCCTGGATGCTTTCTGACTTTACAGGTGCCGGATCATTACCAGTACATCGTTCCTGCCGGGGAACTGAATGAAACGTGGCAGGGAGCCTCAAAAGCTGTTGAAAGTCTTGCCGACATGGTTGATGTCGCTTCTGTTTCTGGCAGGAGACAGAATATCCAGCTTCCCGGCGTCAGGGAAGAAGTCAATATCACGCTCTATGCCATTGATGCCTATTACGCCGATCTCCACCATGAAACCCTGATTGAAGGGCGGCTGATCAGCGAGGGCGATGTACTCAAACAGCGCAATGTCATTGTCATCGACCAGAAGACAGCCTACGCTCTGTTCACCGGTGCAGATGCTATTGGGAAGACGATTACAGTCGATCATGTTGATTGGACTATTGTCGGCATCGTTTCAACAGATATTCGCCTGGGCGAAACAACCGAAGGAATCGCTTATGTCCCAATTACCTCCGTTGCTGTGCAGCAGCTCCCGATGGATACCGTGGAGATCCGCTTGTCTGCAACTGAGGGGACAGGGAGAGCAGCTCTGATTCAAACGACCCTTGAACAATGGAACTCAGGCGGCAGTTTCCATGCACTTGAGCGCGAGAAATATGCTGCTTTCATGCCCTTACGCTGGGCTGTCATCGTGATCAGCCTGATCTGTACCATCATTCTTTTCCGCTGGTTCCTGAAATCGGTCAAAAAACATTACCTGATCTACCAGCACAGGCTGGAAACCCATTACACCCGACAGATCATCGGCTGGCTTATGGCGGTCATCCTCCTGTTGCTGCTGACTGGCTGTGCAGCTGCCGGTCTGATGATGCTCACCATGAAGCTCATCACGGCACCGGCTCTGGTCTTTACGGATTGGATTCCAGAGAAACCTGTAAGTATCACTTCCTATGTGACCCGCTTCTGGGCAATCCATCATGGAGATGCAAAAGCGATCCAGTATATCTCCCGTGAAATGAGCATCGTCATGCTCGCCTCTTGGCTGATTCGCTGGGGAACAATTGCTACCCTTGGTGGGTGCTTGATTACAACGAATAAACGGAGGAACACAAAATGAAGAAGCTGTTTGCATTCTGCATTGCTCTGATGCTGGCCATCCTGCCTATAGGCGCAGCAATGGCTGAAACGATCATGATCTATGGCACCGTCATCAACACGCAGCCGCAGTCCGTTGTCTGTACCGCTGATGGCACGATTGAGCAGGTCAATGTGACTGTGGGTGATCGGGTTACTGGTGGCACAGTCATTGCTACTGTTGAAACCAACAAGGTATATGCAACTACCGATGGTACTGTGTACCTCTTTGGTGAAGCTGGGGATAAGGTGTCTGATATCACGGCACAGTATGGCGCAGTTGCCTACATTTCTCCGGCGCAGCCCTATACTATTACTGCCACTGCTACTGACCGCAATGGTATGGCTGTCAGCGTCATCCCCGGTGAAACGGTCTATCTGCGCTGCTACAAGGATGGCAAGCATACTGGCGTGGGTGTTCTCGCCAAGCTGGAAAAGGGTAAGTACACTGTTGTTGTGACCGAAGGCCAATTTGCAACCGGCGAAACGATCTCCATCTATCGTGATCCTGCTTATACCGATCAGTCCCGCATTGGCCGTGCAAAGGTGACGATTGCCGATATGGTTGCCTGCCAGGGGGACGGTTATCTGGTCAAGTTCCATGTACAGAACGGCGCGACGGTTGAGAAGGGTACACTGCTGTATGAAACGATCAGCGGGACTTTCGCTCCGGGCAGCTCTCAGCACAACAAGGTTGTAGCTCCCACCAACGGCATTGTATCTGCTGTCTATGAAAAGGCCGGTTCTCAGCTCAGTGGTGCTGCCCCTACGCCTGTCACGACGGCAGCGACGGATGATAAGAAGACGTCTGACAAGGATACGACCACCAGCACTGCCACCTCTGTTTCTTCTCCGACCTCTACCCATGTGATTGCTGAGGTATACCCGGATTCCAGTCTGCGGATTGTGGCCTATGCCCCTGAAAGTGTCCTGAGTGAGATCCATGTGGGTGATACGGTCTATGTCAGCTGCCAGTACATTGAGAATATGGCTGAACCTGTGGTTGGAGCCGTGGAGAAGATTTCCCGGATTCCTGCACCTGAAAACAGCGGCGTCGAAGCACAGTACGCGGTATATGTGACTGTTTCTGATGCAAGCAGCTTCTATTATGGGATGAACGTCATCGTGACTACCGCAGAGGCGAATTGATGCGAGTTGGATGTGGATTGCACTATAGAGGAAGTTAACGTTAGAAAGCCTCTACAGATCTCAAATGAGTCTGTAGAGGCTTTAAATAACGCTACCTGCATCGAATCCTGGATTAGCGTTTTCTGTTGATGGAAATGAAGGCAGGGGCAATATTGCAAGTAACTGCGAAAATGCTGATTTAGCGTAGCAAAGTTTTCACTTGCTTTCTTTGAGCCTATCGATTAGGGAAATGAGCGTTAGAAGATCCTTATCTGGCAACTCGCGCATGCCATCCAAAGCTCTCTGTACAAGGAGACGTTCTTCCTTTTGTTCGTCAAAGAACGTGCCTGGCTCAACTTCAAGATACTCGCAAATGTAGAGGAGTTCCTGCACAGAAGGGAGGCTGCGCCCTGAAGTGATGTTTCTGATGTAGTTTCTGCTATGTCCTAATTCAAGACTCATCTTGTGTTCAGAAACACCTTTCTTTAGTCGCAACTCAGTGATGCGATTTCGAATGAAATCAAGTTCCATCGTTTCACCTCCCATTATAGATTATTCTATACGTACAGAGACGATGAAACGCACGCGGAAAATGTGAATGTATATTGATAATGCACGCGCACAGCGGTATAATTGTAATGGATGCCGAGCACAAGTGGGAAAAACTCCATGTATGAGTTGGCTTTGTGCATCCGCCTTTTCGTGAGCAAATCTCGATAGGAGAATTGATTTGCCCTCGTACAGAGTGCGTGAGGTTCATTCCATGTTGTTCTTTACTTTCAAAGCTATCATAACAGGAGGATTAACATGAAGTTGATAGCCAGTGCTAATTTCCATACTGCGAAAATGCGTGACCTTGAAGAATATGAGCGTAGGATGCGTGAGGAAAAGGCGAACATGACAGAGGAGGAGCAAGAGAGTCGGGCGAAAGAGCATAAAGCCAATATGGAACAGATGAAGAAGCAGGCTAAAGAGCTTATGGGCACGTTGAGAATTAAACCAAGACGCGTGAACATGATGAGATTCAATATAGCTTCTCAAAGAGCCCAATCCATAGCCGCCCGATTTGGCTTAGATATGCGTGCCGAAACAACTGCGAAATGTGGCCTGCTTAGCTTCTTCACCGAAGATTTTACTTCAGATAACCTCTGGAATGATCAGAAGGAAATGCGACAACTATTGAAACTGATGCGCTGGGCGGACAGTGTTTCTATTCAGGAGGCTGATGAAGAAAGAGAAGGACAACTCCTGATAGAACTTACCTTTAGGTTTTGTAAGCTGATAGGGAAGGATAGAAAAAGGTATAAGAATCTGGAGCAACTACTTATATGATGTATTGCAGGCGAAGTATGCATGTGATACAATCAAGATGATTAACTCGAATATGTAGGAGAGCAAAATGTTAAAAGAAGAAATTAGCATTGTTCCATTTGATATGAAATACTTGGATGATTATTACAATGGCTTCAATGCAGAGATAACAAAGTATCAATGGCCAGACCCTTTTAGGCATGTCGAAGATGCAAGAGCTTTGCTTCTGGAGTTTTTGAGTGAGATGCAAGCTGGCGAAACACTACTCTATTCTGTTCTTTCCAAGGAGGGTGCCTTTCTTGGAAGTGTTGAAGTGCATGGATTATCAGAGGATTGTCCCGAATTAGGCGTTTGGATTATTAAGTCTGAACAGAATAAGGGATATGCATATGACGCTTTGAACGCAGTTCTTAATTATGTCTGTTCAAATTATCATAAAACCGAATTCTATTATGAGGCAGATATTCGTAATATAGGAAGCATGAAGCTGTTGCAAAAGTTTGGAGATAAATATGAGATTATCAAAAAAGAACTCGAAGAAGTTGTAACAGAATCAGGAAAAGACTTAAAGTTGCAAGGACATATCCTAAAATTGAAATTACAAACTTGAATTTGTGAGGATGTTCAAAATGCTGCAAACTACTCGACTTTATTTGCGTAATCTTTGCTCTGCTGATGTGGACATATTGTTTGACTATCGTAATGACATTCGATGCAATCTGTACCAGAGGTACGAAGATACCAGTAGGGCATATCTGCAAAAGTTTGTCCATGACTATTCCAATAGTACTTTCTTGTCCAAGGAAGAAGAACAGCATTATGCCATAGTGTGCAATGCGGATTGTTCAGTAGTAGGCGACTTGAGTTTGTTCTTCTCGGAAAATGACAACTGTTTTACGATTGGTATTACCATAGCACCGCTACTTCAAAAGCAAGGCTATGCCTATGAACTGTTGCATGAAGTGATTGCACAAATTCAACAGCAGTATCCATCAGTTGACATTGTTGCATTGATAGAGAAAGAAAATATGCAAAGCATTTCCTTGTTTAAAAAACTTGGCTTTATTGAGGAGTGCTATGCGGAATCAATTCAATCTTATGTTTTTACAATATTCGGAAAAGAAGACTGACAAATCCCAATTTCTATGCACTTTCCTCTTGCATATTTAGTCGTCTTATGGTATACTGAATTTGATAATAGGGATAGTCTATTTTGACGGGAGACACGGATCTCGGAAAAGGAGACACAAAAAAGCCCAAAGCCTTATATTTCAAGGGCTTTGGGCTGGTGCCTGAGCTGTTCAAGTCCTGTTTCCCGCACTGCACAAAAAGCTCTTTGCAAATGCAAAGAGCTTTTTGTGAATGAAGCGCCCTTCGGGCATGAAGACGCTTCGCTGATGAAGAAATGAAGGAATGAGATCACGCCGGGCGCTTCCCTTCATGTTGTGCTTCAGCACAACCCTTCATTAGCTGCGCAGCAGCGTCTTCATTTCTTCATTCCTTCATTTTCCAACGGAGGTTTTCTATGCGCAATGATCCGCTTTCAACGCAGTCAATGGATTTTGCTGTTTCAATCATTGGACTTGTAAAGGAATTGAAGCAGAAGAAGGAATCGATCGTTTCCAATCAGATTGGCCGCAGCGGCACGTCTATTGGGGCAAACATCCGAGAGGCGCAGTATGCGCATAGCAAGGCGGATTTTGTTGCGAAATTGCAAATTGCATTGAAAGAGGCAAATGAAACAGGTTATTGGCTGGAACTGCTTTTCAAAACAGAGTATATCAGCGAAGAAGAATACCGCACCTTGGAGGGTGCCTGTGCGAGAATCAGGGTGATGCTTGTTTCTTCGATTCGCACAGCGCGAGAGAAAGTATAACATGGATATCTTCACCCCGAAGGAAAAACCGGCTCCTGTCCGATGGTGGGCACGAGCCGCTGTTGTGCTATGAAAGGTCTGCCTGTTACAATTGCAAAATATGGCTTCATGCGTTGCTCCATGCAGCTGGGAGCGGTATAATACAGAAGTGAAGAAAGTGGTGATGATATGAAGTGGATGTATCGATGCGCCGCACTTGCTATTGCGCTGATGTGTCTTTTGCCCGCATCCTGCTGCTTGGCAGAGCTTCCCCCGGAGCGGGCAGCGTTCTATCAGCAGCGCACGGAAGAATGGGAGCGTGCCTTGGGCGACTACGCGCTGTGGGATTACAACCAGCGAGCCACATTTTGCGCTATCTACGGCAGGCGCCCGGGGGACTACTTGAACGACGAGAGCGTGCAGGAGGATATTCCCAAGTATCCGACGAGTGAGTGCATTCCCTATGAAGAGGCGCTGACCATTGCCAGGGACTTCCTGTGCGGATACGATCAGCGCATTACGGCGGCCTATCTGGACCAACTGCACATCAGCTCGGCCTATTATGATTTCTGGGGCGACCCAGCCACCACCGTGACGGGAAAAGAACATACGCAGGTGTGGGTCGTTCAGTTTGGTGAGTGGACTGACCAGGGAGAATACATCGTCCGCTGCGATGCCTACATCGATGCGGTCACGGGTGATGTGGCGTGCATCGATATCGGCTTGGATATACGCGATGCGGAGGATTGGCAGAACCAGCAGTGGATCTCCTTTGTGGATCGCTGATAAGGGCGTATACAACAAAAACCGGCTCCTGTCCGATGGTGGGCAGGAGCCGGTTTGCGTTATCTCTCAGCGCCAGCCTTGCGGCCGACGCAGGTGTTGTCCTTCTTGCGATCCTGCAGGGCAGGGATGGGGTTGGGCGCGGTCTCATAGCGGTAGTCCTGGCCGTTGCGGCGGATGTATTCCTCAATGACCGCGTGGCTGGACACATCGTTCACATCGGCGTTGACGATGCTCTGATAGCGGAAGAAAACTGCATCCTGGGGCAGCTGCTCCAGCGGGGCATAGGCTTCGCGGCTGGCGGTGAGCTGCACGGTGCCGGCCAGTATGCTGCGTACGTGGTCGATGTTGCTTTCCAGCTTCAGCGGCGCGGGGAAGGTGCCTTCGCCCACTACCTGCTGGTATTCCTTGCCCTCCTCCATTTGCAGGAGCTTGGCGGCCTCGTGCAGGTGGCTCAGCTCGATGTGCAGCATATGCTCCCACACGGGCTTGATGATCGGGTCGCTCTCGGTTTCGTAGCAGCTCCAGTAGAGGTAGCACTCGGTATACTGGTGCATCAGCAGGTTTTCCAGCCAGGTGCAGTTCACGTCCATCAGACTGCCGTATTGGGACACGTGCTGCTCCTCGATCATGCCGATCTCCCGGTACAGCGCCCGGCCGGGGGTGGTGGGATAGGCGGCGCAGACGTTCATGTAGTAGTTCATGGTCTGCTGCTCGGCAGCGGTGATGATGCCCACGCACAGCTTGGTTTCAGGGGCGGCGGTCTTGCTGCTGATGGGCTTCTTGATGGAATCGAAGGGATAGCGGTGATGGGCGATGGTGGGGCGGGCGGGCATGATCTCGGTATAGCGGCCCACCAGATCTTCGGCGTGAACGCCGTCCTCCATGTCCAGGAAATCTGCGTAGCGGTACAGGTGGTCGAAGTCCTCCAGGAGGGCGAAGTTCAGGGCGTCCCGCACGTGCTGGTCGGGTTCCCGCTTGGCCAGGTGGGCGGTGAGATCCACCGCCAGCTGCTCGTAGCCGATGGTATGCTCCAGCAGGGTCTCATCGTCGGGCTTCAGGGCGGCGATGAGCTTTTGCTGCTGCTGTTCGCTGCGGCGGATCAGCGCCAGGGCGCGGCGCAGGTCATTATTGGGACAATGGCGGGAGAACTGGTGGGAGAACCACACATTCTCGAATTCCGTGCCGTTCATCAGGATTACCCGGGTGCGGGTGTAGGGATCCACGGTGTGCTTGTCATAGGGCTTGGGACACATGGCCTGCCAGTTCAAAAGATGTTCGTCCAGGCGACGGCTTTGCTCGCGGAAGGGATTCATGGGCATTCCTCCTGTTTGGGTTGGTAAGAACATTATGCGCAGGCGGAATGTTGCCTATACGTCACGCCACGCATTGCTCCAGCGCATCCCAGGTGGCGGGGTCAACGCTGCCGGTGGAGGGCAGGCCGTGCAGTGCCTGAAAGGTCTTGACGCATTCCTGCGTCATGGGGCCAAAGATGCCGTCCGGCTCCAGAGAAAAGTCCAGCTCGCGGAGCATCAGCTGCAGGCGGGCGACCTCGTTGTTGCGGTGGCAATAGTGCAGGGTGGGGGTCATGGAGGCTCCTTTCGATCAAGAAAAAAAGGCGCACCCTCTTGCAGCGGGTGCAGCAGTGCGAGTTTCCACCTCATCAGTCGCCTGAAGGCGAAAGCTTCCCCTCAAGGGGAAGCCTTTTACGGAAGCCTGGCGTAAAGCCTTCCCCTTGAGGGGAAGGTGGCCGAGCGTTAGCGAGGTCGGATGAGGTGGAACGCTGCACAACGGCTTTGCTTGTACAAGAAGGGTGCGCCAGGGGGAATCAATATGCGTATTTCATTGCGCTGGTCTGCCGGGCGATCTCACGGCTTACGGTGGGGGTCACCAGCTGGCCAACGGTCTGGCCGTCCATCTGCACGGTCATGCCGGAGAGAGCTCCGGCCACGGCTTGGGCGATGGAGGCCGTGTCCGCAGCGGTGGGCTGGGGATTGCGCCATTGGGCAGCCTCCAGGGCGGTGAGGACGGCCTCGCCCTCGTGCAAGCGGGCGGGGAAACCATTGTAGGGGACATAATCGATGCCGGTGGCGTAGCCCGGAGTGGGGGCGCTGCCGCCTTGCAGGGCGAGGAACTCCCGCATCCTGTCGGTGGCGGACTGGATGCTGGCGGCAACGGCGCTCCAGGAGCTGGCGGCGGTGCTTTGCAGCCGGGCGAGGGTGGCGGTGGCGGCGCGGGCGGCCTGCTCGGCCTGGGCAAGGCCGTGGAGGAAGGATGCGGCGTTCAGCGTCAATTCGGCAGAAAGCTCAAACAGCTTATCCATGGTGGTTCTCCTTTCTGGAGGGGTGGCTCAGGCGGTGCAGAATGCCCTGGCAGATGTCCACAGCGGTGCGGCGGTCGCGGGGCTGGGCGGGATCGGGGAAGAGGGCAAACACATCCGGCACGGGATAATCCTGCCCGCCGCCGATGGCATAGAGCTGCGCGCCGATGAGCCATGTCAGGTGGGTGCGGTAGGTCTCCTGGGCATGGGCGGCCTTGCGGTGGAGCAGCAGCTCCCGCAGGGCGGGCATGGGCAGGGGACGAAAGCCGGAGACCACGGTCAGGATTTCTCCTGCGCCGCAGATCCGGCAGAGGTGAAAAAAGCGGTCAGCTCCCCATCCCACACGGAGATCAGATCGGTGATGGTGTTGAGGCCGCTTTGCAGGCGCAGCTGCTCCGGAGGCTTTCCGGTGAGGACGGACAGCGCGGCGTAGAAATCCTCGGCATGGCGCTGGAGAATGATGGGGACGAGCTTCTCCCATAATCGGGAGGCGGCGCACAGGGGCGGCTGGGCATCCAGGGCGGTGAAGGAGAGATCGTCCAAGGCGGCCAGGGTGGCTTCGTCCCGCAGGATGCGGCACAGGGGCGGCGTGAGGCGCACCAGCACATCCGCCAGCTGCTCGGTGGTGAGTTGGCTGAGCTTCATTCAATCACCTCAGTCGAAGAACACGATGCGGAAGGGTGCGTAGTCCTGCTCGGCATCGGCGTCCTGGTGCGCCTGGAATTCGAAGGGCAGGGTGCCTTCGCCCTTGTCGGTAAAGGTGAAGGCGGCGCCCTTCATGTTCAGGGCGTTGGTCAGCTCGATGAGGACAAAGCCGCGGCTGGTATCGCCGATCCAGCACAGGGTGGGGATGTAGTCATCCTCGGTGATCTCCCTGCGGGCGCGGATGGTGGTGAGGCTGCCCTGCTTGTCCACATCGGCGCAGATCAGCGCGGCGGCGAAGTTGTCCGGGGTGATCTCCAGCATGGTGCCGGTGAGCTTCACCGTCCAGCCATCGTTTACGGTGGCGCCCACGGTGGGGCTGCGTTGACCATCGGCCTCGATGGCGCGGAGGTTGGGGGTGCATTGGAAAGTGCCGCCGCCCCGGGTGGCGCCGATGATGCAGCTGCCCTCGGCAATGGCGTCGGCCACCAAGAGGCGCAGCTGGGCAGCGGAGGCGGCGGTGGAAAAATCAAACCCACGCAGAAAAAGTCCGGCGTTGAGCTGGAGATTTTCATAGGTGGAGGCGGTCAAAGCGGTGGTCATGGGATTTCAACTCCTTTGATGTGGTCAGGCGTCGTAGAGGTGGACGTTCAGGCGCATGCGTCCGCCAAGAATGCTGCGGTCGGTTTCATCGTTCACCAGGGTGATGAAGCTGCCCGCCGCCCGGCGCAGCACCGCCATGCCGCCGTGGTAGTGCAGGAGCACGCCTTCCTCGGGAATGGCGGCGCACAGGGCGTCCAACATCTCCACACAGCGGGTGTGGGCGTGTTCCTCGCGGAACCAGGCGGTGACGGTGATGCCTGCCGACTGGGCAAAGGGCGCATAGGCGGTGGTCAGGGTGATGAAGGGGAAGGCGGCGCCGCTGGGAACCTGCCCGGTGGTGTACACCGGCAGGCCGGTCTGCTTGAGGAAGGCCACCACGGACTTCTGGTATTGCTTCATGCTCACGGGGCGGTCACCAGCCTTTCCACCGGCACCTGGCAGAAGGCCATGCCGGAAATGGCGGGGGTGCGCATATCGCTGCTCTGGCCGATGATGCGGAACTCCGCCCCATCGCTGACGCGGCGCAAACGGTCATCCTGCACCAGGGTCACGTCCCATTCGTGCAGGAGCATGGGCGTGGTTTTCAAGGCCAGCAGACCGCTGGGATCGACCTCCTTGCCCACCACCTGGGTCACGCCGCCGCGGAAGGTGACACCCTCCGTCCAGGCGGCGGAGGTGCCGCCAAGCTCATCGGCAGCCTGGGTGCGTTCCAGCAGGATGAAATCCTCAAAGTAGTCCTGAAGCATCACAGCTTCACCTCCGTGTACATCCGGCGATAAGGCATCAGCTGCCGGGCGAAATATGCCTGCCAGGTGATGGGTGTGCCATCGCTGTCGGTAGCCAGCTCGCGGCTGTAGGCACCGAAGCTTTCCTTCACCGCAGCAGAAGAACCCTGCTGCTTTGCCCAGGCAGCGATCTCGCCCGCCAGGGCAAGGAAATCCGCCGGGGGAGTCAGCAGCCAGATGCGCCCCTCCCAGCTTTCGTCAGTCGCGCCGGGAATGACACAGCCCTCGCCCAGCTGATACACGCCATTGTTGCAAACAGAACCGGTCACCGCCACCCAGTCGCCGACGCGAAAGCCATCGGCCGGGGACAGCGCACCGGAGAGCAGCGTCCACGTGCCATCCATGGCCGCTGCGGGGAAAAAGTTGCGGGTCTCCCGCATGAGATCAGGGACGCTGATAAACATAGGAAACCTCCAAAAAAATTAGGAATTAGGAATGATAAATTAGAAATTGAGAGTGTGGACTTTTGCAAAAAAAGAAGGGCCTTGCTGCAAGCGGCAGAACCACTCCCTCAGTCGCCTTTCGGCGACAGCTCCCTCGGGGAGGGAGCCTAAGCTACTTGCCCTGCGTCGCGGAGCGCCCGTTGCGCTCCGTGACCCCTCCTGAGAAGCAGCCAGGCAGCTGCCTCCCAGAAGGGTTTCGAAAGGGTCGAAGACCCTTCGCAGGGGAGTCCAGAGGGGACAGCGTCCCCTCTGGTGCGTCCCTTACGCAATGGTGTGGATGTAGACGCAGGAGGGCATGACGACTTTGGCGCCGCACAGGGAGAGACCCTTGACGCCGTCGTCGAAGCCCTTTTCGCGGCGGTAGGCCTCGATGTGGGTGATCTGGTTGGCGAAGGTGACGCCGTCGGGGGTCATGGCTACCAGTTCATTGTTCAGGTCGTTGCTGATGTAGATATCGAAGCCAGCGGCGCGGGCCACGGAGCCATCGGCCAGGTGAGCCTCGGAGAAGGCACCATTGCCGGTGATGAAGCGGTTGTCCAGCAGCAGCTCGCCTTCAACGGAGGCGGGCACCACCAGCACGCGGCCAGCACGGGGAACGTTCTTCTCGTCCAGGGCGGTCTTGATGTTCACCAGCAGCTCGTACACGCCGCCCTCGGGAATGGCGCCGGTGGCCTTGGTGCCAGCGCCCTCGCGGATCACGGACAGGATGTAGCTCTCGGTGTCCTCGGCCAGCTTGTAGGCGGCGTTGCGCATGGCGGCGTCCATCAGGTCGGAATTGGCCTGGGCGGCGTCTACGTCGTTCAGGTAGAAGTTGTAGTAGGCACCGTGGTCGATGGTCAGGGTGGTGTCGGAGCCGGTGAGCTGCTCAGGTTCGGCAATGTCGGTGTTGGGGGTGTAGGGCTTCACGGTGATGTCGGCCAGGTTGTTGATGTGCACCGTGTCGCCAAACTGGGCGATGTCGCCCTCATAGTTGCGGTTGCACAGGGAACCGAACACCAGGGACTTGTGCAGGTTTTCGGTCAGGCGGGCGCTCCATACAGCGGGGATGAAAGAGGTGATAGCCATAGGTCAAATCGCTCCTTTCGCAAGGACGCCCTTCACGGCGTTCCAGTTGCGGTTGATTTCGTCTGCGCTCATGCGGGAAAGATCCTCACGGGTCAGCGCGCCGCCCGTGGGGATGGGAGGCTGAATGGTGGGTGCGGCCATGCGGATGGGCTGGGCGAAGAAGGCGGCATACTTGCTCTTCAGCTCGGCGATGACAGCGTCCTGGTTCTTGAGGACGCTGCCCTCCATTTCCAGGGTGGCGGGGTCGATGGCCTGGATGAGCAGGTCGATGGCCTTCTCGTTGCAGCCAGCCTGGATCATGGCCAGGCGCACCAGCTCGATGGCTTTGGCGGTGTTGCGGTCGGTCTCGACCTGGGTGCGGTAGGCATCGAAGGCCGCCTGTACCTCGGCGGCGGACTGGTCAGAGGTGGCGCGGAGGGACTCCAGTTCGGCGGTGGCGGCGTCACGCTCGGCCTTGAGGGCGTTCACGGTTTCGATGTGGGCGGCGATGACCTGTTCGATGGCTTCGTCGCCCAGCTGCAGATCCTTCAGCAGCTGTCGGGTCAGGGACATGGGGGACTCCTTTCTGCGCGGTGCGTTGCGCAAAGCAATGTATATGAAAACAGGCGGCTTACGCCACCTGATGCCGCAGCGCCTCCATGGCGGCTTGCCGGAGAGCGTCTGCGTGGTTGAGGATGCCATCCGCCAGGTAGGGTCGGCCTGTCATGCGGCAGGTTCCATCGTGAACGGGGATGGCGTAGGGCAGGGTGTTGCCGATGGCTACGGTGGTGCCATCCAGGGCGAAGCTCACGTTATCGTGCAGCGCACCGGTGCGGTACACGGGGCGCTCGTAGCCCTCCAGCATCTGGGTGCGGACGGCGGTGACGGCAGCTTCACCCATGGCTTGGGCAGCGGCGGTGAGGTCGAGGCGGGAGAAAAGCTCCGGCAGGCGGGAAGTGAACATGGCTTATGCCTCCTGCTGCATGAGCGCGTCGATCTCCTCAGGCTGAATGTAGGGATTCAGCTTCAGGGCGGTGCGGCGGTCGATGTCCGGGCGCATGGCGGCGATGTCGGCCACGGTTTCGGATTCGTTGGCGATGCACTGGCGCTGGAAGCGGATCTCCTCGGTGGTGATGCCCAGCAGGGAGAGCAGCTGCTGCACAAAGCGGAACACCTGCCACTCGTAGCGGTCGGCTTTCAGGTTCAGGTTGGCGGTGGCGGCGCGGATGGCCACGTTGGTCAGGCTGCCGCCGGTGAGGGCGTCGATGTTCAGCGCCATGTAATCCTGGTAGAGGGCGCGCTCCAGAATGTCCAGGGCGGTCTGGCGGGCGGCGTAGGGAACCTCGATGGTGTGGGGTTCGGCGGTGGAGGAGGAGCCGCTGCCGTCGGACAGGTTGGCCACGGCCTTGATGCGCTGGATCTCCTCAAGCATCTGGGCAATGTCGTCGGTGGTGCCGCCGAAATTGTTCAGCACCCAGTAGACATCGTTGGCTCTGTCGAGGTTGTCGGCAAAATCGGAGAGGATGTTGTCGTAGGCGTCGATCTTCGCCTTGATGGCAGGGGTCAGCTCGCTGTGGCGCTCGGTGTTGGCGTAGAGGGGGATGATGGGCAGGCGCTGGTAGTTGCCGGTGGACAGCACCTCATCGCCCAGGGCGTCGCTGCGCAGGGTGACGATGTAGGGACGCTTGGGCATCATGGGGATCAGCAGGCTCTTTTCTACCTTGAAAACCGTTACGCCGTCCATTTCAAACAGGCGGATGTACATGGGCTTGTCGGGGGTGATCTGCCAGAACTGGATGCCCAGCATGGGCTGGTCGGTCAATTCGTCCATCAGGGCGAAGAAGCCGCTGCGGCTGTCCCGGGCGGCTTCCAGCACCTCCAGGTGATCCACATTCCAGAAGCCCCAGCTCACGCCGTGGATCAGCGCCCTTTCGCCCAGGGCGGCCAGCTGGTGGTCGAAGTCCGCACCCAGGAGGGCTTTGGTCTCGCTGTCCTTGAGGATGCAGCCGTTCGCCAGCAGGAACTGGTTCTGCTGGGTGATGAAGCGGAACAGGAAGCCGGAGCCGATGCGGTTGCCCACCACATCCTCGGTGCCGGTGCGGATGCGCTTGCGCCCGGATTCGTCCCGGGTCTCGATCTTGCGGGCGCGGAGGATGGTCTTGCGGGCTACGGCGGAGTTGCAGCCGCGGAAGTAGTCGCCCGCCTCCAGCGCCTGGCGGAAATCCCGGGAGGCCTTGTAGCGGTCGATGGCGGTGAGGAGCAGCTTGTCGCGGTCGGCCGCGGCAAGCCAGTCCTGATAGGTAACGTCGGTAAACATGGGGAACCTCCTTTATTGGTGGTCAAGGATGCGGCAGATGCAGGCGGCGGAGTCGGGGGCGTCGTCGTGGGCGGCGGATTCGGAATAGGCGAGGATCTGGTCGGTATAGGCGGGATCGGTGGTGCGGAGGAAGCGCAGCTTCGGCCACCATTTGCGCAGGTGGGTGGAGATTTTCAGGTGCTTGTTCTGCCGCTCCTGATAGGTGCGTACCTGCGCCCCCATGCGCCGCAGCTCCCTGGCCAGGTAGCCCTTGTCGCCGTTGGTCTCGCACCAGATGGGGGCGCACAGCAGGCGGTCGCACTCGGTGAGGATCTCCTCCATCACCGTATCCACATGGCCGGGAAACAGGCGGCCATACAGGTGGATGGCATCGCCGCTGCGCCTGGCGCAGGTCAGGGCGGTGCAGTCGCTGCCGCCGTAGGCTGCGTCGATGTGGGCAATGCCGTCGCGAAGGAGCAGGGGATCATCAAAGTAGGCCGGAGGCTGGGCGAACAGGGCGTTGTCGTCGGCAATGTGTTTCAGTTCGTAGTTCGCAGCGAAGAGCGTGGGCGACATGGATCGCCGCAATTCGTCCAGCTTCTCCGGTGAAAGAAGGCCGGTGCGGTAGCAATCATACCTTTCCACCCGTGGCATGAGGGAAATGGCGTCCTGGGGGTGCCAGGGTGTGCCGGTGTTGATGATCCGCCCGCCGGGGATGCGGATGTTTTGCAGCTCCTGATAGATGGCACGGGTGTGCTCCCGCTCCTGGGGGCTGATGCGATCCTGCAAGTTCACGATGTCATCGGTGATGATGATGTCCGCGTGCTTGCCGGTGAGGCTGCCCCGGGTGCCCTGACCCAGCAGCTGGGCGGCGCCCCGGCAGGCAGCGTAGCAGTCCGTGGTGATGCTGAATTGATCTGCCCGGAGAATATTCACGGGCTCGCCCCAAAGTTTCTGGGTGAGAAAGAGCATGGCATCGGACTGCAGCATCTGTTTGACCTGCCGGATGATCTCGATCACATCGCCATCAGTTTTGCGCATGAAGATCATGTTTCGCATGGGGTACACGCACATGCTGATGGCCATGGCCGCCGCCAGACAGGTGGTTTTGTAGGAGCCGCGGTGTGCCAGCAGGGTCATGTCCTCCCGGCCGGAGATCATCTGCCGCATCCAATGGCCGTGGAGGTCATCGGTCAGCAGGGGAAAGCCGCACCACCGCGCCACCTGCGCCGGGCGCTGCACCAGAAGACTCAGCGCATCACGATCCATGCATTTCCCGCATGGCCGCCTCGATCTCCGCCGCCAGCTCCGCCTTGGGCTTGCCGCCGGGATCCTTCTCGCTGAACAGGCCGTAGCGCTTGCCCAGCAGCTCCGCCGCCTTGCTGCGCTCGGAGATCTTGGGCGTCTGGGGGAGCTCCTCGCCGGAGGCGCTCTTGCGCCCGGAGGACTCCGTCATCTCTCCCCGCATGATCTGCGTGAAGGTGCGCAGCACTTCCTCCGGCGTGGCGATGTCCCCGGCAGCGGTACGTCTTTTGGCCATGAACGACCTCCTTTCATGAAAACAGCGCCCCGATGCTTCGGAGCGCTTTCTTGTGGAGTGGGAACGTTTGTTCCTGATTTCCACGGTGCCATATTATCACGATGCAGACGGACACGCAACGACGGTGCCGGACATGGTGGACGTGTTGTCCAGGTGGACGAGAAGCTCGGTGCGGAGGCGGTTGGCGTGGCGGGTGCTGATGTCCAGGTATTCCGCAATTTGACTGTCCGTGAGGCACAGCTGATAATACTGGCGCAGGATGTAGCGTTCGCGATAGTTGCGGGCGCGGGTGACCAGCGTATTGAAGCGAACTTCCATGGCAGCCAGTTCGGCTTGCAGGGCATGGACGGCGGCTTCCAGGCCTTCCTGCTGCTGGATGGCGGCAGAGGTGGCATCGTTGGTGCCGCGGGGCATGCTGTCATAACGGGTGGCGCGGGCTCCGGCAGGTCTGCCCGTGGTGCCGCTGAGGGATAGCTGGCGCTCCATCACACGAAGCTCCTGGATGGTTTCGCGGTACTGCTTGAGGAAAGTGGCGTTGGTCATATCGGTGTCCTCCTTATCTAAAAGCGAACAAATATTCGCAAGATTAACTTGCGGTTATTATATATCGCTGAAAAGTTGTTGTCAAGTGCAAAAATTATCGAAAAGTTACTTGATTTTATTAACCCAAAGTTATATACTACAATGGAGGTGATGGTATGTACGCGGATCGCATTCGCTATTTCCGCCAGAAAAAGGGGCTGTCCCAGCAGGGCCTGGGCGAGCTGCTGGGCATTTCTGCTACGGCGGTGCATAAGTGGGAGCATGGGCAGTCCCAGCCGGACATTCCCGCATTGCAGAAAATGTCGGCTATTTTCGGCGTGTCCATCGACGAGCTGTGCGACCATCAGCCGCCGGTGCAGCCCGATGATGTGGATGCCAACATCACCATCATGACCCGCGCCTTCCGGCAGCTGACCCCGGAAGAACAGGAGAAGTACCTGGCGGTGGGGCGGGCGCTGTTTCAGCATGCCTTCGGCAAGGGGAGCGATGCCTGATGCGCCAGCCCGACTATGACCGCGCCGCCACGCTGGCCTATCGCTGCCTGGTGAAGCTGAACATCACCCAGCTGCCGGTGCGCCCGCTGGAGATCCTGCGCAAATGCCGCAACACGGTGGTGTATACCTACCAGCAGGCGGCGGAGTTCCTTCATATAGAAGAGACTGATTTCGAGCGCAAGTATGGCGACGCCGACGCCTTCACCATCCGCGGGGGAGAGCAGTATGTGGTCTGCTACCGCGAGGGCGGCAATCCCGCGCGGCTGAACTTCACCCTGGCGCACGAGCTGGGGCACATCCTGCTCCACCACAGCGATGACATGGCCGCCGATGAAGCGGAGGCCAACTGCTTCGCCGGGCATCTGCTTTGCCCTGCCCCGGCCATATGTGGTATGACAGCGGAAAAAGTGGCGACCAGCTGCTATGTGTCCCGCGCGGCGGCGCTCAACGCCCTTGAAAACCGCCTGGGACAAGGCGCTGCGGAGGTTTTTCAAAAAGTTGAAAAACTTTTTGAAAAAAAGGTGTTGACAAACGAAAAGGAATTTGATATTATAAATAAGCTGCCTCGCGAGAGCGGGGGAGCGGATGAACCTTGAAAACGATACAGAATTGACAAAACGCAAGTAAAGAGACAGATGATTCCGAATGAGTTTGTCTGACAGCGAAAGCTGTTGGATGAGATAAAGGATTAAACGTAAGAGTTTGATCCTGGCTCAGGACGAACGCTGGCGGCGTGCTTAACACATGCACGTCGAGCGGAGACATCAGTCGGAAG
>JAFTPN010000087.1 GCA_017463245.1 Clostridia bacterium
ACCACAAGGAAATCCTGTTCTTCCTGGGCATCAGGCTGTACACGACACAGAAGCTGGCAGACCTGCGCGGGCAGACCGAGCGAAATATACGCAAGGTGCGGGATACCGTCCAGCGTCGCATCTACCGGAAGCTATATACAGCCCTGACAGAGCTGCAGAAAAGTGGCGACAAACTGATCCATCTGGAGCAGGACTTCCTGCGTGACTACACTCCACCGAAAAGGAGGCATTCTTCCGATGAAGAACCTGTTTGAACACACCAACGCATTCTGGGCGAAGTATGCCGCTTATGAATGGCGGGTGGCTGCTGACGGCAAAGAATACCTGCTGCCGACCTCCAATGCAGAAGCATCTGTCTACAACATCATGAAGGTGGCTGACCAGCTGGTGCTGGATGCAGTCAACGTTGGTCGGCTGGTGATGAAGAAATCGCCTGAAAAGAAGATCAAGGATGCCATCCACCGCTTCGCCTGTAACTATGGCCTGCTGGGCATGATGACCGCCCTGCCCACTACGCCGAATTTTGTGGAGTATGAGAAGGTTATCTGCTCAAAAACCAGTTCATCCGTCAGGAGACGATGGATACGCTGGCATACATGAAGCTCTTTTTCCCGTTCAGGATGCCGGATTTCCACAAGCGTGGCATAGAGTCCATCTGGAATGTGTCCGGCGAAGACCGGGCAGAAGCGGCGCTGTCGATGACTTTCCGCAACGATCCGCGAGCCATGGCAATGTCCTTCATGCGCAACTATGGCGAACCCTATGAATGGCTAACGGAAGCGTTCCTGGATTGGGCGTTCACCTTCGTATCGACATATCTGTACTATGAGGATCGGGATATCGCGGACGAGCATACGCTGAACTTGTATCGCAAAGGACTGGCCTGCTTTGAGGGTAATGCGCCCACCTACCATCTGTCACTACAGGAACATCCGGTGATCGTGTGGGACTTCCACTCGCTGATGCTGGCAGTAAAGTTCCTGTTTTCTGTCAAGCTGACCAATGCCAAGAACCCCATGAGAATGTGCGAGCATTGCCGCATGGCATTCTATGCCCAACGAGCAGACTCACGGTTCTGTTCTGCTGAGTGCCGGAACAAGGCGAGCAAGAAGTCTTGATACATCAGGCCAGCAGAAAATCCAGCAGAACGATGGTAAGGTCTGTTACCTTTTCCAGCAGCCATCCGGCAATGTGCGGAGCAAAGGCGAAGAAGATGCCAAGGCCAACAGTCTGGAAGATCAGGTTGCTGGGAGCGTTAGCGATCCATCCTGCAACGGAGCCAAGGAGGAATACCGTTGCGAGCAGATTGGTCACGATGGAGGTCAATCCAACAATGAGGGATGAAATCAGTTGGAACACCAGCAGTATCGCAATGAGGGGCAGAGTAGCTATCCGAAGGGGCAGCTTGAGCAGGTTCTTCATAAGTACCTCCATCTGATTTGGGGAGACAGGCACGGGCGGTGGCTCGTGCCTGTTTGCTATGCGGCACAACTTCTCAGTCGTAGATCAGCTCACCAAACAGCATTTCTTCGATCCGGTTGTGAATGCTATTCATGCGGCGCACCCATTCCATCTGGTCAGCAGCTTTCAACGCCTCGGTAACACCCTCGGCTGCTTTCATTTGCGGGATCAGCAAATCTATGCGTTCCTGGCAAGCATCCTCAATGCTGTACAGGTGCTTCATGAGCTTGCCGGATCGCAGGAGCTGATTGAACAGGAGAGAACGATGCTCCTTAAGGTAACGCATACGTATTCTGCCGTACTTGCCAAGCGGGCGCATGTCCTCGGCAGGAATGCCGATGTTGGGCAGGAAGTAGTCTCCGCAGCGGCGATAGGTCAGTTTCATGGGTATCCTCACTTTCTGCTGCAACAAAAAAGCAGCTATGTACTTGAAGGTTTCCCTTCAAGCCATAACTGCTTGAATTTACTGTATTTCCCGCGACTCATGACGAGGAGGGGTAAACCTTCCTCTACATAATAACTCGGAGGGAGCTGGATTCGCGAATGGCTTGAAAAGCCGTGAGCGAAGACTGAGGGAGAATGCGGGCGCTGCTGCTACATCCTGCCGCACAGAATCAAACAGCTCCCGCCTCCCCCAGCATCCAGTCCACATACAGCCCATACCCCTGCGTGGGATCACTCACAAACACGTATGTATGTCGATGATACCAATAATCCATGCGTCAGATTTTCGTATGGACAGAACCATACTTACGCATAAGAAAGTACAAGCCGAAGAACATCAAACTGCTGCCGACATTCATCGCGCCCATTCCTGCAAAGATAATTGCGGCCACCAGCGTAAAGGGTATCGTGTTGATCACGCATGCCCACTTGGGGAAGCAGGTCTTCTGCTTGAACACAGCAATGAACAATGTTACGCAAACCAAAAACACGCCAATGTTGCACATCGCAGAAGTGGCACAGGTTTCAAAGAAATAGGCCAGCATGATGCCGTGCGCTTGTTCTGTCGCGCCAGCCTTGACGAAGTGCCACAGCATACTGGTGCATGTAAAATGCATTACCGCACCGGCAACGCAGGTCAGCGCTGTACCAACCTGAACAATCTGTGCCATCTTTTTCGATACAGGTTTCAGGAAGTTTGCAATCTGGAAATAGCCCGGCATGATGACCATCATGGCAATCACACCGAAAACACCAGACAGTGTGAATTGCACAGGCGACACACCTTGCAGCATTGCAACGGTCTTTTCATAATCAAACAGTCCCATCACATTCATTGGACCGCTGGGCATGAAATACAACAGCAGATCGCCGCCCAGCCAGCACAACAAATGACCAAACGCACCAAACAACAGAAGTTTACGGTTGACATTCTCGCTCATTACTTTTTCTCCCTTTGCGTTTCTTCTGTGACGATACAGCTCGCTCTGTTCGCAAGCCCCATTATAGCACAGCATCAACGAAAAAAACAGAGGGGCTTCTGCTCCTCTGTCAGATACGCTCACTCTCCTGTATCATCCAATCCACATACAGCCCATACCCCTGCGTGGGGTCTGATACAAACACATGCGTCACCGCCCCGATGATCCGTCCGTCCTGGATGATGGGGCTGCCGCTCATGCCCTGCACGATGCCGCCGGTGGCGTCCAGCAGGCGCTGGTCGGTGACCTTGATCACCATGCTCTTGGGCGCGGGGGCGCTCTGCTGGTTCACCCGGGTGATCTCAATGGCAAATTCCTGCACCCCCGTGCCGTCCACCGTGGAAAGAATGGTGGCCGCGCCCTCATGCACGCCGGAGCGCAGGCCGATGGGCAGGCCTTCGGGGTAGAGGGCGCTGATGGGGGCGGCGTCCATGGTGCCGTATATGCCCAGGACGCTATTTTTGCGGATGTCCCCCAGCTTCACCGGATCCATCAAAAAGCTGCCCTTCAGCTCGCCGGGCGTGCCCTTCTGGCCGCGCTGCACCGCCACCACGTCCGCCTGCAATATCTGCCCCTGGCTCACGGTGAGCACCTGGCCGGTGTCGCCATCGGTAATGGCATGACCCAGCGCGGCATAAGCGCCGGTTTCCGGGTCGTAGAAGCTCAGGGTGCCCACGCCCGCGGTGGAGTCCCGCACCCAGGCGCCCATGCGCACGGTGCCGGTGGAGCTATCCAGCCGCGGCGTCATGGTGGTGGTGAAAACCGCCCCTTCCCGGGCATACTCCACAGGCAGGGGCTTTTCGCCCAGGCGAGCGATCAGCTCCGTCAGCTGCTGGGCGCTGATGATCTCCACCCCGTCCACCTTGCGCAGCACGTCCCCCGGCCTGATGCCGCATTGCGCCGCCGGGCTGGCGGCCTCGCTCAGGTCGCTGGTGCCCACCACCAGCACGCCATCGGTGCGCATGGCCACGCCAATGGCGCTGCCCCCGGGGATCAGCCGCTTTTCCGGGCTCACCTGCACCTCCACCTTTTTCAGGGGGAGAATGCCCATCAGGCTCAGCATCAGCTCGCTGGTGCCAGCGGTTTCGCTCACCAGCGCCACCTGCCCCAGGGTCTCATCCTCCGAGGCGGACACCGCCAGGTTGCCCTGCCGGGGCGTGAGCTGCAGCTGTGCCCCCAGGTTGAAGGTGCGCACCTGCCCCTGGGTCAGCGCCAGGGTGTCCGGCAGGGTGCGCAGCGCCTGCTGCATGGGCGAAAAGTACCCCAGCGAAAGGAACAATGACAGCACGATGCCTGTGGCACGCTTTAACCGTGAAGGATGTTTCATGGGCAGCCCTCGCTTTCTTCCCCAGCAGTTTGCCGGAGAAAAACGCGGGGCATACTGGAAGTTCGCGGCGGGAATGGCAGAAAA
>JAFTPN010000022.1 GCA_017463245.1 Clostridia bacterium
CGAAGCGCTGTGCAAGGCCTGCGACTACTGCGGCGTGAAGAGCGGCCGGGACGTGGACAAGTTTGCCGAAATGCAGCTGGACGCCATGCCTGCCCTGGGGCTGGACTATGCTCCCGCTGTGGCGCAGGCGCCTGCGTATCTGAGCTGCAAGGTGCGCCAGGTGATCGAGCTGGGCAGCCATGATATGTTTATTGGCGAAGTGGTGGGCGTGCAGGTGCGGGACGACCTGTTCGACCCGGACGGCTCGCTGCACATGGAAAGCGCCGGGCTTGTGACCTACAACCACGGCGTGTATCAGCGCACGGTGGATGTGCTGGGGTTCTTTGGGTACTCCGTGGCACGGCCGGAGGTGCTGGAGAGAAGGATGGCCACCTATCACAAGTAATAGCAAAAGCCCTCCTGCCAGGCGGCGGGAGGGCTTTTGCGTGGTGGTTATTCTTCCAGCAGATGGAATACTGCGTTGTAGGTACTACCACAGTTGGTTGTGGAGCTAAGGATATGGCTAAGGTCGCCGGAATACAATCGATTGAAATACTTTAGAATCAAGGACATATTGGTCAACTCCATGGTTCCATCCATATATACGGTTACGCTGTCATACATATTGACATTGCTGTAAAAGGATGGTGTGGCAGCAAAATAGTCGGATAGCAATGTGAAGTCGATTACGCAGTAAACATTCTGAAACATATGCTCTGCTGAGCTTGCGGGTTCAGTTTTTGTTGCAACATCGCGGTTGACATAAGCGATTTGAGTATTCAGAATCTCTAAGTAGCCGTCATGAGAAGCATGGGAATCTCGGCTATAGATTTCTTTCTTCCAATAATCCTTTACAAGTTCAATAGCCTTTGCGACATACTGCTCCTCGGAACGTTCCAACTCAATCTGTGCAGCGCTTATAAGCTGTTGGAGTTCTTCGGGTGACATATTGGAAAGATCAATGTTTTCGCCGTGGGCGGGAATTGCAAACAGTAATACAAACAGCAGACATAGCAGCTTCTTCATAGGCGTTATCTCCTTTCCCAATCCTCTTTCAAAATAGCATACAGATCCACATCCACAAACTTACCCTTGTTGTAGATGCGCCCCCGCAGGGTGCCTTCCTTTTGCATACCGCATTTCTGCATCACCCGGCCGCTGGAGGGGTAGGTGGAGTCGTGCTGGGCTTCGATGCGGTGCAGGGGCAGGTGGGTGAAGGCCATGTCGATCAGGGCGCGGAGGGCTTCGGTCATGAGCCCCTTGTTCCAATGCTCGCGGGCGAGGCTGTAGCCCACCTCCACGGTGCTGTTTTCCACGTTCATCCACATGAAGCCGATGGTGCCGATGACCCGGCCCGTCTCCTTCAGCACGATGCCGTAGCTGGAGGGCATGCCCTCACGGTATTGCCGGATGATGTAGCGCAGGTAGGCGCGGCTGTCGGCCAGGGAGCGGTGGGCGTCCCACAGGACGTGGCGGGCGACCTCCTTATCCCAGGAGTAGTCGTAGATGTCCTGGGCGTCCCGCATGGTCATGGGGCGCAGGGTGAGGCGGGGCGTGTTCAGCACCGGCAGGTGGGAAAACACATCGGCCGGGGTGTCGTAGGAGATGGGCGTTTCCTTCAGGGAAAGGCCGCGGAGAAAGCGTTCAGCCATGCTGCACCTGCGGCGGGATCATCGGCGCGGGACGATCTCGCTCCTTTCAAGGGAAATTTTCAGCCGTGGGAAGAAAGTTGTAACATCAATCGTTGCTATGGGTGAAAGCGCCTTTTAGCGCGGCGGCCATCATGATGGCCAGGGCAGTTTTGCCATCGCGGAAGGTGCCATTCATCACATTGGCTGCGGCCTCGGAAAGGGGCATGCGGGTAACGGAGACGAACTCATCCTCATCGGGGTGGGAATCGCCCTGCTCCAGGCCGGTGGCAAGGTAGATGTGGATGCGCTCGTTGCAGAAGCCGGGAGTGGTCTCCAGGCAGGTGAGCTTCTGCCAGTTGCGGGCGGTCATGCCGGTTTCCTCGGAAAGCTCGCGCTGGGCGCACAGGAAGGGATCTTCATCGGGGCTGTCCAGCTTGCCGGCGGGGATCTCCAGCGTCAGCCGTCCCACAGCGATGCGGTGCTGGCGCACCAGGATGATCTGCCCCTCATCGTCCATGGCAACCACGGCCGATGCACCGGGGTGGCAGGCCACCTCGCGCAGGGCGGGTTCGCCATTGGGCAACGCTACCTGCCAATGCTCCAGGCGAATGATCTTGCCGGGGAATACGACTTCTTTGGAGAGAAACTTCTCGGTCAGCTGGTCACACATGATTGACGCCTCCGTTTTCATCATTGGTTATGCCAAGCTGTTCGACGGGGGAGCGGCTAAATCCTGCCGGACGACCAAACTTGCCAAATTGCGGCACGCTGCTTTGATTGACAAAGCGGGTGCTGCGGTATACAATATATATTGAGGGAATATTCCTTAACAGGGATACCCCAAGAGGTAGGAGGGAACATACCTATGACATACTCTGCAAGGCTTTCCCGCCGCATGGCGGCATGGGTGCTGGCGCTGGTGATGCTGCTGACCAGCTTTGCTGTGCCTGCCTACGCCCAGGCCGACTGGGAGCGCCTGGTGATCCGCCTGAGCTGGCTGGACGCCAACGGCAACGCCCAGGAGGCTTATGCTGCCCCTGTGACCTGGAGTGAGGATCAGTCCTACTGGGTGCAGGTGACGGCGGATGCGCCCCTGTCTGCTTTGACCATCAATATCAGCCATCCGGATCATGCCTACAGCTTTGACCCGGCAGATGGTTCTACCCTGATGAACGTGGTGGATGCCGGTACTGCTATGGACGGCGTGAACACCATTGCCATCAGCGCTTTTGAGAATGATGCGTGGGTGACCAGCTACAACCTGTACATCTCCACGCAGATCGCCATGCCGGAGGCGCCCACGCCCGAACCCACGGAGGAACCGACTCCCGAACCCACGGAGGAGCCTACCCCCGACCCCACGGAAGAGCCTACTCCGGAACCCACGGAAGAGCCTACTCCGGAACCGACCGAGGAGCCTACTCCTGAACCCACGGAGGAGCCCACTCCGGAACCCACGGAAGTGCCTACTCCGGAACCCACAGAGGAGCCCACGCCTGAACCCACAGAGGAGCCCACGCCTGAACCCACCGAGGTACCGACGGAAGTTCCTACGCCTGAACCTACTGAGGTGCCGACGGAAGTTCCTACGCCCGAACCCACCGAGGTTCCTACAGAAGTGCCTACTGAGGTACCTACCGAGGTTCCCACCGAGGTACCCACGGAAGTGCCTACCGAAGTGCCTACTGAGGTTCCCACCGAAGTGCCTACCGAGGCTCCTGTGGTGCCTGCGGTGATCAACGTGTATTTCCGCACCTATGAGAATGTGGATGTGGCTACGCCTCAGCAGGGTGAGGTAGCGGATGGCGTATACGAAGTTAATGCCAATCCCACCGACCTGCAGCCCGGCTATGTGTTGGACAGCGAAAGCCCTGTGACCCTGACGGTGACCGGTGGTGTGGCGGATCCCAGCGAGATCGTGTTCTACTATGTGCCGGAATATGTTCCCACTGAGGCTCCTACCGAGGCACCCACCGAGGCACCCACGGAGATTCCCACGGAACAGCCCACTGAGGTGCCTACGGAAGTTCCTACCGAAGCACCGACTGAAGCGCCCACCGAAGTGCCTACCGAGCAGCCCACGGAAGTTCCTACGGAAGCACCCACGGAGGTTCCGACTGAGCAGCCCACGGAGGTACCCACCGAAGTACCGACTGAGGTTCCTACGGAGGTTCCCACGGAAGTTCCTACCGAGGCTCCCACGGAGGCGCCTACCGATGTGCCTACTGAGGAACCCACCCAGGCTCCTGCCCAGCAGGCGACCATCACCGTGTATTTCCGCACCCGCGATGGCCAGGATGTGGCTACCCCCAGAACCGGTACTGCGGGCGACGGCAAACATGTGGTGAGTGCTGTTCCCCTTGACCTGCAGCCTGGCTATGTGCTGGACGGCGATGCCTCTGCCGAACTGACGGTGGAGGGCGGCGTGGCGAACCCTGCAGAGATCGTGTTCTATTACACGCTGGCAGAGCAGCCCACCGAAGCGCCCACGGAAGCGCCTACTGAGGAACCCACCGAGGCACCCACCGAGGCGCCTACGGAGTCTCCTATTCCTCAGGGGGCGATGATCAACCGCTTTGGCACCATCACCAAGGCCAAGACCGCCCTGCGCCAAGGCCCCAGCAAGAACGACAAGGTCGTGACCCGTTTGGCTAAGGGTACTGCGGTGTATATGCTGCGGGAAGAACTGAACGAGAAGGGTGAACCCTGGGTGCGCGTGCTGGTGGATGGCGAGTTCTATTTCATCAGCGCCGACTGCATTGCAGCCATGACCCAGGCTGACAGCGATGCCTGGATGTCCAGCGAGCTGGACGAACCCATCCCGCCCTTTACCGCGGAGCAGCTGGATAACCCCGGCCAGCCCACGGAGGCACCCACCGAGGTTCCCACGGAAGCACCCACGGAGGCTCCCACGGAAGTCCCCACGGAGGTACCTACCGAAGCACCCACCGAGGCACCTACTGAAGCACCTACCGAGGTGCCCGCCCAGTATACCGGCTATGCGCTGACCACCAGCAATGTGGCCATCCGCAGCCAGGTGGGCGGCGGGGATGAGAGCATCGTCCGCCTGGCCACGGAGAAGGAGCTGGTGATGGTTTCCGGCCAGGACTTCTCCACCGGCAGCGCATGGAGTGCTGTGACTGGCCTGGACGGCGTGAGCGGCTATATCCCGGATGCCAGCCTGCGCCGCATCAATCAGGAAGAAGCTCAGTATTACCTGGACATCTGGGAGGATGCCCATGCTACGGCGGCTCCCACCGACACTCCTGCACCCACCGAGGTGCCTGCCCAGTACACCGGCTATGCCCTGACCACCGAGGCCGTTGCCCTGCGCACGGAGATCAGCACGGCGGACAGCAGCATCATTCGCCGCATGGAAGCCAGCGAACTGGTGATGATCACCGGGCAGAGCTTTGAGCAGGGCGCCAGCTGGAGCCTGGCTACCACGATGGACAGCGTATCCGGCTACGTGCCGGACAGCAGCCTGCGCCGCATCAACAACGAGGAAGCGCAGTATTACATCAACCTGTGGAACGAGGCGCATCCCACCGAAACGCCCAGTCCCGCACCCGCTACCCCCGAACCTGCCAAGATCAGCGGCTATGCCTATGCTGTGGGCGACGATGTGTACTTCCGCAGCCAGCCCAGCACCATGGCCAGCATCATCGATGTGCTGACCCAGGGCGTGGTGGTGTATGTCCGCGACCAGGATTACCAGGACAACGTGGCCTGGCATGTGGTGCAGTACAACGGGCAATGGGGCTACATCCGCGCCGATATGCTGCGCATGATGACCGTGCAGGAGGAGAACGCCTACCTGGACAGCCTCTCCACCCCCGAACCCACCTCCAACGTCACCCCCCAGCCCTATGACCCGGAAAGCCTTTCCAGCTACGGCTATGTGTCCGACAGCTCGGTGAACTTCCGCAAGGAAGCCAGCACCTCTTCCAGCCGCATCCGTCAGCTGAAGCAGTATGCCTTCTGCCTGGTGCTGGGTACCGCCAATGTGGATGGCACCACCTGGTATCGCGTGAACTACGGCGGCCAGGAGGGCTATGTGCATGGCAACTACTTCAAGCAGATGTCCATGGCAGAGCTGGAGGAATTCCTCAACAGCGAGGAATACCTGAAGGGCATTGCCAACAACAGCACTACGGGCGATGCTAACCAGGACTTCACCACCGGCGGCGGCATCGTGTCGGCAGAGGATCAGACCGTTGACCAGTGGACCAACCCCAACAACGGCCTGCAGGTGAGCTACGAGCCCTTTGATCCCTTTGCCACGGTGGCGCCTGTGGAGACGCCTGTGCCCACCGAAACGGTGACCATCCCCGTGCAGCCCACCGCCACGCTGGAGCCCATCCCCACCATGGATGTGGTGTATCCCACCGGCAATGACGAGCAGGGTGGCAGCGGTGTGCTGGGCTGGGTGATCGCGGTGATCGTGATCGCGCTGATCGGCGGCGGTGTGTACGCCTATGTGACCTACACCAACAACAAGCGCAAGGCAGCCCAGCGTGCGGCAGCCCGCCGGGCGCAGGCAGCGGCGCAGCAGCGCAGCAGCGAGGCTCGCCCCTATGCCCGCAGCACCCAGGCCAATCAGCCCCGCACGGGTACCTATCCCAACCAGGCCGCGCAGCGCCCCATGGGCAATACCGCCCAGCAGGTGCGCCGCCCCAGCGTGCCGGTTCAGGGCAGCTACACCCGCCCGGCAGAGCCTGAGCAGTCCCAGCAGGCGGACTACACCGCCAGCTACCGTAACCCCGCCACCTCGGAGGTACGCCCCGTTGGCCGCCGCAGCGCTTATCGCGCACAGCAGGCGCAGCAGAACGGCTACAACGCATCCTACCGCAGCGAAGCGGAGAACAGCGACTTCCAGCAGGACAAGGACAACGGCGACTTTGAGTAAAACCCAATAACAACTGGCAGCGGCTCCGGGTGGGGTCGCTGCTTTTCTATACCGCTTGGATGAATAAATCGACCGTTCACCGCAATGCTGTGACAAGTACAAAAGAATGTGATATGATGCACTTGTAAGGAACAAAGGAGGTGCCGGGAATGAAATTCAGCCTGGTGATCGATCAGGAAAAGCCGGAGGAGGTGGTGGCCACAGTTCACCGGCGAAGCGAGCTGACCGATCAGATTGAGGAATTGGTGCTTGGCTACGCTGGGGAGGATCAGCTGCCCGGGTATACCGAGGATGATATGCGGATGCTGAAGTTTGCGGAGATCGAGTGCATCCTGGTGGAGGATGGCAAGACCTATGCGGTGGATGGCGCGGGGGAGATGTTCCGGCTGAAGCAGAGGTTATACGAGCTGGAAGAAATGCTGCCGGAGTGCTTTATCCGCATCAACAAATCGGCGCTGGCCAATGAGAAGCACCTGGTGCGGTTCCATGCAGGCTTCAGCGGCGCGGTGGATGCTGTGTTCCGCTGCGGGCGCAGGGAGTATGTGTCCAGAAGGTGCTTTGCGCAGATCAAAAGGAGGTTTGATGAACGATGAAGAAGTATGCGGCGGAATTTGTCAAGCGCGGCCTGGTGGCGGCCTGGGGCGGCCCGGTGATCATTGCCATTATTTATGCGATCCTGGGTGCCAACGGCACCATTGAGACCCTTACGGTGCAGGAAGTGTGCCTGGCCATCCTTTCATCGGCGGTGATGGCCTTTATCGCGGCGGGCATCAGCATGGTATATCAGGTGGAGCAGCTGCCCCTGCCCATGGCGATCATGATCCAGGCAGGCGTGCTGTATCTGGACTATCTGCTGGTATATCTGATGAATGGCTGGATGCCCAGCCAGCTGGAGCCGGTGCTGGTATTCACGGTGGTGTTTGCAGCGGGGTATGCGCTGATCTGGCTGATCATTTATCAATGCATCAGGCGGCAGACCAAGAAGATGAACGAGAAGCTTGATGTGCAGTAAAAGAAAAGCAGCTCGAGGGTTCGGGCTGCTTTTTCTTGTGCTTTTGGGACTGATATGGTAGAATGCAGATAAATATGCTGAGAGGAGGCGATCGCCATGCGGCGTGATTGTTTGAAAATGTGTTACAGGAGGAGACACATGAAATAAATCCTCCGAAAATGATTTGGAGGAAAACGAATTGGATATTGTTGCGTTTGAACTCTGCCACGCGGCAGAGGCGGTTTGCCTTGCGGAAAAACAACTGAATGATGAATGCGCAGCGGTAAGCGCCTTGCAGAAGGCCTCTGTGCCGGAGCTGCAAAGCCTAGCCAATGGCCTTGGTGTGGCCGCCATGGAAAACGGGCGGCTGGTGGGCTATCTGGGCGCCTATGGCCCGTTCAAGGGCATGTTTGGCACATGGGGAACCTGCTTTGAGAGGCAGTTCGTGGGGGTGTTTTCGCCCATCCAGGCGCATGGCGTGGCACCAGATGCACCGCCGAAAACCTGGCAGCGGATGTATCAGGCAGCGGCGGAGAAGTGGGTGCAGGCAGGTGCGGCGCATCATGCTATTGCCCTGTACGAACACGATGCAGCCGCCAAAGCGGCGCTGTTCCGCTACAGCTTTGGCCAGCGGTGCGCGGATGCCATTCGCCTGGTGGAGCCCATTGGTGCGGCGGCTGTGCCGGGCGTAAGCTGCTGTGAGCTTCCGGCAGGCAGCGCTGAACTGGTGCGGGAGCTGCGCCGGGGACTGGACGAGCATCTGTGCAAGAGCCCGTGCTTCATGGCCAGGACGGATGAAGGTCGCCACGCCTGGCTGGAAGCGGTGAAGCACCGGGATTCCCGCCTGTTTGCGGCCATGGCGGCGGGGGAGGTGATCTCCTTCATTGAGGTGACGGATGCGGGAGAGAACTTCCTGACGGACAGACCGGAGATGCGGAACATCTGCGGTGCGTATTGCGTGCCGGAGTGGCGCGGCAAAGGGGTCAGCAAGCTGCTGCTGGACCATGTGCTGCAAACGCTGCAGGCCGAGGGCGCGCGCTGCCTGGGTGTGGACTATGAGACCATAAACCCCACGGCAGCGGGTTTCTGGGAGAAATACTTTGAGCCATACACCGCCAGCCTGGTGCGGCGGGTGGATTGCATACCATAAAAAACTGGCGCGGCCATTGCGGTCGCGCCTTTTGCGTGTTTGTTATTCAATGATCAGGTTGCCGGTACGTACGGTGCCGTTCAGCGCCAGTTCCAGCTCAAGGATCTTGTCGCGCATCATGTCGGCCTGGCGGGTCATTTCTTCCTCGGCAAGGCCTTCCGGCGGGGGCGTCATGGTGACGGGCTCGCCGATGATGTAGCGGAAGCGCTTGCCAAAGAAGTAGTTATACTCACCATTGAGGTAGATGGGCAGCACCTTCACGCCAGAGGCGGCGGCCAGGGTGACAAAGCCGGGCTTGAAGGGCAATATGATGCGGGCGCGGTTGCAGCGGCCCTCGGGACACATATAGATGTGGAAGCCCTCGCGCAGCTTTTTGCGGCCTTCACGCAGCCAGCTGAGGGAGGCGTTCTCGCGATCCACGGGGATGGTGCGCAGGTGACTGAGGAACCAGCCGTAGAGCTTGGTACGCTCGATGAGATCCTTGGCGGTGATGCTGTAGACCCGGCTGAAGGGCATCAGGGATTGCAGCACAGCGCCGTCCATGCCGTGAACATGATTGCTGATGAAGATCATCGGCTCCTTGAAGGCCTCCTGCTTTGCCTTTTCCGAGATAAAGGTGCGCTTGGGGCGGAAGGCGATGAGGCAGAGGAACTTCAGCACGGGGCGAAACACACAGCCGAAGGCTTCGTGCAGGTTGGAACGGAGTTTGCTCATGATAGCCTCCTTACGCCGGGAATAGCTTCGCCAAGGGCAATGGAACGGATGGCGGCAGCCACGCCGCCTTGATGGTTGGGCAGGGTAGCATAGTCTGCGGCGGCCAGGGCGTTTTCGCTGGCGTTGCCCATGGCAACACCCACGCCTGCGGCGCGCAGCATGGGGATATCGTTGTCGTTATCGCCAATGGCCATCACCTCGGCCATGGGGATGCCCAGCTTTTCGGCCAGGGCGGTGAGCGCCACGCCCTTGTTGGCACCGCGGGGGTTGATCTCCAGGTTGTTGACCCAGCTGGAGGAAATGTCCACCTGGGGGTAGTTCTGCTCCAGTTGGTGCTGGAAGTCCAGCAGGGGAGCAGCATCCTTGGCGAAGATCATGAACTTGTTCAGGCCGCGGTCAAGCAGCGCCTCAGCACCCTCGCCGCCATAGCGGATGCAGGTGCGGGCGCCTTGGCGGATGATGTTCTCGCCAAAGATGAGCAGCAGCTCCTTCTCCGTCATGCCATGGGGGCTGATGATCAGCTCGTGATCGCCGAAAAGGCCATATTCCAGGGGATAGTTTTGCAGGAGCTGAAAGATGCCCTTGGCGGCGGCAGCTTCGATATAGTCGCTGCGGATGATGCTGCCCAGGGGACGATCCAGCGTGCAGGTGCCGTTCAGGGCAAGGATGTGCATGGGGATGCCCATGTCCAGGGCGTAGAAGCCCATGTCGTCGGCAATGCGGCCGGAGCAGAGCGCCAGGCGAATGCCGGCAGCGTGGGCTGCACGGAGGGCGTCCACGTTCTCCTGGGGAATGCCCTTGCCGCCGTCCAGCAGCAGGGTGCCATCCATATCCATGGCGATGAGGCTGATTTTTTCCATAAGTACCTCAATTAAAAAGGACAGTCGATGGTGAAGGTCTTGCCGTCAAGCTGGGGGAGCTGGCCGCCGGTTTCCAGGGTGAGGGAAGCGGCGCAGAGCATCAGCCGACGGGCGTGATTGGCACGGTTGAAGGCGCGGTCGCCATAGACATCATCACCCAGAAGGGGATGTCCCAGGGCGGCCAGGTGGGCGCGGATCTGATGGGTGCGCCCGGTGAGCAGATGCACCCGCAGGCGGCTGATGGGGCCTGCCTCCAGCGTCTCATAGGCGGTGGCGATGGAACGGGCGCCGGGAGCGGGGTGATCCAGGATGGTGACGCGGGCTGCCTCGGCATCCTTGAGCAGGAAGGCCTTGCAGGTGGCGGCGGGCGGCTTCATCATGCCGCGGACAAGGCAGATGTAGCGCTTATCCATGCTGCGCTCCTTGAAGGCTTGCAGCAGGATTTCCTCGGCACGGTCGTTCTTGGCAAAGAGGATCAGGCCACAGGTCTGGTTATCCAGCCGATGGCAGGGGCGTGGAGGCTGGGCGGCGGCATCCTTCATAAGAAGATGCTTATGCGCCAGCTCCGTGAGGGATGCACCGCCCTTTTCGTCTGGCTCCACGCTGATGCCTGCCCGCTTGTTGATGAGCAGCACATCCTCGTCCTCATAGACCACGTCCACGGGCGGAGCGGCTGGCTCCATGCAGTAGACCTGCACCAGCTGACCTTCGCTGACGCGGACATCGGGCTTGACGCGTTTGCCGTCCAGCTTTACATCACGGTGCTGGAAGCTGGCGCGGAGCACATGGGGCGGGATCTCCGGCAAAAAGCGGCGGAGGCAGGCATCAATGCGCTGCCCCTCCGCCGCACAAGTGACTTTCCATTCGTAGCAGGCCATGTTATTGCACCATTCCTGACCGCATGGTTCCCCAGCGCGGCGTCATCATATACAGCTGCTGCAGGCCGCTGCGCATGGCAGGGGTGGGCTGCACGGTGAGCAGGGTTCCCAGTACATCGTTCATTTCGCCTAAGCTGACGCCCTGCTTGGCCAGCATGCGCAGGTCTTCCACCGCTTCCTCGGTGGAGATCTCCGGACGCACAGCGCCCAGCAGCAGGCCGAACATGGTTTCAAACAGGGGGCGTTCCTCCGGCAGCAGGCCGCTCATGGCGCCCAGCATGGTGGTTTCGTCCAGCTGGAGCTGCTGGGTGTGCGTGAGGGGAAGCTTGGCCAGCAGCCGCTCGGGCTCGGCCAGGCCGGGATGCAGAAGGAGCATCTGCCCCTGGGCATCGTAGGTATAGTCGTAAGATGCGCGCAGGTAGCGCATAGCCAGGTTTTCTTTGGCGGCATAGGTGCCTTCCAGCACGTCCACCATCAGGTGGCGCAGGGGTTCGGACACGTGGAGCAGACCGCCGATGTACAGCAGGCCGCGGATGGTGGCATCGTAGCGGAAGAGCTTATCGCGGATCTCCTCGTGTGCCTTGGATGAGAGAATGAGCTGCAGCGGCACCACCAATTCCGGCGGCAGATGGATGAAGATGCGATCCTCCTGCCGGGAGACGCGGCACCACAGGCGGCGCACAAGGCTCTCGGCAGCGCTGGTCTCCTCCCAGTCCATCAGTTCGGCGGTTCCGCCCAGCGCCAGCAGCCTGTCGATGAGGTGATGCTCCTCCATGGAGAGCAGCGCCGCCTCGGCCGGGAGGCTGGTGAGCAGCTGGGCTTGCAGCTTGCGTGGTTCGTGCAGGGCGCTGGGGATGGGCTGCTCCTGGGCGGCAAAGCTGCACGCCCACAGGGCTTCCACATTGGTCGCGTCGCAGCTGTCGAACAGGCCAACATCGGGCAGGGCGGCCAGGCGGTTTTCGCAGGCCTCCAGCTGGCGCGCCTTGAGCACGCTCATGGTTTTGTCAGCCCAATGCAGGGTCTGCACATTGGTTTCCCGTAGCATGAAACCTCCTCACCCGCTCAGGGTAAGCGGGTTATCACAGTTTTACGATCCAGTTGTTTTCGTCGTTCAGCTTGCCGTACTGGATACCGGTGAGGGTATCGTAGAGCTTCTGAGCAACGGGGCCGATGTTGCCATCGCCCACGGTGAGCTTCTCGTCCTTCCAGCAGAGCTCGCCCACGGGGGAGATCACCGCGGCGGTGCCGGTGCCGAAGGCCTCGGTGCACTTGCCGGACTTGATATCGGCAAAGACTTCGTCGATGGCGATGCGCTTTTCCTCAACCTCGTAGCCCAGCTGACCGGCCAGGGTCAGCACGCTGTTGCGGGTGATGCCGGGCAGGATGGAGCCGTTGAGCATGGGGGTGACGATCTTCTTGCCATAGGCGAACATCATGTTCATGGCGCCCACTTCTTCGATGTAGCGCTGCTCCACGCCGTCCAGCCACAGCACCTGGGCATAGCCCTTGGTGGCGGCCACTTCGCCCGCCAGGATGGAGGCGGCATAGTTGCCGGCGCACTTGGTGAAGCCCACGCCGCCGCGCACCGCACGGACATAGCTGTCTTCCACATAGATGCCCACGGGCTTCAGGCCTTCCTTGTAGTAGGCGCCCACGGGGGAGAGGATGATGAAGAACAGGTAGGTGTTGGAGGCATGGACGCCCAGCTGAACGTCAAGGGCGATCATGGTGGGGCGGATGTACAGGCTGGTGCCTTCCTGATGGGGAACCCAGTCCTTTTCCACCTCGATGAGCTTCTTCAGGCCTTCCAGAGCCATTTCCTCGTCCAGGGCGGGCATGCACATACGCTGGGCGCTGGAGGACATGCGAGCCATGTTGGCCTGGGGCCGGAAGAGCTGGATCTCGCCATCGGCACGGCGATAGGCCTTGGTGCCCTCGAAAATGGCCTGGCCATAGTGCAGCACCATGCTGGCGGGATCCATGGCAAAATCGGCATAGGGCACGATGCGGGGGTCATACCAGCCCTTGCCCTTTTCATAATTCATCAGGAACATATGATCGGTGAAGATACGGCCAAAGCCCAGCTGGGATTCATCCTGGGGCTTCTGCTTGAGTGCCGTGGAAAGAGTAACTTTGATCTCCTGCATTCGAAAACGCCTCCACTTCGTCTCTGTCGATCTTTCGACAGAGAACACGTTTTTTTCTTCGTGTATTCTTCTATTATACTGTTCCTCGGAGGGATGTCAAGCCTTGCACCACCTTGCTTCCAGGGGTATTTCTTGTACTTATACTGTTTTTTGACACGGTATGTGTTTTGTGGTATGATAGGGCATCAAATCAGCCGGAGGTGGAGCATGGATACGCTGGAATGCCTGACACAATTCTACACCAATCATTGTGACGAGGACAGCCGTCTGCGCAGCCGCCACGGGATGGTGGAATACCTGACCACCATGCGGTATATCGAGAAGTATCTCTTCCCTGGGGCGAAGATCATGGAGATCGGCGCTGGCACGGGGCGGTACAGCCATACCCTGGCGCAGATGGGCTATCAGGTGGACGCGGTGGAGCTGATCCAGCACAACATCGATGTGTTTCAGCAGAACACCCAGGAGGGCGAGAAGGTCACCATCCGGCAGGGAAATGCCTTGGATCTGAGCGAGTTTGCCGATGAAAGCTACGACATCACCCTGCTGCTGGGGCCAATGTATCACCTGTTTACGGAAGCAGAGCAAAAACGGGCGCTGGCAGAGGCCATCCGCGTGACGAAGAAGGGCGGCGTGGTGTTTGCGGCCTATTGCAACAACGATGCCACGGTGGTGAGTTTCTGCTTCTGCAAGGGGATGCTGAAGCAGGAGCGCTACAAGGAGCTGACTGACCCGGAGACCTTCAAGCTGACCTCCACACCGGAGGAACTGTTTCAGCTCTACCGCAAGGAGGACATCGACAGCCTGATGGCGGGCTTCAACGTGGAGCGGCTGCACTACGTCGGCACGGATATGGCCACGGAGTTCATCAGTGACAAGGTGAACGCCATGGACGATGAACTGTTTGACATGTACATGAAGTATCATTTCTTCATCTGCGAAAGGCCGGATATGGTGGGTGTGACGCATCATATGCTGGACGTATTCCGCAAGAAATAAGGGAGAAGCAAAAGCTTCTCCCTTATTTCTTGCTTGAAATTCGGAATTCGGAATGCGTAATTCGGAATTAAGATGGTGTACGGTATCAGATCTCGTCCAACAGCTCTTCCAGGGTGAAGGGGAAGTAGAGAACGCCGGTGGCCACGGGGGCAACGGTGCCTTCCTGCAGGAAGAAGACCGGATTGCCGTCGGCATCCAGGTAGAAGTCTTCCTCCGGGTAGAAGTTGGCCTCGAAGGCCTCGTAGGTCAGGTCGTCGTAATACTCCACGGCACCGTCGGACAGCTGATCCTGAATCACGTCCCACACCAGGCCGCGCACCATGTCGTCGGCCTTGGCGGTCTGGCGCTCCAGCATCCAGGAGTCAGTTTCATCCGCATCCAGAATGCCCAGCAGATAGGGCAGCGCTACCACGGTGCCGGCCTTGTCGCCCTGGCGGGCAAACACATGGCCGCTGACCACATGGGAATCCGCCGCACCCATGAAGGACTCGTTGACGATCTTCACGGAGAAGTAGTCATCGTTGTTGCAGGTGACCTCGCTGGTGATGGTGGTGTGCGCCTGAATGCCGCCGGTGACTTCCTCGGCCGCCATGGGCGCAGCAAAGCCCAGGGCATCATCCACCATGTAGGCATAGAAATCGTTGATCATCAGGCTGACTTCATCCTCGCCAGCAACGACAGGATAAGCATAGCGGTAGATGTAGGCTGCATCGGCCTCGGTGCTGCCCTCGGGATAGCAGGCGGTACCGGAAAGCTCGGCAGACAGGGGGAGAGGGTCGGCGAGGGCGGCGGTGGTGAACAGCAGGCAAACGAAAAGCAGAATGAGTTTCTTCATGAAAGCCTCCGGAAAAATTCGGAATTCGGAATTCGGAATGCGGAATGCGGAATTTAGAGTGTGGCACGACGAGGGTGAGAAAGCGTTGAGGCCAGCAGCAGAACCACTCCCTCAGTCAGCCGCAAGCGGCTGCCAGCTCCCTCGGGGAGGGAGCCTTTTGGCTGTGCATAGCCTTACAATACCCGCGTCGCGGCGCGCCCGTTGCGCGGCGTGACCCCTGCTCGGAGATCACCCAGAAGCGCCATCCCCGAATGGGTTTCGAAAGGGTCGAAGACCCTTCGCGGGATTCTCAAGGGCAGCGCCCTTGAGCGGAGTCCAGAGGCAGCGCCTCTGGTCACCGAAGGTCTTCTGCTGCCGAAATCGCGGCGATGTTGCCTTCGCCGACGGCTTTGGCGATCTGGAGGGGGGCGCCGGTGCAGTCGCCGGCGGCGTAGACGCGGGGCAGGTTGGTGGCCATGCGGCGGTCAACGGGGATGAAGGCACCGTCGAGGGCGAGGCCGGGGAGGAGGGAATCGGGAGAGACGGCGGGACGGAAGATGAACACGCCGTCGTAGGCGTCGGCAGAGGATTCGGTTTTGACGGTGATCTTGCCGTTTTCGCGGATCAGCTCAAGGGGCTTGCCTTCGTGGAGGGTGAAGGGATGCTCAGCGGGCAGGTCGTGCTTGACCATGGAATAGTAGTCCACCTTGGCGCACAGGCGGGAGAGGAACTCGGCTTCCTCAATGCCGCCGTGCCATGCGGAGAGAACGGCCACGTCCTTGCCGCGGTAGAACATACCATCGCAGGTGCCGCACCAGCTGACGCCCTGGCCGATCAGCTCATCTTCACCGGGGAGCAGCTTGGGGCGGGCAGCGCCCATGGCCAGCACCACGGCGCGGGACTCGATGATGTCGTTGCCGCACAGGGTCATGTAGATGTCGCCCAGGGGCTGGACCTGGCGGGCGAGGCTGTCCATGATCTGCGCGCCTGCATCCACGGCCTGCTGGCGGAAGATGCGCAGCATTTCCTTGCCGGAAACGGCGGGCATACCGGGGTAGTTGTCGATGCGCTCGGCCTTTTGCAGCCATCCGGTGGCAGACTGAGCGGCAGCCACCACCACGCTGAGATCACGCTGGCGGGCGGTGAGGGCGCAGCTCCAGGCGGCGGGGCCGGAACCGATGATGAGCAGGTCGCAGTTGGGCATGAGGGTACCTCCTTACCAATAGGTGTAGCGGGCGGAAAGCCGCGGCATGTTGGAATAGGTGCCGTTGGCATCGCCGTAGATGCGGTAGTATTCGCCCACCTTCCAGGTGGTTTTGGTGAAGTTTTCCAGCAGCACGGGCTGGCTCTTGCCATCCTCGCTGGTGTACATGATGGCCATCTGGGGCTTGTCGCTGACGATCTCCGCAATGGTGCCGATGGCCACATAGACCTGGCTGCGCTCGGTGCGAGCCACATTGTTGGAAAGCAGCTCGGAGTATCCGGCGGCGTCCAGCGCCCAGGCCTTGGGGGTGTATTCATCCTGGTTGGGGATGTAGTAGATGTTGTATTCCACCACAGAGGTCTTTTTGCCGGGATAAGAGGCGGTGATGGTCACGGTGTTGTCGCCATATTTGTCGAAGATGGCGTAGAAGCTGAAGGCACCGGTGACATCCAGGTCGGTGATGTTCAGGTCGCTGTGGGGGGAGAGGACATCCACCGTGGCGCCGGGCAGGGTGGTGGCACGGATCTCAATGGCCTTGCTGTTGGTGGTGGAATAGGTATCGGCAGAAAGATCCAGCGGGATCTCCTGGGGCTCGCGGTAAAGGGTGATGGTCATGGCGTTCTCGCGGCAATACTGGCTGCGGACGCGGATGGTGAAGTTGTTGTCGCCAATGGGCTGCACGGTGGCGTTGTAGGTGAAATCGCCATCCTCGGAGTCCACGGTGTCGGACACGTCCTCATCGTTGATATACACGGTGGAGCCGGGGCGCACGGTGAAGCTCATGCTGTACATGGCGGTGGCCACCTCGGTGCGCAGACCGTCGGGGGAATTCATGGTGATGGGGCTGAGGGGGATGGAGATCTGGTAGGTGATGAGATCCATGGGCTTTTGCTGGCCGCTGGAGGTCTTCACAAAGGGGGTGAGGGTGACCTCCATGGTCTCGCCAACAAAGTCGGTGATCTCGTCGTACCAGGTGTGGTCGGCCACTTCCACCGTGGCAAAGCCGCCGGTGACGATGTAGGAGGTGTGCAGCTCGCGGATGTAGATCTGCTGGCCATCCTCGCCGGGGATCAGAATGGTGTGGGCGGCCAGGTCATCCTTGATGGAGGCGGTGACGGTGGGGCGGTTGAGTGCCTTGGCAGCGTCGTAGCGATCCTTGAAGTAGTTGTAGCCAAAGAAGATGGTCAGCCCCAGGAGGCACAGCATGATGATGACGATCAGGATGCGGGCGATGTGGCGCAGCCCCCGGGAACGGCTGGGCAGCTTGCCGGTGAACTGGGCGCTCTGGGGCAACTGCCAGGTGCCGTACATCTCCTGCTCCTCCCAAAGGGGATCGTAGGAGCGGGAGTCCTGCCAGGCGTTGTTCACGTGGTGGGTGCGATCGCCGCCTTCTTCCTGGGCGTTGCGCTTGATGCGCACGGTGGTGCGGGGGTTATCCTCCACATTCCAGAAGGTGTCCACGCTGGCATGGGTGCGGATGGTCATGGCAGAGGGCGCAGAGCCGCGCTGGGCGCCTTCCCGGCGGAGCTGGCGCTGCACACGGCTGCCCTCGGCCTTGCGATGCTTCAATTCGGCCATTTCCTGAGCCAGGGCGTCGCGGCTGTCTGGGGTGGCGCTTGCTTCGCCGTCGTCATCCACGCGGATGTATTCCTTGCCCTTCTGATCATCACGCAGGGTGGTTTTCCAGGAGGGGAGCTGCGCCTCGGCGGGATCCAGGGGCGCGCCGCATTTCTGGCAATGGGGCAGGGAGGCGCGGTTCCATTGGCCGCATTGTGGACACTTCATAGGGTTCTCCTTATCGTGTGAAAAAAATCGGTGAGGGGGATTATTCCTCGTCCATCACCAGCCAGCTGCTGGCAAGGTAATCAGCAAAGTCCTCGCGGCACATATCCCAGTCCAGCTCCTGCACGGACATTCCGGCATAGGAGATAGGATGCACAGCATCGTCCTGGGGGATGCGCAGCTCCTCGATGGTGCAGTCCCGCAGGCTGTAGGCGCGATCCATGGCGGTGACCAGCTCCTCGGCATTCATGTTGGTGAGGAGGGTATTCTCGGTGATCACGTCCAGCAGGGTCTTGGCCTGGTCGTAGGTGATCTCGCGGCACTGGTCGGCCAGGGTGGACAGCACCGTGCGCACACGCTGGGTGCGCATGAAGTCGCCGCCGCCGCCCGCCTTGCGGATGCGCATGTAGATCACCGCCGCACGGCCGTAGAATTTATAGGTGCCGGCATTGCGCATGGCGGGGCTGGTCTGGTGGTTTTCCAGGGGATAGCGCCGCAGGTAGCTGGCCTCGGAGGCGCTGACCTCGATATCCACGCCGCCCAGATGGTCGATGATGCGGGCGATCTGGCCGAAGTCGAAGAGGATGTAGTCCTCAACGCGCACGTTCAGGTGCTGGGAGATGACCTTGCACAGCGCCTCGGGGCCGTAATTCTTGGCGATGTAGTTGATGCGGCCAATAACGCCATCGGGGCGCTCCACCAGGGCGTCACGGATGATGGAGGTGAGCATCACGCGGTGGGCGCGGGTGTCCAGGGTCACCAGCACAATGCCGTCGGTATTGCCCAGATTGGTGGCGCTGGCCTTCCAGCTGTCGGTGCACAGCAGCAGGTAGTGATACTGCCCGTTGGCATTGGCAGGGATCTGTTCGTAGGGGATGGTCTCGATGGGCTGGGGCTGGTCGGCCATGGCGGGCAGGGCGGTGAACAGCATAAGCAGGCACATGAGAGCGGAGAGAATGCGTTTCATCATCAGTAGGACTCCTTCCGGGTATATTTCAACAAAATAACGATTCACGCAGGCAAAAGCGTCCATAATAAGACAAATAACATTATAGCATACTTGCGGAAGGATGGAAAGGGTTTTCGGCATGGGAAGGACGCACAAAAAAAGGCTCCCTCTCGAGGGAGCTGTCGCCGCAAGGCGACTGAGGGAGTGGTTCTGCAACATGAGCGCCCAACTGCTGTTGTGCGAATGTGCGGCGTTTACTCCCTCCGTCAGCCGCAAGCGGCTGCGACCTCCCTCGAGAGGGAGGCTAAATTGCTGTGCCGCAAACACTTATCCGTGTTCGATGTTTTGAATCAGAACGCCTTTTCCAGCATCTGCTCCAGCTCGGACTTGGGCATGTAGCCAACGCTCTTGGCCACGGGCTGGCCGTCCTTGAAGAGGATCAGGGTGGGGATGGACATGACGCCGAACTTCTGCGCCAGGTCGGGGCAGGAGTCCACGTCCACCTTGCCCACGATGAGCTTATCCTGGTTGGCGGTGGCGACTTCCTCCACCACGGGCGCCAGCATACGGCAGGGGCCGCACCAGGTGGCCCAGAAGTCCACCAGCACGGGCTTGTCGGACTGGGAAATGAAGGAATCAAAGTTTTCCTGCTTGATATCGGTTGCCATGAAAAGACCTCCTTATGCGTCTTGCGTTTTGGGGATGATTTCGATCAGTTGGGGCTTCCAGCGGGGATCGCCCTGGCGCTGCTTCTCGGTGATGCGGACAAAGAGCAGCATCGCGCCCAGTCCCACCAGACCGCACAGCACACCGGCGATATCGGTGCTGTTGGGGAACAGGAAGGTGCCTGCGGCCAGGCCGAGCATCAGCCCCACCAGGGGCAGTACATAGGCCAGGACGGAGGCCTGCATCACGGTCTTGAGGGGCATTTCCACCACGGCGGCGTCGCCTACATTGGCCTTGCCCTTCAGGTGCAGCTTGGTGACCTTTTGCCCGCCCTGGCAGGCCTGGCATTTTTCGCAGTCGGCCGGGCGGCAGAAGGTGATCTCCAGCAGATCGCCATGAACAGCGGTTACTTCACCGGTACGTTGCATACTTCATCGCTCCAATTTGGTTGATAAATGAAGTATACCACACTTTTCGGGAAAGGGAAACCCTTCATACAGATTATACCCAGCTTTGGAAAAATGAAACATCAATTTGCCTTGTCCGCCGTCATCACCCGCACGCCGGAGGGTTCCACCCCGGCATGCGCTTTGGCCAGGGTCATCACCAGGGCGCTTTCGCCGGAGGAGAGGGTCTCCTTTTCCGTCACCACGGTGACGCTGCCGGGGGTGATCACCGCCACGCAGGGGTATACACCGCTCTGGGTCAGCGCACCCTCCAAGGCCAGCTGGGATTCCCGGCGGGCAACCATTTCCTGCAATTGCTGGGCGGCGTCCTCCCGGGTCTGATCGGAAAGGGTGCTCTGGTCGCACAGGGCTTGCAGGGTGGATAGGTCGGCCAGGTAGGTCTCCTCGCGACGGGCGCGGAATTCCTCCAGACGGCTGGAGGGTGATGCGGTGACCTGCACCACCGGCAGCGAAACCGTGGCGGCTGCCTCCACCAGGCGGTGCTGGGTGACCAGGCAGCTGACAGCCAGGGTGACGAGCAGCGTGAGCAGCAGAAGGACATTGCGGTGCTTGCGGATGAAATCGATCATGGTGAGCCTCCTCCAAGTTTGAATACATCCACCTGACTGGCTTCCAGGCCCAGCAGGGTGCATACGGCGCGGGTGAGCTGCAATCGCACGGCCACATCATCAGCGCCCTGGGCAACAACCACCGCGCCGCAGGGCAGGGCGGCTTCCTCCTGATAGAAGACCGCCACCTCCACCTCTCCTGCGCCAGCCATGGCGGAAAGCACCCGCGCCAGGCGGGCTTCCTCGGCAGTCTGGGTGGAGGTGCCTTCAGTCATGCCAAGAAGGAGGCAGAGCAGGATGCAGCCAGCCAGCGCCAGATACAGCCAGCCATCCTTGTGCAAACGCTCCTTCAGGTGGGGAAAGGGCATGTCATTCACCTCCGGCGGCCAGCGCGGCGGCATAGGTCTCCTGGGCGGCTGCTGCATCGTATCCGGTGGAAACCAGGGCGGTGGCAGGCAGCTCCGGCAGGGATGGCCAATGGAGCAGCGTCGCAATGCCATCCGCCCAGCAGAGCATCAGCGCCAGGCCAATGACCAGCGCGGCGGTGCGGCGCAGGCTGCCCTCCGGCAAAAGGGACAGCACCACGCCGCAGCACAGCGTGAAGGCAATGAGGGGGTGGAGCCATGACATGGAGCAACCCTCCTTTTTAACGTAGCATCATGGTCATGCCGGAAACGGCGATGAGCTGCGCGATGAGCAGCAGAAACATGGCGGCGGTGCAGAGCTGGATGATGAACAGGAGCATCAGCACCCGTGAGAAATCGTGGATGCAATGCGCCAGATCACCATCAGCCACGGGCTGCATGAGGGCGGAGGTGAGCTTGTAGAGCAGCGCGGCGGCCAAGGTCTGGCACAGAGGCGCCATGACCCAGGCCACGATGAGGATCAGCCCGGTGACGCCCAAGGCGCTTTGCACCAGCATGCTGGAGCCCACCAGCGTGTCCACCGTGTCGGCAAAAAGACCGCCCACCACGGGGATGAGGTTATCCAGGGCATACTTGGCGGTGCGGATGGTGACGCCGTCCACCGCCGCAGCAGTCACGCCACGGGTAGCCAGCACGCCGATAAAGGCGGTAAAGCACAGCCCCAGCGTCCAGGTGGCGGCCTGATGGAACAGATCGGCCAGACGGCTGAGCTTGATGCCCTCGCCCAGGTGGCAGAGCATGGTGATCACCGCGGCCATGGTGGCAAGGGGCAGGGTGACGTGGCGGATGAAGGCCGTCATGGAGCCAGCTGCGGCCACCACGGCGGGCTGCATCAGCGTGGAACCGGCGCTGCCGCCCACAGCGGCCATCAGCGTAAGCAATAAGGGGAACAGTCCCTGCATGCCTGTGGAGAGCTTCTCCATGGTGGCAGTGCACAGGGTGATGTGTTCGCTCAAGTCTTGCGTGAGAAAGATGCACACAATGAGGTAGCACACCGCCTTGCCTGCATCGCTGGCCTTGGTGGACAGGCGGCGCAACAGACTCCACAGCATGGCGGGCGCCATGAGCCGGGTAAGCCGCCACAGACTGCTTTGGGCAGCGGAAAAGAAGTGACTGCCCATCAGGGACATGACCTGCCCGAAGTCCAGGGTGATTTCGCCTTTGGCAATGGCGCTGACCGTGGTGCGGAAGCCGCCTGTGGCCGCCAGCGGGTCACCCTGCTGCAGGGCTGATTCCAGCGCGGAAATGTCCAACCCGTCCACGATCTGGGTAATGGACTGGGTGAGGGACTCGGCATGGGCGGGCAAAGGCAGCAGCAGGAGCAGCACAAGGAGCAGCTTCATGGGGCGAGGGAGAGGAGCTGCGTCAGCAGCGTTTGCATGGCGGGGAGCGCCAGGGTGAGCAGCATCACCCGGCCAGCCAGCTCGGTTTTCATGGCCAGGCCTTCCTCGCCTGCATCCCGGCAGGTCTGGGCGGCAAAGTCCATCAGCAGGCTGATGCCCGCTACCTTGAGCAGCTGAGTGAGGTAGCTGCTTTTCACGCCGCCTGTCTGCGCAATGCTGGTGATGCCGCCGATGACCTGTGCCACCATGGGCATGGCCATGGTCAGCAGCAGAATGCCTGCGGCCAGCGCGGCGGTGAGCCCCATCTCCGGGCGCATGCGGCGCAGGAGGATCACCGCCACGGCCGAGGCCATGGACATTCCGGCCATGCGCAATACATCCATGGGTGCCTCCTTAATACAGCTGGAATATGCTCCGCACGCTGGTGAACAGCTCGGAGAGCAGGCTGATCACCATCAGCAGCACAATGGCCAGCCCTGCCACGGTGGACAGGGTGGCAAGCTCGTCCCTCCCGGCGCGCTGGAGGATGGCGGCCACCACGGTGGTCAGCACCCCCACGCCGGCGATCTGGAACAGGAGATCGATCTGCATAGGCACTCCTTACAATAGCATCAGGGTCAGACATGCGCCGCAGGTCCAGCCCAGGGTCGACCACATTTTGCTGTCCTGCTGGGCTTTTGATTGGGCTGCGGAAGCCAGCAGCGCCATTTCCTCTGCGGCCTGTTGGGCAGAAAGCACCCGGCTCTCCAAGCTGCCGTGGGAGAGACCATCCAGCAGACGCAGCAGCACGGCGCCTTCAGCGCCTTGCGGGGCATAGTGCTGGGGCAGCGGTGTGAGGGGATCGCGGCGGAGAGCTTCTGCCCATTGGCGCAGCAGCTGGTCGGCGGCGGTGTTTTCCGCAGCGGCCTGGGTGAAGGCCTCGGGCAGGGAGAGGCTTTGCTCCTGCAGGAGCAGGCACAGGTGCTGCAATAGCGTGTGCCAGCGGTGGAGGGTGGCGTTGGTCTCTCTGATGCGGCTGGCCTGTCGCAAGCCCATCACGCCGCAGAGCAATCCCGCCATGACGGCCAATACGGGGCGCATCATGGCTTGATGGGGCTGCCTGCCCGGTCGTACAGCGCAGCAATGCGGCCGCCGCCCTCCGGGTGCAGCAGAGCGTAATGGTGGAAGGCGCGGCGTGCCATCAGCGCGGCCATGGCGGGGCGGTTGGCTACCTCGGTGAGGCTGGCACCGTGGCAGCTGGCCACGATGGAACACCCGCAGGCCATGGCCTCCAGCAGGGCGGCAGCATCCTCTGCGCCGTTAAGCTCGTCGGTAACGATGACCTGGGGCGCCATGGAGCGAACCAGCCAGGCCACAGCCTCCGGCTTGGAGCAGCCGCAAAGCACATCGCTATCGCCCACATCCAGCTGGGGAACGCCATGCACACAGGCGGCCAGCTCGCCCCGCTGGTCGATGAGAGCCACCTGCCGGGCTTGTCTTGCGGTGGAAAGCTGGCGGGCGATGTCCCGCAGGAGGGTGGTCTTGCCCGTGCCGGGAATGCCGATGACGAGCAGGTTTTCCGCATGGGGGAGCAGCTCGTCAGCGCAGCCCGGCCAGGCGCACGCGATGCGGATGCACACCGAGCCGATGTCCTTCAAGCCCTGCGGGGTCACCTGGCCGCACAGCCCCATGCGGTGCCCGCCCCGCAGGGTGATGTACCCCTGGCGGGTCTCGTCGCTGCGGGCGTAGAGGCTGTGCTCGGAGAGTGCCTCCACCAAGGTTTCCACCTGTCGCTGGTCGGGCTGCCAATCCAGCGCCACGCTGCGGCTGGCGGTGCAGAACACCGTTGCGCGGCGGGCGCGGACGCGGATCTCCCGCAGTTCGCCGGGAAGGAGCAGCTCCATTTCATCCCGGATGACGGGCGGGAAGCAGGGGGAAAGGAAAGCTTTGGTTTCTTCCCAGTTCATGGCGTACCTCCGTTATTCAAACAGCGTGAGGCCGATGGCCTGATAGAAAGCCCAGTCCACATGGCCGGGCGGGAGATTCAAAGCCTTGCGGGCGGTGGCCACGGCCTGCTGGGTGGCGGCACCATAGATGCCGTCCGGCCAGCCGTAGTAGTAGCCCAGCGCCTTCAGCTTGCGCTGCACGGCGCAGACCATGCTGCTCCGGTCGCCCTCCTGCAGGGGGCGCAGGGTGGTGCCCAGTTCGCCATAGGGGCCGCATTGGATCACCACACGGGTGCCATTGGACACGGTGGCGTAGAGCTCCTCAGCGTCCTTCACCCGCATGCGGATGCACCCATGGCTGGCGTTGCTGCCGATGCTCTCCGGCTTGTTGGTGCCGTGGATGCCGTAATTCCCCCAGGGGACGTTCAGCCCCAGAAAGCAGGTGCCGAAGCCGCTCATTTCGCCGCTGAAACGGCTGTTGATGGTGAATACCCCCAGGGGTGTGGGCGTGTCCCAGGCACCGGTGGCCACGGTGTATTGCTTTACCAGTTGGCTGCCCTGGAACAGGGTGAGGGTCTTGCTTTCCACATCGATGTGGATCTCGTAAGCTGCGTTTTTCTCGCCAAAGGCGGCGGACAGGGACAGCAGAAGTATGCCGAGAACCACCAGCAAAAGGGCTTTGCGCATTCCACCGCCTCCTGATGGTGTGAATGTATGTGCAGGGAATGCATTTCATGCCCACAAAATGTTTGTGCAGGCGGATGGAGATATTGAAATTCCAGCAATTTATGGTATAATTTCGGTAGGTTCCATACATTTAAATTAAAAAGGGAGGAAACAACCATGAAGAAGATTATTGGCCTGATCCTTGCGTTGGCCATGCTGCTGGGCTGCACCGCCGTTGCGGAAGAAGCTGCTGCTCCTGCGCTGACGAAGGATCTGGTGATCCTGTATACCAGCGACGTGCATTGCGGCATTGAAAGCGGCTGGGGCTATGCTGGCCTGGCTGCCCTGCGCGATTCGCTGGCTGAGGATAACCACGTTGTGCTGGTGGACGACGGCGACTCCATTCAGGGTGCGCCTATTGGCACCATGACCAAGGGCGAAGCCCTGATCGACCTGATGAACGCTGTGGGCTACGACATTGCCACCCCCGGCAACCATGAGTTTGACTACGGCATGGAGCGCTTCCTGGAGCTGGCTGAAAAGGCCGAGTTCCCCTACATCAGCTCCACCTTCAACAAGGAAGGCGAATTGGTTTTCGAACCCTATGTGATCAAGGAGTTCGACGGCGTGAAGGTGGCCTTTGTGGGCATCTCCACCCCCAAGACCCTGACTTCCTCTACCCCCGCCTACTTCATGGATGATGAGGGCAACTTCATCTACGGCTTCTTTGAGGACGAGACCGGCGAGGGCGTGTACAACGCTGTGCAGTCCGCTGTGGACGCTGCCATCGGCGAGGGCGCTGAGATCGTGATCGCCATGGCGCATACCGGCAACGAGGCTGAGTGCGAGCCCTGGACCTATGCGGACATCATTGCCAACACCAACGGCATCGACGCCTACCTGGACGGCCACAGCCATGACCTGGAGCAGGTCATCATGAAGAACAAGGATGGCGAGGACGTGCTGCGCTCTGCCTGCGGCACCAAGCTGGAGTCCATCGGCTACCTGATCATTTCTGCCGAGGATGGCTCCATGACCTGCGGCACCTATGACTGGGCGTATGACTTTGCTGCCTCTGCGCTGATCAAGAACGACATCACCACCGCCGTGGAGAATGCTACTGCTGAGCTGAAGGTGAAGCTGGAAGAAGTTGTGGCCACCACCCAGGTGGATCTGGTGATCAAGGATCCTGCTACCGGCGTGCGCATCGTGCGTACGGCTGAAACCAACCTGGGCGACCTGTGCGCCGATGCTTACCGCGATCAGTCCGGCGCTGACGTGGCCATCGTGAACGGCGGCGGCGTGCGCGAGACCATCAAGGCTGGCAACATCACCCTGAACGACATCCTGCTGGTGCATCCCTATGGCAACGCCATGTGCGTCGTCGAGGTCACCGGCCAGAAGATCCTGGACGCTCTGGAGTATGCCTGCAAGGATGTGCCCAGCGAGTTTGGCGGCTTCCTGCAGGTTTCCGGCATGACCTTTGAGATCCACACCTACATTCCTTCCTCTGTGAAGATGGACGAGAAGAAGATGTTCGTGAGCGTGGACGGCGAGTATCGCGTGAAGAACGTGATGGTTGGCGGCGAACCCCTCGACCTGGAAAAGACCTACACCCTGGCTTCCCACAACTACAAGCTGAGGAACAACGGCGACGGCAACACCGTGTTTGACGACTGCCCCATGCTTCAGGAGGACGTGAAGCTGGACAACCAGGTGCTGATCGACTACATCACCGGCACCCTGGGCGGCGTGGTCGGCGAGGAATACGCCAATCCCTATGGCCAGGGCCGCATCGTGGCTGTTCCCGAGGCTCCTGCTGCGGAATAAGCTGCAAGTTCCCAAAACAACAAGGGGCGGCATGACGTGAGTCATGCCGCCTTTTAGCGTGCTTGTTTATTGGAATTTTTTCCAGTCGATGCGCCCGCGGAAGGCTTTCAGCAGCACATAGCCGAGGATCACCGCCAATAGTTCGCCTGCGGCCACCTGAATGATGGTCAGCGCGGCGGGCAAGCTATATACCACCGAGAGCATGATGCCCACAATGAGGCCATTGCTGATCACCGGGCAGGCAGCGGCCAGCACCGGACGTTGCCGCAGCTTATAGGTGCCGATGGCGCCCAGCAGCGTGGCCAGCGAGCCGAACAGCACATCCCAGATGCCCACGGGACTGAGCAAATTGGCCACCACGCAGCCCACGAACAGCCCGGGAACGGACTGGGGCAGCACCAGGGGCAGAAGGGTGAGCGCCTCGGACAGGCGGCATTGCCATGCGCCATAGCTGAGGACGGGGAGCATGAGCGTCAGCGCGGCATACAGCGCGGCGATGATGGCGCTCAGGCACAGGGAACGGGTCGTTAGCTGCCTCTTGAACATAGAGACACCTCCTATTCAATTTGCCGCAGAGCGAATACAGTCGCAAGCGGCAAAAAAAGAATATCACATTTTTGTCAGCATCACAAGGGGAAGTTCGGGGCATGATGTTTCTGCGCCGGGTCACGGCGACAAATCATCAGGAGGCGGATGGAAATGGCTCATCAGAAGAACCAGTGCATCCATTGCAGCGTGGAGAGCTGCCAGCATCATGAGGTGAACAATATGTGTTCCCTGACCGACATTCAGGTGACTCCCAAGCAGAACTGCTGCAACGGCAAGGCTGACGAGAGCATGTGCTCAAGCTACAAGTGCCGCCACTGACGTGGCTCCCCGAAATGGCAGAGCCATTTCGGGGAATTTGCGCTTCGTCGCTGGTCGGGACGTAAACGTCCCTCCCGGTCGCGACTACGCGTAAGGAATGTTTTCGCCAGAGGCGAAAACGACCCGCCCGCCCGGCAGAGCCGGGCGATACGAATTCAAACGGAGGGCTGCGGCCCTCCGTTGCCACCCTGGGGATTTGCGCGTGTGATTGGAGGTGTGGGTCATGCAGGATGGAATTTCCGCTTTGTTGGAGCAGAGCTTAAACGTTCTGGAAGAACGCTTATTCCGCGACGTGAACACCGATATGACCCGCAGGGATTTCCGCGTGTTCCGGCGGGAGGCGGCGGTGTATTTTGTGGATGGACTGGTGTCCTCGGACTTCCTGCAGCACTACATCCTCACGCCCTGCCAGGAGCATACGGACGCACAGCTGACTGTTTCCCTGGAGGATGCGCTGTTGCAGACCATTCACGTGGGGGATGCCAAGGCGGTGAATACCTACGCAGAGGCCATTGACGCCATTGTGAATGGCAAGGCGGTGCTGGTGGCGGATGGTATGCCCGCGGCGCTGTGCTTTGACATTCGCTTTTTTGTGCGCCGGGGCATTGCGCCGCCGCTGACGGAGAGCGTGGTGAACGGCCCCCATCAGGGCTTCAATGAGGCGCTGCGGGACAACATCACCCTGCTGCGGCGCATCTTGCACACGCCGGAGCTGATCGGCGAGATGCAAACCATTGGCGAGGCGTCGCCCACGAATCTGTGCGTGATGTACCTGAAAAATGCTGTGGACGAGCAGATGCTCCAGCGGGTGAAGAACCGGCTGGCGGGCATTCGGGTGGATCAGGTGCTGTCCATCGGGGCGCTGGAGCAGCTGCTGGAGGACAAGCCCTTTTCGCTTTTGCCCCAGTGCTGCCTCACCGAGCGGCCGGACAGGGCGGCGTCCTTCCTGCTGGAGGGGCAGGTGGTGATCGTGATGGACGGCGCGCCCCAGGTGCTGGCCATGCCCATCAGCTTTCTGCACCTGTTCCACACCCCGGACGATACCTCCATGCGGTGGCAGTATGGCACGTTTCTGCGGCTGATACGGCTATTGGGGGCGCTGTGCACGCTGCTGCTGCCGGGGCTGTTTGTGGCGGCGGCCACCTTCCACCCCGAGGCGCTGCCGGTAACGCTGCTCACCGCCATCCTGGAAAGTCAGGCGCAGGTCCCGCTGTCCATTCCGGCAGAGACCTTCCTGATGCTGCTGATGTTCAACCTGATCAACGAGGCAGGCACCCGTGTGCCCGGGGTGGTGGGCAACTCGCTGGGAACGGTGAGTGGGCTGATATTGGGGCAGGCGGCGGTGGAGGCCAAGCTGATCCATCCGCTGCTGATCATTGTGGTGGCGGTGTCCAGCCTGGGCAGCTATGCCATCCCGGATTACTCCCTGGGCATGGCCTTCCGCATCGGGCAGCTGATCTTCCTGGCGGCGGGGTGCATCTTTGGCCTGTACGGCATGGTGCTGCTCTCGGCGGTGATGGTGGTGCGCCTGTGCGGCATGACCAGCCTTGGCGCGCCCTTTGCTGCGCCGGTGGCGCCGGTGCGCACCCACAACCCGGACGTGTTCCTCCGCTATCCCTTGTGGCGCCAGCGGTTGAGGATGTGGCTGGGGAATCCCTTCAGCATGGAGCGCACCCGTGGCCGGATGCGCGGCTGGGACAGAAGGTAGCATGAGAACGACAAGCACGGTTCATTCGCCTGAAGAAAGGCTGGCTCAGCGGGAGCTGGGCGAGCGCCTTGCCCTGCGCAGCCAATGGCGGCTGCTGGCCTGCGTGAGCATCCTGCGCACAGCGGTCACGCGGATCATGCCCCTGGCGGGTGCGGCCGCCTGGTGGATGACGCTGGTGTGCCTGCTGCCGGGGCTGGTGCTGTATTGGCTGGGGTGCCTGGGGCTGCGCATCAGCAAAGCGGCCAGCTTGCCGGAGTGCGCACGGCTGGCGCTGGGCAAGGTGGGCGCAGGAGTGGTGTGCGGCCTGGCAGCGGCGGCGCTGGCGGTGGATGCAGTCAGCACCATCACGGCGCTGATCACCCTGTTCACCGAAGGGGTGGGCACCCAGGGAACTCAATGGACGCTGGCGCTGGCCGCCACGGGGCTGCTGCTGTTTGCGCTGAATGGCGAGGCGCTGGCGCGGGGCGTATACTTCCTGCGTGTGCCGCTGCTGGTGCTGCTGGGCGCGGTGCTGGTTGGACTGGCGAGCGGCGCAAAGCTGGATCACCTTTTCCCGGTGCTGGGAGGCGGTGCAAGCGGCCTGTGGGCGGCCTTCCAGGCAGGCGCAGGCATGGGGTGGGTGTTTCTGCTGCCCCTGCTGCAGGCACCCACAAGGGAAAAACGCTGGCACGAGCCGCTGCCGCCCATGGGGCTGTGCATTGTTGCGCTGCTGTGCCTGAATCTGGCGCTGCCCCACGAGCTGCTGGCCAACCAGAGCGCCCTTGGGGACTGCCTGGTGCTGACGGTGGCGCATCTTCCTGCTTTTGTGCGGCTGGTGGCCGTGTGCCTGTGGGTAGTTGCGTTATTCCTTTCCCTGGGCAGCGGCGTGAGCCTGTGCGCGGGGCAGCTCCTTGCACCCACGGGGCGAAAGATCGCGTGGCTGCCGGGCGTGTTGGCCTTGGCGGTGGCGACAACGCAGCTGATGGACATTCGCTGGCTGTGGACGCAGCTTGGTGCCATGGGAATGTGGTTGCTGGTGGCGCTGGGCGTTGGCGCGGGAGTGTCCTTGCTGGCCTGCGGGAGGAAACGGAAATGAAAAAGGCCATGGCGGTGGTGCTGGCTGCGCTGATGCTTGGCGGGTGCAGCGCTTTGCCGGGAGAGGAGCGCGCCTTTGCGGTGGTGCTGGGCATCAGCGAGAAGAGCGGCGTGTGGGAGGCAGGGACGCGGATTCCCACTTATCAGACGGGTGGGGGATATGTGACCATATCGGCCAGGGGCAATTCCCTGGGCGAAGCGCTGGCGCTGCTGAATGCCTCGGCGCCCATGGAACTGCACTATGGCCAGCTGCGGCTGCTGCTGTTTGGCAAGGATCTGGCGGCTTCGGCACAGTTTCCGGAGGTGCTGCGGGCGCTGTCGGCCCGGGGCGAGGTGCGGGCGCAGGCGGCGCTGTGCGTCACAGAGGACAATGTGCTGGATGTGCTGGACGCCCTGGAACCAGCCACGGGCAGCAGACTGAGCAAATCGCTGGAGGCGATGATGACCTCGCGGCAGTCGGCAGGCGTGGTGCCGAGGATCACCCTGTCGGACTGGCTGCGGATGGGGGAACGTCAGCAGGCGGTGCTGATGAATGCGGCGCTGGAGAACGCAGACAACGCCATGCCGGGCATGGATGCAGCGGCGGGCGAGCTGGCGGCCAAAGCAGCGGGCAAGGTACAGCTTTCCGGCGGGTGGCTGACAAACAGCGCCGGTCAGGTGAAAGCCAGCCTGACAGCCATGGAAATGCAGCTGCTGTCGCTGTTGCAGGGCAGGCTGCGGCAGGGGACGCTATCCTTGCCGCAGGGAACGGCAACGCTATTGGAGGCATCCAGCAGCATGGAGCTGGTAGGCACGGAGGTGCAGGCGAAGGTTCGCCTGCGTTACAGCGCGTCCAACCTGACGGAAGAAGGCTTGACCCAAGCGCTGCTGGATGCTTTGCATGGCCTGACCAGCAAGCTGGCTTCTGCCGGGTGCGATGCGCTGGGCGTGGCGCGGCAAGCCATGGCAGGCTGCGCTGATCTGGCACAATGGCACGCAATGAACTGGCCGGAGAGGTATCCGGCGCTGACGTGGCGCTTTGTGATCGAAGTGGAAAGAGAAGCATGAAAACAGCCGGACAGATGTCCGGCTGTTTACGAGCGCAAATGGGGCGACCAGGCGGTGCAGAGTCGTGGCAGGCTCCAAGCGGCATTGGCAGGGCTGGTGGAGGGCAGCACGATGGCCTCCATGCCCGTTATGGGCTGCAAATGCTGGCGGTAGAGCTTGCCGGAAAGGGCGCCATTGCAGAGGACGCGCTCAATGGGCGCGGCATCCAACACGCGGCGGATGTCCACCGGCACGGCATCACGGATGGAACTGTCGGCAGAGCCCTCGATGCGGCAGGTGGCGATGACATCCCACAGAGCCAGGTGGTAGCGCAGCAGCAGGGCTTGCTTGTCGGGGATGGTGGCGGGTGCTCCTTCGGCAAAAATGCTGGCCAGCATGGGCCAGAAGCGGTTGCGGGGATGGCCGTAGAAGAAGCCCTCCTCCCGGGATGCCACCGAAGGGAAGCTGCCCAGAATGAGGATGCGGCTGTGGGCGTCCATTACGGGCGGGAAGGGGTGCTCGACCTGCTGCATGGTCAGTCCTCCAGGTGCAGCGCCCACACCTTGGAAGGGAAGGTCTGGGTGCCATCGAAGGTGGTGTATTCGCTGAAATGGTGGAAAGTGCATCCCACCTTTTCCATGACGCGGCCGGAAGCGGGGTTTTCGACGGCATGACTGGCGCAGAAGTCCTTCACGCCGAAGGTGCGGCGGGCAAAGTCGATCATAGCGCGGGTGGCCTCGGTGGCATAGCCCTTGTTCCAGCAGTCGCGGCGGAGGTTGTAGCCGAACTCCCACGCACCGGGAAACTGCGGATCGGAGCGTTCTTCGTGTGCGCCAATGGAGCCAGCGCCGACAAGCAGGCCGTCCTCCTTGCGGACGAAACCAAAGTGATACTCATCTTCGCATTGCTCCACATGGCGCAGCCAGTCCTCAGCCTGCTCCACGCTGGTGTAAAGGTTGTAGGGCATGAAGCGGTTGACCTCCGGGTCGGACAGCCAGACAAACTCGGCGGCTGCGTCGGCTACGGTGAGGGGACGGAGAATGAGGCGGTCGGTTTCCAGAATGTACTGATGCACAGGGGTCACACCTTTCGATAAAAAGATGCTCCATGATAACACAAAACCAGCCGGATGACAAGTTCCGGCTGGTGTATTGTGCAGCTTATTCCAGCACGATGCGGGGATTTTCCTTGCTGGGGCGGTACATCACGAAGCGGCGGCCAATGCATTGCACAGGCTCGGCTTCCAGCTGCTTGCACAGCTCGGTGATGGCCTCGCGGGCGGTGAGGGGGCAGCCCTGCTGCACGGCGCACTTGATCAGTTCGCGGGCTTCAAGGGCGTCGCTGGCCTGCTTGATGGTGCCGGGGACGATGCCGTCCTTGCCGACGTAGAGGATGGTTTCCATGGTGTTGGCCATGGAGCGGAGGTAGGCGCGCTGTTTGCTGGTCATGGTATTTCTCCTGTCGTCGAAATAAATTCGGAATGCGGAATTCGGAATGCGGAATTGAAAGTGTGGACTACACCTCATCAGTCAGCGCAAGCGCTGACAGCTTCCCCTCAAGGGGAAGCCGGATGCACAGCCAAGTAACAATACGAAAAATGGGTTTCGAAAGGGCCGAACGGCCCTTCGCGGGATTCTTAAGGGCAGAGCCCTTAAGCGGAGTCCAGAGGCAGAGCCTCTGGTTACTCGACGAAATCGAATTCCATGTCGATGATACGGACGGTGTCGCCTTCTTTGGCGCCGGCTTCGCGGAGGGCGTCGATGACGTTCCAGCGGCGCAGGGTGCGGTGGAACCAGTTCATGGATTCCTCGTCGTCGAAGTTCACGCTGTCGATGAGGCGCTCCATGGCGGAGCCGACCACCTCGTAGACCTTGCCGTCCTTGAGGATCTCGAAGGTGCCGGGCTTGATGGACTCGTCAAGCTCGTATTCCTCTTCGAAATGGACGATGGGGGGCAGAGTTTCCAGGGTATCGGCCACGGCGTCCAGCAGGGCATCGAAGCCCTGGCGGGTGGCGGCGCTGACGGGAAAGATGGGATAGCCCGTGTCTTTCACGTGGTCGCGGAACATTTCAAGATACTCGTCAGCATCGGTGAGATCCATCTTGTTGCAGACGATGATCTGGGGGCGGTCGGCTAGTTCGCCATAGTTGCGCAGCTCGTGGTTGATCTGGTCGAAATCCTCCATGGGGTCGCGGCCTTCGGAGCCGGAGATGTCCACCACGTGCAGCAGGAGGCGGGTGCGCTCCACATGGCGGAGGAAATCGTGCCCCAGGCCAACGCCATCGGCAGCGCCTTCCACCAGGCCGGGAATGTCGGCCAGAACGATGTCCTTGCCGTGGCGGCGGAAAATGCCCAGGTTGGGCGTGAGGGTGGTGAAGTGGTAGTTGCCGATCTTGGGCTTGGCGCTGGTGACCACGGACAGGATGCTGCTCTTGCCCACGTTGGGGTAGCCAACCAGGCCAACATCAGCAATGGTCTTCAGCTCCAGGCGGAAGGTGTGGACTTCCGTTTTCACGCCGGGCTTGGCAAAGTTGGGCGCCTGACGAGTGGGCGTGGCGAAATGCACATTGCCCCAGCCGCCCTTGCCGCCGCGCAGGAGACGGCGGGTCTCGCCGGGCTGATCCATATCAGCCACCACACGGCCGGTCTCGTCGTCGCGGACAACGGTGCCAACGGGCACCTTGATGGTCAGGCTCTCGCCACGGCGGCCGGTGCAGCGGCCTGCTGCGCCATCCTGACCGTTTTCGGCGGTGTACTTGCTCTTGAAGCGGAAGTCCAGCAGGGTGTGCATATTGGGATCGGCATAGAGCAGCACATCGCCGCCGTTGCCGCCGTCGCCGCCATCGGGGCCGCCGTTGAGGACGTACTTCTCGCGGTGGAAGGACATGCTGCCGTTGCCGCCATTGCCAGCCTTGGCGGTGATTTTGACGTGGTCTACGAAATTGGGCATGATTACCTCCGGGGGAATTCGGAATTAGGAATTCGGAATGCGGAATTAAGTGTGTGGACTGCGGGCGATCGCAGATCGCCCCTACAGATGCACAGCCAAGCGACAGTACGAAAAAAGGGTTTCGAAAGGGTCGAAGACCCTTCGCGGGTTGTCAGGGCAGAGCCATGACCGGGAGTCCAGAGGGCAGCGCCCTCTGGCGCGGCTTAGTTGCGCAGAGAGTGCAGAGGGGCGGGGATGCGGCCGCCGCGGGCGATGAAGTCGGCGTTGTTGTAGGTGTTGACGGGCATCACGGGGGCGTAGCCCAGGAGGCCGCCGAATTCAACGGTGTCGCCGGCCTTTTTGCCAGCGGCGGGGATGACGCGCACGGCGGTGGTCTTGTTGTTGACCATGCCGATGGCGGCTTCGTCCGCAATGATGCCGGAGATGGCGGCAGCGGTGGTATCGCCGGGGATGGCGATCATGTCCAGGCCGACGGAGCAGACGCAGGTCATGGCTTCCAGCTTCTCCAGGGTCAGAGCGCCGCAGGCGGCAGCTTCGATCATGCCGATGTCCTCGCTGACGGGGATGAAAGCGCCGGACAGGCCGCCCACATGGTTGGAGGCCATCACGCCGCCCTTCTTCACGGCGTCGTTCAGCAGCGCCAGAGCGGCGGTGGTGCCGGGTGCGCCAGCCATTTCCAGACCCATTTCGGTGAGAATGTGCGCCACGGAGTCGCCGCGGGCGGGGGTGGGTGCCAGGGACAGGTCAACAATGCCGAAGGGGATGTTCAGCCGCTGGGAGGCCTCGCGGGCAACCAGCTGGCCTACGCGGGTGATCTTGAAGGCGGTGCGCTTGATGGTCTCGGCCACCACGTCGAAGGGCTGACCCTTGACCTGCTCCAGCGCCTTTTTCACCACGCCGGGGCCGGAAACACCTACGTTGATGGCGCATTCAGGCTCGCCCACGCCGCAGAAGGCACCGGCCATGAAGGGGTTGTCCTCCACGGCATTGGCGAACACCACCAGCTTGGCGCAGCCCAGGGAATCCCGGTCGGCAGTCAGCTCGGCGGTCTTTTTGATGATCTCGCCCATTTCGCGCACGGCGTTCATGTTGATGCCAGCGCGGGTGGAGCCAACGTTCACTGAAGAACAGAGCCGCTCGGTGGTGGCCATGACCTCGGGAATGGAGGCCAGGAGGCGCTCGTCGGCCAGGGTAGCGCCCTTGTGCATCAGGGCAGAATAGCCGCCCAGGAAGTTGATGCCCATTTCGGCAGCGGCCTTGTCCAGCCAGCGGGCGATGGGGCGGGGGTCAGCCTGGCAGATGAGGCTGACGGGGGTCACGGAAATGCGCTTGTTCACGATGGGGATGGAGAACTCGCGCTCAATGGCTTCGCCGGTCTTGACCAGATCCTTGGCCACGCGGCAGATCTTGTCGTAGACGCGCTGGCCGCACTTTTCGCCATCGGGATCGGAACAATCCAGCAGGTTGATGCCCAGGGTGATGGTGCGGATGTCGAAGTTTTCCTCCTGGATCATCCGCATGGTTTGGAGGATCTCGCCGGTCTCTATCATGGTGTGATACCTCCTCAGATTCTGTGCATGGCGTCGAAGATATCCATGCGCTGCATGTGGATGGACATCTTCATTTCCTCGCGGATGGGCTGCAGGGCTTCGTCAATGGCGGCGAATTCCATGTGAGCGCCGTCCAGATCCACCACCATCATCATGGTGAAGTAGCCGCCCAGGATCGTCTGGGTGATATCGAGAATGTTGATGTTCATTTCGCTCAGCTTGGTGGCAACCTTGGCAATGATGCCGGTGGCATCCAGGCCGGTTACGGAAATCAGGGCTTTCGTCATGAAAAATCGCCTCCGTCTATTCATAAAAAACCAGTATCCACTATAATGAAATGTCTGTGATTTGTCAAGGTAAACATAGGTAGGATACTGGACAAATTGCGCAAGGTGCTGTATGATGCAAGCATACCCAAAGGAGGAAGGATCATGCAGAAACGCGCTCTGGCCATTCATGATGTGAGCTGCGAAGGCCGTTGCTCCCTCACCGTAGCCCTGCCCGTGCTGGCAGCCTGCGGCATTCACACAGCAGCATTGCCCACAGCGCTGCTATCCACCCACACGGGCGTGTTTACCGGCTATTCCTGCCTTGACCTGACGGAGGAAATGCACCGCATCCTGGGACATTGGAGCAGCCTGCCCCTGCAATTCGATGGCCTGTACAGCGGCTTTCTGGGCAGCTTTGAGCAGATCAAGCTGGTGGGGGACGTGCTGCACACCTACCACCGGGACGGCGTGCTGACGCTGGTGGACCCGGTGATGGCCGATCATGGCCAGCTCTATGCCACCTACACCAGGGAAATGGCGGGCGGCATGGGCGAGCTGTGCAAGCTGGCGGATGTGATCGTGCCCAATGTGACGGAGGCGTGCATCCTGCTGGACAAGCCATACATGGAGCAGCCCAGCGAGAAAGACGTGCGTAACCTGCTGGAGGCGCTGGCAACGAAGTTCAACTGCGGGCAGGTGATTATCACCGGAGTGCATCAGGGTGACGAGCTGGGCGCTGCTGGCTTCTGCGCTGCGGATGGCAGCTGCACCTTTGCCGGAGCGCCTCGGCTGCCCCATGTGTTCTACGGCACGGGGGACGTGTTTGCCTCTGCACTATTCGCGGCCATGCTCCATGGCAAGGCAACGGGCGAGGCGGCGAAGATTGCGGTGAACTTCACCCACGAGGCCATGGTGCACACGGTAGAAAACGGGCTGCCGCTGCACTACGGCGTGGCGTTTGAGCAGGCATTGCCGGGACTGATGAAGGAAATGCAACTTGCGTGATAAAAGCCGAAGCGAAAGCTTCGGCTTTTGTAATTCGGAATTCGGAATTCGGAATGCGGAATTGAGAGTGTGGCACGGGCGGGCGATCGCAGATCGCCCCTACAGGTGCAAGAATTTGTTTGGCGTTGAGGCAAGCGGCAGAACCACTCCTTCAGTCAGCGCAAGCGCTGACAGCTCCCTCCGAGTTATTATGTAGAGGAAGGTTTACCCCTCCTCGTCATGAGTCGCGGGAAATACAGGTGATTCAAGCAGTTATGGCTTGAAGGGAAACCTTCAAGTACATAGCTGCTTTTTTCATTGCAGCAGAAAGAGAGGATACCCCATGAAATTGACCTATCGCCGCTGCGGTGACTACCACCTGCCTAACATCGGCATCCCTGCGGAAGACATGCGCCCGCTTGGCAAGTACGGCAGAATGCGCATGCGTTACCTCCGGGAGCATCGTTCCCTCCTGTTCAATCAGCTTTTGCTTTCCGGCAAGCTCATGTCACACCTGCACAGCATTGACGCTGCCTGCCAGGAACGGTTTGATCTGCTGATTCCTCAGATGAAGGCAGCCGAGGGCGTCACCGAGGAGCTGAAGTCTACCGATCAGATGGAATGGGTACGCCGCATGAACAGTATTCACAACCGGATTGAAGAAATCCTGTTCGACGAGCTGGTTTTCAGCTGAACAAACGTATTAAAGAGACTCACACGGAGGTGCTTATGAAGAAACTGCTCAAGCTGCCCCTTCGCATAGCCGCTCTGCCTCTCATCGCCCTGTTGCTGATGTTTCAGTTAATTTCATCCATAATTGTTGGATTAACCTCCGTAGCAACCAATTTGCTCGCAATGGTGTTCTTTCTCGGTTCCGTTGCAGGCCGGATTGCCAACGCTCCCAGCATCTTGATCTTCCAGACAGTTGGCCTTGGCATCTTCTTCGCCTTTGCTCCGCACATCGCCGGATGGCTGCTGGAGAAGGTAACAGATCTCACCCTCAGTCTTCTGGACTTCCTGCTGAGCTGATCATCATGGCTTCTTGCTCATCCCGTTCCTGCATCCAGCAGAACAGTACCGGGAATCAGTACGTGGGGCGTAAAATGCTTTGCCGCAATGCTCGCACAGGCGCATAGGGTTCTTCGTATCCATCAACTTGACAGAGAACAGGAATTTCAGCGTCAGCATCAACGAATGGAAATCCCACACAATAACAGGATGCTCGCGCAGTGCCAGGTGGTAGGTGGGGGCGTTGCCCTCAAAACACGCAAGACCTCTTCGGTACATGTCCCGCGTGTGTTTGTCCAGCACATCCTGGTTGTGGTAGTACATGAATGCTGACATGAAAGTAAAAGCCCAATCGAGGAACACTTCCTTCATCCACTCATAGGGTTCGCCATAGCTGCGCATGAAGGAAATAGCCTTGGAGCGCGGTTCGTCACCGAAAGTCAGCGCCAGCGCCGCCTCATCCCTGTCGCTGCCGGACACATTCCAAACGGATTCGATACCGCGTTTGCGGAAGTCTGGCATCTTGAATGGAAAGAAGAACTTCATGTAGGTCAGTGTGTCCATGGTTTCCTGCCGAATGAACTGGTTTTTCGGAAGATAGACCTTCTCGTACTCTACGAAATTCGCCGTGGTGGGCAAGGCGGTCATCATGCCCAGCAGACCATAGTTGCAGACGAAGGTGTAGATAGCGGCCTTGATCTTCCTTTCAGGCGACTTATGCATTACCAGCAGCCCGATGTTGACCGCATCCAGCACCAGCTGGTCAGCCAGCGGCATGGTGTTGTAGACAGAAGCCTTGGCATCATCTGTGGGTAAAAGATACTCCTTCCCATCAGCTGCCTTTCTCCACTCATAAGAGGCATACTTCGCCCAATATGCGCTGGTATGTTCAAATAGGTTCTTCATCGGAAGAGTGCCTCCTTTTCGGTGGAGTGTAGTCACGCAGGAAATCCTGTTCCAGGTGGATCAGCTCGTCGCCGCTTTGTTGCAGCACTGTCAGCGCTGTGTACAGTTTTCGGTGGATGCGACGCCGGACAGTATCGCGTACCTTGCGGATGTTGCGTTCGGTCTGTCCACGCAACTCCGCCAGCTTCTGAGTTGAGTACAGCCTGATACCCAGGAAGAACAGCAGCTCCTTGTGGTCGAGCTTCAGGTTCATGACGATCTCCCGCAGATGCGCCCGCTCGGTCAGATCATGCATCATAAACAGGCATGTGTTGAGATAATCGTCAAACTCGCCACGGCAGATCTGTCGGAAGGTTGGTTGGCTCATACTGTGTGGCAGGATGTGACCACCAGGAATCGCGCCGCTCTCTAACGGAACATCGCCACGCAGCGTTTCGTAGCGGCGTTCCCGGCGCATACGGCTTTCTTCTTCACGGTCGTACCAGTCAACCAGCTCCTGAAACTCGGATAGGGTTCGGGCTGACAGTTCCAGACGACGCAGAGCTTCTTCACGGACGCTCTGGGCTATGCGCCTTCTTAGCTCGGCAGAGGATCGTGCTTTTTCAGCATTGCGTCTTCTGTTGTCTGGCTTGGATGGCGGCAAGGATTCTTCTGGTTCGACATCTGCTGACCAGTCCTCGGCATCATCACCACTGGCGAGTTCATCAGGCATGTTGTTCCAAGGCAGATCTTCTTCCGGGATCTCGTTGCCGTCCTCATCGTATAGGGGCATGGCGAGCATAGCGGGTTCGATGGCAGGTTTGTCATCTGCAACATCGTACCAATCATCTTCTGGAATCACTTGCTCACCCCCTCGTCATGTCCATTATACAAGAAGTTTTCTGTAATCTCAAATTTTCTTTCTGAAAATTTCAAAAACAGTTCCGAAACGACGCCAGTTTTGTCCTACTTGTAGAGGGAGTCACCAGATAATCCACAGCTCCCCGGAAGGAGAATCCATTGACCCAGAAAAACGAACCCCTTATCACGGCGCTATATGAGCGCCTCAGCCGCGACGATGACCAGCAAGGCGATTCTAACTCCATAGTGAATCAGAAGTCATACTTGATCTCGTACGCGGCAGACCACGGCTTCGCCCATTGCCGACACTACACGGATGACGGCTACAGCGGTGGCAACTTTGAGCGTCCTGGATGGAAGCAGCTCATTGCTGACATTGATGCAGGCTTGGTCGGCATAGTGATCGCCAAAGACCTGAGCCGCATCGGGCGCGATTACATCCAGACCGGTTTCTACACCGAGGTGTACTTCCGGCGTAAGGGCGTGCGGTTCATCGCTATCGGCAATGGTGTGGACACGGTGAATCCCATCAGCAGCGAGTTTGCGCCCTTCATGAACGTGCTGAATGAGATGTACCTGCGGGAACAGTCCAAGAAGATGCGCACGTTCTTCCGGCAGCGGAGCAACACTGGCATCCCCACGAACACGCTGTGTGTATACGGCTACCGGAAAGACCCAGCGGATAAGAACCATTGGCTGGTAGACGATGAGGCGGCTGCGGTCGTTCGGAGAATCTACCAGCTGGCGATTGATTGCCACGGGCCCTACGAGATTGCGCGCATCCTGGAGGTTGACAAGGTAGAGTGTCCGGCTTACTACAACGCAACCCGCGACACCTGTATGAAGCGATCCAACACCGACATGAGCAAGCCCTATGCCTGGAACGGCGTGACCGTCAGCAACATTCTGCAACGCCCGGAGTACATGGGACACACAGTGAACTTCCGTTCATCGAAGAATGGCCTGAAGGGGAAGCGGCAGACAAAACCCCAGGAAGAATGGCTGATCTTCAAGGATACCCATGAAGCCATCATTCCCGAGGACAGATGGCAGCTGGCTCAATGCGTGTTGGCTGTCCGGCGCAGAACAGACAGCACCGGCACGGCGAATCCGCTCACAGGTAAGCTCTATTGTGCGGAGTGTGGTGCGAAGCTTAATAACCATCGTAGCCGCGCAAAGCAATCCGGACGGGAATCGGACGATTACTATGACTGTCCCACTTACAGTCAGAACAAAGGGGACTGCTGCTGCCATTATGTTACAACGGCGTTTATCCGTTCGGTGCTACAGCAAATGATCCGGGATGTAAGCCAGTACGCCGTTTCAGATGAAGTCGCCTTTGCAGATCAGGTACGAGCATTGTCCGAGGTGCGCCATGCTGATGCGGTAAAAGAAATGACCGCCGAGGCTGCCAAGGCTCGGAAGCGCATTGCAGAGTTGGACACCATCATTCAGAAGCTGTACGAATCCTATGCGCTGGGAAAAACGCCAGAAAGCCGTTTCAATCTGCTGTCTGCCACCTATGAAAAAGAACAGGCACAGCTGAAGGACAAGCTTGCAAAAACCGAGGAAGCCTTGGCTACCTATCACGCTGACACCACCAATATCGAAGCGTTTATGGCATTGGCGCGGCAATACCGGGATACGGAAGAACTGACTGCATCAGTCATTAACAGCTTCATTGACAGGGTGGTTGTCCATGCTCCGAAGAAGGTGAATGGTCAGCGGCATGTGCAGATCGATGTCATCTTCCGCTTCATTGGTTGCTTCACTGTTCCGGTGGCACCGACCATTCTGACGGAAGAACAGCTGCAGGAGGAAGCCCGCCGAGCCAAAGAACGGGAGCGCAATCACCAGAAGTATCTGCGCAAAAAGGAACGAAACAAGAAGCTGTCCCATGATCAGGCGGCAGCTTAACGAAGGAGGAACATTATGTTTGATCTGATCGAAAAGCAGAATAGCACAAGGACGAGACCGAAGAACGCCAGCGCCCCTATTACGGCGCTCTATGAACGCCTGTCCCGTGATGATGAGCAAGAGGGCGAGTCGAACTCGATCACCAATCAAAAAAGTCTGTTACAGGCATACGCTCAGGAAAAAGGCTTCACGAATTGCAGACATTACACCGACGACGGTTACAGCGGCGGCAACTTTGACCGTCCCGGCTGGCAGCAACTGCTTGCGGATATTGAGGCCGGCATCGTCAAGACGGTGCTGGTCAAGGACATGAGCCGTGTCGGGCGTAACTATGTTGAAACAGGCTTCTACACTGAAGTGTACTTCGCTCGGATGGGTGTACGGTTCATTGCTATTAACAACAACATCGACAATGACAATCCTGACAGCACCGAATTTGCCGGAATCCTGAACATTATGAACGACTGGTATTTGCGAGATATTTCCAGAAAGACGCGATCAGCTGCGCAGCAGATCGGCAGATCAGGGAAGACGTTGACCAACAATCCCTGCTTCGGGTATGTGAAAGATCCGAATGACAGGCACCACTGGCTGGTAGACCCAGAGGCTGCGGACACCGTGCGGAGGATTTTCGAGCTGGCAGCAGGTGGGATGTCGCAGCTGAGCATCTGCCGGACAATGGTGAAAGAGCGGCGTGTCACGCCGGGGTACTACCGTGCACAGCGGGAGCCAAATGGCTTTGGCGCGCAGTTTTCTGAGCAGCAGCCCTACCACTGGGCGAACAGGATCATTCAGCAGATTGTCAAGCGGCGGGAGTATTTGGGAGAGACAGTCAACTTCAAAACTTGTTACCCCGACCTGCACGCCAAGCAGATTGAGAACCCGCCGGATAAATGGTTGTGCTTTCCCGGTACACACGAAGCCATCGTCGCGCCAGATGTGTGGCAGGAGGCACAGCGGATTTATCACCCCAACATGTCCAGTAAACCAGGTAAGCCCTGCAAGCTTACCGGGTTGGTCATTTGCGGTGAATGTGGAGAGCCGATGCTATTTCATCGGAATTTGCGAAACGAGAAATGCAACGACTATATGTGCAGGGCACATCAACGGTCGGCGGGATATGAGGAACGGCTGTGTACTCGCAACGGCATCCAAGTTTCGATCATTCGACAGATCGTGGCGGACACCCTCCGCACTGTCAACCGCTACGCCATCGCTGACGAGGAAGGCTTCCGCCGCAGGCTCGCACAGGAAGCGGCAACCTTCCAGCCTGATGATCGGAAGCAACTGGCCAAGGCCATCCGTGAGAAGGAAAAGTACATCGCCCGTCTGGAGCATCTGCTGAAGAAGCTGTATGAGGATTATGCCTTGGGGCATATCCCGGAGGAACGTTTTGACAAGCTGTCCATACAGTACGAGCAGGAGGAAGCCACGCTGAAAGCGGAACTTGCGGATGATCAAGCCCGGCTGAATGAAGTGCAGACCGCCTCTGCGCAGACTGACAAGTACCTTGCCCTTGCCCGCAAATTCCGGGACTGCACAGAAGTAACAGACGATATGATCCTCGCCTTTGTGGAGAAGATCGTCGTCTATCGTACCATTCGCCCAGCCAAGGGACAGCGCACCCGGCAGATCGAGGTGCATCTGAATTACATCGGACAATTTCCTATCTCGACGGAAGGAATGGAGAATGAAAATGAATAACGGCCCAACATCCAACAGGCAGCACATGAGGCAACTCGGTGCTGTTTCTTTTTATGTAAGAATCAGGAGGAACAATGACGAAGACCACCCCCATGATGGAAGTGACCCGCCAATACGGACACACCGTTTACACGATCTGCGCCTTCGGAAGCCCCGAAAGCGCCTATACCTACGAAGACCGGCTGCTGAATCTGATCCAGCATGAAGCAGACAAGATGGATCGCAGCAAGGAAACCAACAGTAACGTAACCACCAATAACAATCAAAACTGAAAGAGGTATAATCATGAGAAAGCATAACAATTTCTATATCATCGGTGTGGACGCCGGTTACGGCAACATGAAGACCGCCCGCACTATTTACCCCACGGGCCTGGTGGCGATGGACACCAAGCCCTTTTTTGATGGCGACATTCTAGAATACAACGGCATCTGGTACCGCATTGGCGAAGGGCACAAGGCCTACAACCCGGACAAGACCGCCGACGAGGATTTCTATATCCTGACGCTGGCGTCCATCGCTGCCGAGCTGAGCACGGAACAGATTACCGAAGCAAATGTACATCTTGCGCTGGGTCTGCCCACGACCTGGACAGGTCGGCAGCGGGAGGATTACCGCCGCTATATGATGCGTAATCCGGACGTGCAAATTTGTTTTCAACGACATTCCGTATCGAATCCAACTGACCGACTGTATCGTATTCCCGCAGGGCTATGCCGCGCTTGTGCCGCTGATGGACAACGATAAGCGATACAACGACTTCCGGCAGTTCACCGGCACGGTGATGATGGCTGACATCGGCAACGGCACCATGAACATCATGCGTCTGCTGAACGGCAAGCCCAACGAGCAGCATTGTTGGACGGAGGTGTTGGGCGTGAATCAGTGCGTGCTGACTTTCCGAAAGCAGATGATGGACAAGTACGGCATCGACATGCCGGAGACTGTCATCGAGCAGTTCCTGCGTACCGGGTCGGCGAATCTCGCACGGGAACTCCTTGACAACCTGACTACAATCGTGCGCGGCTATGTGACTGGGCTGTTTGACGCTCTGCGTGTTCATGGCTATGACGCCCGCTTGATGAAGCTCTTTGTGATGGGCGGTGGCGGCTGTCTGGTGAAGAACTTCGGCAAGTACGATCCCGGCGCGGTTGTTTTTGTGGATGATCTGCATGCGTCTGCTAAGGGCTATGAGTACATGGCGCAGGGCGTGATCTGGCGCAATGAGCGCCTGGCGCGGAAGGCCGGTGATTGATGGTGTGCGTGAAGGCCATTACCGTGCGATTCCACCTGTCGCACCCGGCAGAAAAGCAGGCGTGGGACAAGCTCAATGCCCTGCGAAGTGAACAGCATCAGTCGTTTAGTCAGCTGGTTGTGGAGGCTGTGAATGCCTACGGTACGGAGGATACATATCTGTCACGCTCGGAGAAAGACGAGCTTGTGCAGGAGATCACAGAATCGGTGACAAGCAGGCTTCAGCAGATGCTTCCGGCATATCTCGCTGGATATTCTGCTGGGGCGAGTGCTCCGGCTGCTGTGACTGTGCCTCCGGTGAACG
>JAFTPN010000088.1 GCA_017463245.1 Clostridia bacterium
AACAGCTGCTTCGCGCAGTGAGAGAAGGCCACAGCACCGTGGTGGGGATAGCCCTTCTGCACCAGCACGTGGCGATAGAAGCGATCCATTTCCTTGATGGCGAACACGCCGATGCCGCCGAAGGACTGGGTGGCCACGGGCAGAACCTCGCCCTGAGCGATGTAGGAGCGCAGGTCGCCGTTGGAGTCGCACTGCAGGCGATAGAAGGTGATGTCGCTGGCGGCGATGTCGCCTTCCAGGGTGCCGCGGGAGATGTCGGGCTCGGAGCCTTCGGGCTCAAGCACGCGGTGCTGGATCAGCTGATACTTCACGGCGCGGTCGGCACACATCTTGCAGGAGGGGGTGTTGCCGCAGTGGAAGCCCATGAAGGTCTCAGTCAGACGATAGTCGAACTTGCCCTTGATGTCGGCGTCGTAGATGTACTCAGGCACGGAGTTGTTGATGTCCAGCAGGGTCACAGCGTCGCCGGTCAGGCAAGCGCCGATGTACTCGCTAACAGCACCGTAGATGTCCACCTCGCAGGCCACCGGGATGCCGCGGGAGGCCAGACGGGAGTTGACGTAGCAGGGCTCGAAGCCGAACTGAGAGGGGAAGGCAGGCCAGCACTTGTCGGCAAACACGACATACTTGCGGGCGCCCTTGTGGTTCTCAGCCCAGTCCAGCAGGGTCAGCTCGAACTGAGCCATGCGGGCGTTCAGATCCTCGTAGTACTTGCCCTCGCCCATTTCGGCGGCCATGTCGGCGCACACTTCGGGGATGCGGGGATCGTTGGCATGCTCCTTGTAAGAGACCAGCAGATCCAGCTCGGAGTTCTCTTCGATCTCGATGCCCAGCTCGTACAGGCCCTTGATGGGGGCGTTGCAGGCAAAGAAGTCCTGGGGACGGGGGCCGAAGGTGATGACCTTCAGGTTCTTCACGCCGATGATGGCGCGGGCGATGGGCACGAACTCGGCGATCTTGTCGGCCAGCTCTTCGGCATTGCCCACGGGATACTCGGGGATGTAGCCCTTCAGGTGGCGCATGCCCAGGTTGTAGGAGCAGTTCAGCATGCCGCAGTAAGCGTCGCCGCGGCCGTTGATCATGTCGCCATCGCCTTCAGCGGCAGCAATGAACATGCAGGGGCCGTCGAAATACTTGGCGATCAGGGTCTCGGGAGTTTCGGGGCCGAAGTTGCCCAGGAACACCACGCAGGCGTTGCACTCGTTGGCCTTGAGTTCTTCAACGGCCTTGAGCATATCCTTCTCGTTTTCGACCGTGGTCTTGATCTCCACGATCTCCAGGTTCTTCTGACCGCACTTCTCGGCGATCGCAGCGCGGCGCTTCTCGCTCAGGGTGATGGGGAAGCAGTCGCGGGACACGGCCACCAGGCCAAGCTTGACAACAGGAATGTTCTGCATAATATGTACCTCCTAACAGATATGTTCTTGTGGAACATAGATCGTCTGTTTACAGAATATCACGTTATTCGCCGTCCGTCAACTCAAACTTAATGGGCTGTTAGTCATTTATTGCGGTGTTTTTCGCGAAAACGTTTCACGGCCTGCTCTCTCCAGCCTATGCCGGGGAAATAGCCCCTATGCCACGGCTTTACAGGCGATCATATCCGAAGTGATTGGCAATGATTTCCGCCGCTTCCTCCGGGGGAAGCCGACTGTTGTCCAGCCGCAGGTAGCTGTCATAGGGCACCTCGCCGGGCTGGGACACGCAGCGGTATTTTTCCTCCAGGCGGTAGATCAGCCCCTCGGCGTGGTCGCAATCCCGCTTGGAGGGCTTCTCCCGCAGGCGGTTCTCGGTGCGGTTGCGCTGGACACGGACATCCTGGGGTGCGATCAGCTCCACAATGTCTACCGTGCCGCCTGCCTCTTCAAAGGTTTTGCGCAGCCAGGCCACATAGTCCCAGTCCGCCTGCTCGCTGAAGGCCCACACATAGGTGAAAATCATGCCGTAGTTGTCCGTTTTGGCGAACTCCTCAAACACCACCTGGCGCAGCCTTTCCACCGCCGCGCCATTGTAGCTGCCGAACAGCTCAATCACCGGCTCGATGGTCATGTGGTTGTGGAACAATTTCAGCGGCGTGATTTTCGCCAGCGCCTGGCCAACGGTCATTTTGCCCACGGCCTGTGCGCCGCAGAGGATCAGTAAACGCATGGATTTCACCTTCCTTATATCGTACACGAGTGACAGCGGGCGATCACAGATCGCCCCTACCGGGACATGGAAAAGTAAGGCGTTGATACAAGCAGCAGAACCACTCCCTCAGTCGCCTTGCGGCGACAGCTCCCTCGAGAGGGAGCCTCAGTTTGTGTCTCGCGTCGCGGCGCATCCGTCATGCGCCGTGACCCCTGCTCGGAGATCGCCCAGCAACGCCATCCCCGAATGGGTTTCGAAAGGGCCGAACGGCCCTTCGCGGGTTGTCAGGGCAGAGCCCTGACCGGGATTCCCAAGGGCAGCGCCCTTGGGCGGAGTCCAGAGGCAGAGCCTCTGGTCACCGTGCCATGCTCAGCGCGGCGCGGCCGTTGCCTTTCAGGGTCAGCTTGGGTGCGGAGGCGGGGATGTACAGGCTCTCGCCCTTTTTCAGGGGCTTTTCAGCGCCCTGCCAGCACAGGGTCACGTCGCCCTCCAGGGAGGTCAGCAGGCCAAAGTCGGCAATGGCGGGCAGCTGGCATTCGCCTTCCACCTTCATCAGGTCGAGGGTGAAGTACTCTTCGTCCAGCACCCGGGCGATGGGGGCGTCCGGCGCGGGGATGGGGTCGAGGGAGAAGCTCAGGTCGGTCACGTCCAGGGCCTTTTGCAGGTGCAGCTCCCGGCGGTTGCCCTTGGCGTCCACACGATCCCAGTCGTAGAAGCGGTAGGTCACGTCGGAGGACTGCTGGATCTCGTACAGCATGATGCCCGCGCCGATGGCGTGGACGCAGCCAGCGGGAATAAAGCACACGTCGCCGGGCTTCACGTTCGCGCGGCGCAGGAGAGGCTCCACCGCAGCACCAGCCTCGCAGGCGGTGCGCAGGGTGTCCAGGTCGGTGCCGGGCTTGATGCCATACACCAGCTGGCTGCCCTCCGGCGCATCCAGGATGAGCCAGGCCTCGGTCTTGCCCAGCTTGCCGTTCTCGTTGGCGTGGGCGTAGGTATCGTCGGGATGCACCTGCACGGAGAGGGATTCGCTGGCGTCGATGAGCTTCAAAAGCAGCGGGAAGGTGCCCTCGGCATACTTGCCAGCGAACTTCGCGCCGTACTTGGCGATGAGGTCGGTGAGCTTCACGCCCGCATCATCGGTGGATTCCAGGCCGGGGATGCAGCTCACCTCCAGGCTCTCGCCGGTGGGGACATCCTTGATGGGCTTGTCGTACACGGTGCGCAGCTTCTCGCCGCCCCAGGGGGTCAGCGCGCCGCCGCGGAAGGCGGGGTGCATGGTGAGGGGCAGCAGGGGGCAGGCCTCGGTGATGGGCTTCTCGTAGCAGATGAAGGGCAGCTCCCGGTGGAAGAAAGTCACCTCGCCCACACGGCGCATACCGTAGCGGTCGTAGAGCTTCTGGGCGTTGAGGTTGGGGGAGTAGGTGTCGATGCGCAGGCAGTCGCAGCCCTGGGCGCGGAGGACTTCCTCCACATCGGCCAGGATGCTCTTGCCCAAGCCCTTGCCCTGGGCATCAGGATGGATGCACAGGCGGTGGAAGCTGCCGGGCTTTACGCCGAAGAGCCAGTTCAGATCGTTGTACTCCTCGTCCTGCTGGGTGTTGATGCACAGCACCGCCTCCAGGCCGTTGGCACCCTCCAGCACATACAGCTCGCCCTTGTCGATATCCTGCTGGACGAATTCCTCGCAGGGGTATTCGCCCCAGCGCCATTGGTCGATGCCCCGGGACTGCATGTCGTCGCAGACCGTTTTGTAAAGAGTGCATGCGGCGGCAAAATGGGATTGGGTTGCTTTCATCAACATCATAGATACTCCTCCTTTGAAAATGTATGGGTATGCAGCGTCCACCTCATCAGTCAGCGCAAGCGCTGCCAGCTTCCCCTCAAGGGGAAGCCTTTTGCGGGTTCCCTTGTGGCAATACGATCCCGCAGCTTTTTTCAGTCACGTTGCGGATACTCCTTGGCTTCCCCTTGAGGGGAAGCTGTCGCTGCAGCGACTGATGAGGTGGAAAGCTGCGGTATGTGCCTGTATATATCCTCGCATACTTCCCTGAAATATCTGTTTACATCCCGGTTTGTGTAGCGCAGTACAGTTAACTCAAGGCTTTGTAAATAGGCATCTCTGATTCGATCGGCCTCTTGTGCCTCTTCCTGGTAATGCTGTGAACCATCCAGCTCAATCACCAGGTTGGCTGCGGCGCAGTAGAAGTCTACTATGTAATTCCCAATAACCTTTTGCCGATTGATGGTGATGGGCAGTTGCTTCAAGCATTCATACCACAGGCGGCGTTCTTCTTTTGTCATGCGGTTTCGCAGGTTTTGCGCGTTGCCTGTGAGCTTTTCGTTCCTTTTCTGGTTCATTGCTATTTGTCCTTGGCGAAATGGGCTTCTCTTTTTGAGTGTGCTCCCCTGCGGCAGCCACCTCATCAGTCAGCGCAAGCGCTGCCAGCTTCCCCTCAAGGGGAAGCCTTTGGTGCGTTCCCTTGCAGCAACACCATATAGCTGCTTTTTTGAGTCAGGCCGTGGTTTGCCTTGGCTTCCCCTTGAGGGGAAGCTGTCGCCGCAGCGACTGATGAGGTGGAAAGCCGGGCATTCGCTTGCCGATGAAGGTCTTACACTTTCTCCACGCTGGAATACATCGCATATAAATGGGCGTACAGGCCGCCCTTCTGCATCAGTTCGCTGTGGCTGCCCATTTCCTCCACGCCGTTCTCCGTCAGCACCCAAATGGTGTCGGCACCCTTGATGGTGGTGAGCCGGTGGGCAATGGTGAACACCGTGCGGCCGTGAGCCAGCTTTTCCAGGCTTTGCTGCACCAGGTGCTCGCTCTCGTTGTCCAGGGCGGAGGTGGCCTCGTCCAGAATGAGGATGGGCGGGTTTTTCAGGAACACGCGGGCGATGGAAATGCGCTGCTTCTGGCCGCCGGAAAGGCGCACGCCCCGCTCGCCCACATAGGTGTCGTAGCCGTTGGGCAAGGCCATGATGAACTCGTGGGCGCCGGCCAGCTTGGCGGCTTCCTCCACCTCCTGGCGGGAGGCACCGGGCTTGCCGTAGACGATGTTCTCAAACACCGTGCCCGCAAAGAGGTACACCTCCTGCTGCACCATGCCGATAGCCTGGCGCAGGCTGCGCTGGGTGACCTCCTTCACGTCCTGCCCGTCGATGAGGATGCGGCCGCCGGTCACATCGTAGAAGCGGGGGATCAGGTTGCACAGGGTGGTTTTGCCTGCGCCGGAGGGTCCCACCAGGGCGATGGACTCGCCGGGCTTCACGGTCAGGTTCAGGTGGTGGAGCACTTCGGCGTCGTCGTCCGCATAGTGGAAGCTCACGTTATCGAAGGTCACCGCGCCCTTTACTTCACCCAGCTTTTTGGCACCGGGAGCATCCTGAATGTCCTCCGGGGCGTCCAGCACCTCAAAGAAGCGCTCGATGCCCGTCATGCCCTGCTGGAACTGCTCGGTGAATTCCACAATGCGGCGGATGGAGTTCAAAAGCACCGTGGCATAGAGCAGATAGGCGGTGAAGTCCGCAATGCTCAGCTTGGCTTGCCCCATGAGGATCGCGCCCGCCATGACGATGATGATGTACATCAAGCCATCGAAAATGCGGTTGGAGGTGCCAAACTGTGCCATCACCTTGTAGGACTCGGACTTCAGTTCCAGGAAGCGGCGGTTGCCCTCGTGGAACTTTTCTTCCTCAATGGCCTCGTTGGCAAAGCTCTTCACCACGCGGATGCCCAGCAGGCTGTCCTCCACCTGGGCGTTGATCTCGCCCACCTGCTTGTTGCGTGCGCGCATCACCCGGCGCATTTTGCCATTGAAGTGGTAGGAGGCAATGAGCATAAAGGGCAGCACCGCAAACACCAGCAGCGTGAGGAACAGGTTCATGCCGCACAGCACCACAAAGCTCACCACGATCTTGATGCCTGCAATAAAGAATTCCTCCGGGCAATGGTGGGCGAACTCCGTCACCTGGAACAGGTCGGAGGTGATGCGCGCCATGATTTGACCCACCTTGGTCTCGCTGTAGTAGCTGAAGGACAGCTGCTGCAGGTGGTGGAACAGGTCGTTGCGCATATCGGTCTCCATCTTGGAGCCCATGATGTGACCTACGGACTGCATAAAGTAGTTGGCTGCCGCATCGATGATGCGCAGCAGGATGTACAGCCCGCCCGCCTTGAGCACAAACTGCACCGTGAGGGAGGCGGGATCCACGGTGGCGCGGTCGGTGATCTCGGAAACGATCAGCGGCAGCACCAGCTCACAGATGGTGGTCAGCGAGGCACAAATAAGGTCGAAGGCCACCGTGCCTTTGTACTTCTTGAAATAGGGCAGGAATCTTCGGATCAGCGTTGAGGTTTTCATGCTTCTTCCTCCGTATCGTACTTACCCGGCTATTGTATCATGAAAAAGCCCGTTGTCGCAAGGGTCGCTTGCGGTCTGTGAGACCAATGTGATATAATCAAACCAGCATTCCCACGACAAAGGAGAACTTTTATGTTGCAGCTATCAGAAAAAGCACAGAGGCTTTATGATTTGCTCTTTACGAAAGTGTTCTCTCTTGAACGCTTGAAGGGAGAACTTGCCAGCGGAGCATATTCACCTGATGATGTCAGCATGGCTGGTTATCAATATGTGTACGACTGTATCTGTGATTTGCAAGATGACAGCTGGAACACGCCACGCAGGCCTCGCGGTACCGTTTTGCCAGGTTACTGCTCGTCTCATATGCTGGAAGCATTGGAATGTTTGTTGGAGCATGGCCTGGACCCTAATGTGCTGTATGACGAAGACACCAACAAAAGTAATATCATGAGCGAATTGCGCTTCGTAGAGAACGGTTACATTGCCGCCGATTCACTTGCCCTCTTGCTCAGTCACGGCGGAAATCCCAGCATCCAGATTGACGGCACATCACTGATAAGGGACATCAATACTGATTTGTTGCTTGACTTGAACAATCAGATAGATCGCACCCGGTTTGACGCACTTGTTCACTATTGGATGGTTCTTGTAGGATATGGCGCAAAGCTGGAAGATGGCAGCGAATCCATTGATATGTGTCCCGGGCATGATGTTTCCGAACTCAAAAAACACAGAGACTTCTATTATGGAGCAATTCACTCAGACAGATCGAATGATCATATGAAAATCTGCTTTTTCAGCAAACACACCAACTGGGAAGTAGGACGATATTAAGTAAAGGAGGCATCCCTATGTCGTTCCTTCAGGAAAAAATCCATCAGCTTGGTCTGCCTGTCCGGCCTGACGACCGGCAAGTTCTCATCCGCACCCTGCTGGAGCAGGAGTATGGCATCATCCCGCCCATCCCCTGCAAGGTGGAGGGTCGCACCGTGGCCGAGGACAAGCGCTTCTGCGCGGGCAAGGCGCCGTTGCAAACCATCGAACTGACCCTCACCCTGCCCGGCGGAAGCTTCACCTTTCCGGTGAAGTACGCCCGTCCCACCGCAGCGGGGGTGCATCCGCTGTTTGTGCTGCTGAACTTTACCGCCAATGTGCCGGATCAATACTACCCCGCCGAGGAGATCTGCGACCGGGGCTATGCGGTGCTGTCGGCAGGGTATAACGACATCTCCAAGGATGCCGCCGACGACTATACCGACGGTCTGGGCAAGCTCCTGCGGGAAGCCGCCGCCCAGGCGGGCGTACCGGCACAGCAGCTCCCCGGCAAGATCGCCATCTGGGCGTGGGCTGCCTCCCGCATGCTGGACTGGGCGCTGACCCAGCCCGGTGTGGAGGCAGAGCGCACGGCCGTCATCGGCCACTCCCGCCTGGGCAAAACCGCCCTGCTGGCCGGTATGCTGGACGAGCGCTTTGCCTGCGTGATCTCCAACGCCTCCGGCTGCAGCGGTGCGGCCATCACCCGGGGCAAGCCCGGCGAGCATATCAGCAATATTACCGATGTGTTCCCCTTCTGGTTCTGCGAAAACTACCGCCAGTACGCCGACAACGAAGCCGCCATGCCCTTTGAGCAGGACTGGCTGCTGGCCGCCATTGCACCCCGGCTGCTGTGCGTTTCCAGCGGCCTGGACGACCAATGGGCAGGCCCCAGCCACGAGTTCCTGGGCTGCGTGGCCGCCTCCTCCGCCTGGGAAGCCCTGGGCAAGCCCGGCTTCATCACCCCCGACCGTATGCCCGCCCCCGGCGACGCCCTGCAGGAAGGGAGCATCAGCTACCACCTGCGCCCCGGCGACCACTACCTGAGCCGGGAGGACTGGGGAAGGTTTATGGACTTCCTGGATGGGAAAGGGTGGAGGAAGTAATTCGGAATTCGGAATGAATGGTATGCAAAAAGGACTGCGTGAGCAGTCCTTTTTGCGTGCGATTTGCGTTGCCGAAGGTTTACTCAAACCACCCCTTGGGCAGATACTTCTTCTGGTTCTCCAGCATATCGTCAAAGAGCTGCTGGCCGTCCTCCATGGAGACTTTGGCCATCTGGGGGTCGTTCATGAAGGTGGTAAAGCCCAGCTTGCGGTCGCAGGTCATGGCGGCGCGCAGGGTGTTCTCCTGGTTGTAGATGTGGCGCGCCACCAGGGGCAGGATGTTGGCGGGAATGTCGCCGGTGTAGACGGGCTCGATGCGGTCGTAGCCGAAGAGGGCGTTGGTCTCCACCACCGCGCCCAGGGGCAGGTTGGGGATCTGGCCACGGTTGGGGATGTTCACGTTGCTCACCAGGTCGCCCAGACCCAGGATGGCCTTGAGCAGCAGGTGACCTTCCTCGCCGGAGCCCTTCAGGTTCAGCTCCTCCTTGCCGGAGATCAGGTCATCGCTGCGCTGCATGCGGCTGGCCAGGTCGCCGATGCGCCAGTCCACCTTGGTCAGGTTGTACTTCCACTTGGCCACGGTTTCGGGGCAATCGTTATACCAGGGGGGCAGGAACTCCACCAGGTGGCGGTCACCGGCGGCGGCAATGGCGCCGTAGCGGCGGAAGAGGTCGAACTTCACCTTCTGGGCGCAGCTGAAGTTGGAATTCATCCAGTTGTTGTCGCCGCCGCGGTCATAGCCGTTGGCGTACTTTTCAGCATACTTGGCATACAGGGGCATCAAGTCCATGCCCTTGTAGGTGGCGCGGGTCACCCAGGTGAAGTGGTTGATGCCCGTGACCTGGGTGTAGATCTCGTGGCGGTCGGCCTTGATGCCGTACTCGTCCTCCAGCATCTGGCACATCAGGTGCTGGGTGCCAAAGACCTCATGGCAGCAGCCGAAGGCCTTGATCTTGGGGAACACCTCGTAGAGGGTGCGCACGCACAGGCTCATGGGGTTGGTGTAGTTGATGACCCAGGCGTCCGGCGCATAATCCCGGATAGCCTCGCCGATCTCCACAAACATGGGAATGGTGCGCATGGCGCGCATGAAGCCGCCGGGGCCCACGGTGTCGCCCACGGGCTGCCACACGCCCACCCGCTCGGGCAGATGCACGTCGGAGCGCATTTCCTCAAAGGTGCCGGGCAGGATGGAGATCACCACAAAGTCCGCGCCGGTAAGGGCGTCCTTCAGGGAATCGCTGACGGAATACGTCCACTTGGACTTCACCTCAGGGTTCTGGCTGAGCTTGTTGCCGATGATCTCGTTGCGCTCGGCAGCGCTGCGGTCGATATCGTACAGCCGCACAGAGCCGCACAGCTGCTCATCCATGGCCAGGTCGGTCATGAACCCCCACGCCCAGCCACGGCTGCCGCCGCCAATGTAGGCCACCTGCAAGCCGGTCGCCTTGTTATCCTTCACGGTAATCATTTGCTTTCCTCCCTATATGTTTTAGCGTGTTTGGTGTCTCCGACGGGCAGGGGCGTTGCCCCTGCACCCCACCAGAGGGGCTTTGCCCCTCTGGACTCCCCACGAAGGGCTTTCAGCCCTTTCGAAACCCATTCGGGGATGGCATGGGACGCGCACATAAGCAGGGGTCACGGCGCGAATACGGTCGCGCCGCGACGCGGAGCAAGCCGCTTTCCACCTCATCCGGCCTGCGGCCACCTTCCCCTCAAGGGGAAGGCTTTAGCATGGCCATGCACCATGGCTTCCCCTTGAGGGGAAGCTGTCAGCGCCTGCGCTGACTGATGAGGTGGAAACCTGCACATTACTCCTTGTGTCTTTCTTGCCAGCGCCACATCCTCAATTCCGAATTCCGAATTCCGCATTCCGAATTTACTCAAATCCCTGTGCTTTGAGATACCGATAGCTGCGCTGCAGGCAGTCGAAGGGGTCTTCGCCGTTGCAGTCGTCCTGCTCCACCAGCATATACTTGGTGCCGCCGGCAGCTGCCTTTTCAAACACCCGGTCAAAGTTGATGTTGCCTTCGCCCACCACGGCCATCTTGCGGCCATAGGCGTAGTCCTTCAGGTGGATGCAGGGGATGCGCCCGCTGAGCTTTTCCAGCCATTGGGCAGGATCGCCGCCGCCCGCCTGCACCCAGAAGGTATCCAGCGTGAAGCCCATTAGCTCGGCGGGGATGTCCTCCATCAGGCGCTCCAGCACCAATTTGCCCTCCAGGCGCTTGAATTCCTGGTCGTGGTTGTGATACATGAACAGCTTGCCGTGCTGGTGGAGGGTCTTGGCCACGGGCAGGTAGGTCTTGATGAAGTGGGCGTAGCTTTCGGTTTCCTTCTCCTCGTTGAAGGCATACCAGCCCAGCCCCACGTGATCGCAGCCGAACACGTCGTGATCCGCTGCCACCTGGGCGGCATCGGCTTGCAGGCGATCGGCAGGGGTGTGGGTGACGACGCATTCCAGGCCGTTCTTTTTCAGCTGTTCGGCCAGCCAGGCAGGCTCATAGGGGCAAGTGCCGCTGATTTGCACCGTGCGGTAGCCCATGTCCGCCACCTTTTTCAGGGAAAGGGCAAAGTCGTCCAGGGTTTTGCAATGCTCCCGCAGGGTGAAGAATTGTGCGCCGATCTGCATGATGCGTCCTCCTTATTCCAGTTCCTTGATCAGAACGATGTCGCCAATGCGCCGCCCGCCGCGGTAGGGTGTGGACACCAGGTCACCGCCGTACCACATCATGGAGGACTGGCCGCCATCCAGGTTGTAGGCGGAAACGCAGCCCAGGTCTTCCATCAGCTGGGACAGCGCCTTGAGGGTGATGCCCTTGTTGGTCTTCTTGGCCTCCAGGGCGCTGGCGGTCTTGCGGCCGTCCACCTGCACAAAGCAGTAGTGTCCCGGCTCGTAGTAGCCGATGGCGGAGCGGGGATTTTGCGGGTTCACGTCGGAGTTGAACTTGGTCATGGCCTTGCCCTCGGCGTCCAGCAGCACGGGGCCGAACAGGAAGCAATGCCAGATGTCGTCCATGAAGGGTTCCAGCGCCGCATAGTCCACGCGGCCGGGATAGGTTTTCAGCTCGCCATTCTTGTACAGGATGGCGATATCTCGCTTCATGTTGGTGGTGGAGCGCCAGGTGATGCCGTTGCCGATGCACCAGCCCTTGATGATCACCTGACCGCTGTCGCCGGTCATGGCCAGAACGGCGTTGTTCTCCACGGCCATGTCCTTCACCTTGTCGGTGGTCTTTTTCCACTTGCCCCCGGCGTAGGCGCGCTGGAAATTGGCAATGGAGCGCACGTAAATATCAGCAATGTACACATCGCTGTTCTCATAGCGCATGGAGGAAATTTCGATGGAGATGTTTTGACTCTTGTAGCTGTTCTCCGTCTGGATGATCTCCGCCCCCTCGGGCAGGAACACATCCTCCGGCACGGGGAAAAGGTCGGTATCGCTGGCGATGCCCGTCATGTCGCCCAGCTGCTGGGTAGAAAACACCGTGGCGTTTTCCGCCAGAGCAGGGCAGACCACAAGGCACAGGAGCAGTACAAGCAGCGGAATGAATCGGCGCATGGTCGATCCCCTTTCTTGTCGGCCATTCCACGGCACAAGGCCGTGTACTGGCTACACTTCGGTCAACGCAAGCGTTGACCTCGTTAGGCGGGACTTGCGTCCCTCCCTTCGTAGGTATAGGATAGCCTGATGATAGCAAGGTCAGGTGATGGCTGTGTGACCGTCCTGCAACGGATTCCATCCGCCCCGCAGATAGGTGATCAGGAACAGCACGAACAGCAGCAGGTTATGGGCGATCATGCACGCCCAGGCGGACACCAGGCCAAAGCCCAGCATTTGCGTGCAGATGAACGTACCCACGATGCGCACCGCCCACATGCCCAGAATGTTGAAGATGAAGGGCTGGCGGGTTTTGCCCACGCCCTGCATCATGCCCTCGATGATGATGGAGAACCCGTAGAAGGGCTCGGACACCGCCACCATCCGCAGCACCGTGGAGCCTAAGCCAATGACCTCCGGGCTGGCGGAGAAGATGCCCATCAGCATGGGCGCCATGATGAACAATGCACCGCCGGAGAGGATCATCAGTCCGATCTCGATGGGGATGAACATCCGGGCCAGTTCCTTCATCCGCTTGTTGTCCCCGGCGCCATAGGCATTGCCCGCCAGGGTGGCGGCGGCGGTCTGCATACCGTAGCCGGGGATGTAGAAGGCGGATTCCACCGTGTTGGCAATGGTGTGGGCAGCGGTAGCCACCTCGCCCAGGGAGTTGATCATGGCCGCGAAAGCCACATAGCCCAGGGAGGTGCCGAAGCGCTGGAACATATTGGGCAGCGCCACCTTGAGGCAGGGGCGCAGGATCGTCCAGTCCGGCTTGATGGACTGCCCCTTAGGGGACACCATGGGGTGCTTCCACAGCTTGATGGTAATGTGGATGCCGCCCCAGGTGAAGGCCACCGCGCTGGCGATGGCTGCGCCGATGACGCCCCAGCCCGCACCGGGCATGGTGAAGGTGAAGCCCAGCAGCGTCATTGGCCGGGTGGGGTAGATCAGCAAATAGTTCAGCACCACGTTGATCAGGTTCACGATGACGCCGATCTTCATGGGCGTTTTCGTGTCGCCCGCAGCCCGCAGCACCGTGCCGAAGATCATGCTGGCGCATCTGGGCAACATGGGCAGGTACAGGATGAAGAAATATTGGGCAGCCAGCTCTTGAATGTCCTTGTCCACCTGCATCCACACCGGCACCTGGCGGCTCAGCCCCAGGGTGATGGCCGTGAAGGCAATGCCGGTGACCAGCACCATCAGCACCGCCTGGGACACGGACTTCCGCGCCGCTTCGCGATCCTGTGCGCCGCAGGCCTTGGCAATGTAGGAAAGGAAGCCCACGCCAAAGGCGGATACCGTGCTGCCCACCAGCCAGCTCACCGTGCTGGTGGCGCCCACCGCCGCCGTGGCCTGGGTCCCCAGGGAACCCACCATGGCTGTATCGATATACTGCACGGCGGTCTGCATCAGCTGTTCCAGCATGGTTGGCCAGGCCAGCGCCATGATCACGCCCATCATGCCGAAATTCGGCTTTTTCATTTCAAATCCTCCGGAAACCGCTTACATCGTTCATTCCTGACCATTATACCATCCCGCCGCAGCAGACGCAAGCAAAAAGCAGACCCCGGAAAGGGTCTGCTGCAATTTTACAAAACCCGGGTGGCATCGGAGGGACCGCAGTCCCTTCGATTAAATTCGTATCCGGCGGCTATGCCGACGGGGCGGGGCGTTTTCCGCTTGCGGAAAACTTTCCTTACACGGAGGAACGGCCG
>JAFTPN010000089.1 GCA_017463245.1 Clostridia bacterium
AAGAACATTGCTACGGCCGAAACGACGAATCCTGATGATCCTGATGAACCTGTGAAGGATCAGGACGAGGAAGATGTGGATCCCGACCCCATCGACACCACGCTGACGGTGGTGAAGACCTCCGACAAGCAGGGCAAGAAGGTGGCGCTGGGCGAGAAGATCACCTACACCATCACGGTGAAGAACGACGGTAACGTGGACTACACCAACGTGAAGGTTGACGACGAGCTGACGGGCGACCACTGGGTGATCGAGCTGCTGAAGGTGGGCGAGGAGAAGGAATTCACCACGACCTACACTGTCACCAGTGAAGACATCCTGAAGGGCATCGTGCTGAACAGCGTAACTGCCAAGGGCGATGAGATTCCGGATCCTGATCCTGAGAACCCGCCGCACATCCCCGAGGATGACGACGACGAGGAAGACGATCCCGAAGACATCGATACCACGCTGACGGTGGTGAAGACCTCCGATGTGACGACGACGGCTCAGGTGGGCGACACCATCACTTACACGATCGTGGTGACCAACGACGGCAACGTCGACTACACCAACGTGAAGGTGGATGACGAGCTGACCGGCCTGCACGAGACCATCGAAGTGCTGAAGGTGGGCGAGAGCCAGACCTTTACCACCACCCGCATTGTAACTGCGGCTGATGCTGCGGCTGGCCACATCCTGAACGTGGCCGTGGCCAAGGCTGATCCCATCCCCGATCCTGACGATCCTGACCAGCCCAAGGTGCCGGAAGGCAGCGACGATGAGGACGATCCCATCGATCCCATGCCCGTGGTGCCCGAGATCTACCGTGTGACCGTGCGTTACTGGTATGAGTACGTGGGCGGCGAGACCGCAGCCAAGACCTTCACTCAGCAGTATGCTACTGGCGATCCCTATGCGATCACCAGCCCGAGGATCCGTGGCTACGAGCCTGACATCTACCGCGTGACTGGCGTGATGGAGAAGCAGGACATGGTGTATGACGTAATCTACACCGCGAAGGAATACAAGCTGACCATTGAGTACATCTACCTCGATGGCAGCGAGGCGGCTCCCACTTACACCGAGACCCTGAAGGCCGGTGACGAGTACGACGTCGATTCTCCCGTGATCGACGGCTACCGCGCAAGCCTGAAGGAAGTCAAGGGTTGGATGCCCGCACGCGATATCAAGTACACGGTTGTGTATGTCAGAAAGGGCAACGGTTGGATCTTCATTGATGATTACGACACGCCTTTGGGCATCGGCAACGTGCACCTGAACGCTGGCGAGTGCTTCGAGTAAATGGAACGCTAAAAAAACTAAACCCGGAATGATTTCTGCCCGGCATATGCAAGTCATATGTCGGGCATTCCGGGTTTGCCGGGCATGAGTTTCATGGCCATGTTCGACAGAAAGGATGATCTGCATGAAGAAATGGATGGCATTGCTACTTGCCGTGATGATGGCCTTTGGCCAGATGGCGGCCGTGGCTGAGGATATCATTCCGGCCTACGATCACCTGGTTGTGGGCAACACCACGGCCTTCAGCGGCCATTTCTCCACCCAGCTGTGGGGCAACAACACCACCGACCTGGACGTGAAGGAGCTGCTCTTTGGCTACAACCTGATCCAATGGGAGCAGGAAGAAGGCCTGTTCAACGTGGATCCTTCTGTGGTAACGGGCATTGTGGTGTATGACGATGCGGAAGGCAACCGCACCTATTCCATGGTGCTGGCCGACGATCTGTACTACTCCGATGGCTCCCGCATCACCGCCTGGGACTATGCTTTCTCCGTGCTGCTTTCTGTGGCGCCGGAAATTGAGGCCATCGGCGGCAACACCAATGGCTATGAAAGCCTGCTGGGCATGGAAGCCTACAAGAACGGCGAAGCGGACACCCTGGCTGGTCTGCGGGTGACCTCCGACACGATGATCTCCTTCACCGTGGCCAAGGAGTATCGTCCCTTCTTCTACGAGCTGGGTCTTTTGCGGTGCTATGCGCTGCCCATCAGCGTCATCGCGCCCGGCTGCCAGGTGAAGGACGATGGCCAGGGCGTGTACATCGACAACACCGCCGGCACCTTTGCCCCCGAAGCCCTGAAGGAGACCCTGCTGAATGCCGAAAATGGCTATGTGACCTATCCCAAGGTCACCAGCGGCCCCTACAAGCTGATCTCCTACGATGGCGAAGTGGCCGAGTTTGAGATCAACGAATACTACAAGGGCAATGCCGAGGGCGTTGTGCCCACCATCCAGTATCTGACCTACAAGACCGTGGAGAATGAGACCATGGTGGATCAGCTGCTGGCGGGCGAGCTGGGTCTGATCAACAAGGCTGTGAAGACCGACAGCATCATGCAGGGCATTGCCGGTGTGGGTACTGGCGCTGTGTACATGGGCAACTACGCTCGCATTGGCTACAGCTTCATTTCCTACAACTGCGAAAAGCCTGCTGTGAGCAGCCAGGCCGTGCGCCAGGCCATTGCTTACTGCCTGGATAAGGATACCCTGGTGAGCGACTATGTGGGCAACTTTGGCCTGCGGGTGGACGGCTACTACGGCATCGGCCAATGGATGTATCAGATGGTGAACGGCACCGTGGAGCCTCCGCTGGAGGAACCCGAAGAGTCCGCCAGCCGCCAGGAGAAGCAGGAGTACGAAGAAGCCCTGCTGGCCTGGGAAGAGATCAGCATGGAGAACATCCCGGTGTACAACCTGGACCTGGAGGCCGCTGTGAAGCTGCTGGAGGGCGACGGCTGGACGCTGAACCGCGAGGGTGCTGCCTTTGATCCTGCCAAGGACGATGTGCGCTGCGCCAAGATCGGTGAGGAGATCGTTCCCCTGGACCTGACGCTGGTCTATCCCGAGGGCAACACCATTGTGGATAGCCTGCAGACCAATTTCGTGGACTATCTGGCGCAGGTGGGCATCAAGGTCACCATGGAGCCGGTGCCCATGAACGACCTGCTGAAGCAGTATTACCGTCAGGAACCCCGCGACTGCGACATGATGTACCTGGCCACCAACTTCGACGTGGTGTTCGACCCCACGCTGAACTTTGTGCCTGCGGATGGCGAGTTTGTGGGCAGCAACTATCAGGCCATTGAGGACAGCAAGCTGTACGAGCTGGCTCGCGACATGAGCATGACCGAGCCCGGTGATGTGCTGACCTACTGCCAGAAGTGGCTGGCCTTCCAGGAATACTGGGCAGAGGTGCTGCCCACCATCCCCGTGTATTCCAACGCGTATTTCGACTTCTACACCAACACCCTGCAGAACTACGTGATCACCTCTGCGGGCACCTGGTCCCAGGCCATTGTGGACGCCTACCTGGGCGACCCGGCTGAGGAAGAAGAGGAACTGCTGGAGGACGAAGAGATCGAGCTTGAAGAGGGCGAGGAAATCTTCGAAGACTGGTAAATAACAAAACAGCGCCCTGCATCTTGTGTGGATGCAGGGCGCTTTGCTATGCAGTTGATTTTACCATTCCATCAACTGCTGAATCCGCTTGATCAGCTTCTCCGCGGCCTTGTCGTGGGTGGCGGCGGTGGGGTGCCAGTCGGCGGCGTAGCCATCGGCAGGGGACTGCACGTCGAACTTCAGGCAGCCGATGTTGGTGTCGCCGGTTTCCTCGGTGTAGGCGGTCACGGCGTTCTTCACCTGGGGGTAGAGCCTGTCGCCCATGATGCCCAGGGTGCAGAGGATGGTGGCGTCTGGGTTGTTGCGGCGGATGACCTTGAGGAACTCGGTGTAGGAGGCGCGGTAGTCCTCCTGGCGCTCCGGGTCGGCGCCGGTGTAGCTGTCGTCGTTGGTGCCCAGGTTCACCACGATCAGGTCGGGGGTGTAGGCAGAGAAGTCCCAGGCCACATTGGCGGGAGTCTCGCCCTGATACTGGCCGTAGGAGAAGCCCAGCTTCTCGTAATAGGTGGGGATCAACTGGTTGGTGATCTTGCTTTCGCCGGTGCCGGTGTAGCCGGAAATGATGCCGTAGCCGCTGATGGACACCATGCTGTAGTCAGCATCCAGCGCCTGAGCGGTCTTGTAAGCGTAGGCGCGGGTCACGTCCTCGGTGGTGGTGGAGAAGGGGTGGTTGGCGTCCTCGTCGTCCACGCCGTAGCCGCAGGTGATGGAATCGCCGATGAACTCAATAGCGCGCGCCTTCTTGGCGGTGGGCTGGATGGCCGCGGCATCGGTGGTGATGGCTTTGATGCCGCAGGTGGACATGGCGGTCTCGCTGAGCTTGATCACCCGCACGGTGATGGCCTGGGCGGCGTCGCTCTCCCAGACGGTGTAGGTCTTTTCGGCAGCGTCCAGCATATCGTCCACCACCCGCTGACCATTGACTTCAATGGCGATGCGGGTCTGGTTGCTCTTGTCGTTCACGCTGGAATCGCCAGCCATGGTGACGGCCAGGCGGGTGCAATCAGCGGTGAACTCGGCACCGGAGCCGGAAAAGCACAGCCACAGGGAGTCCTCCAGGGGCTTGGTGCGGCCAAGGGGCTTGACATTGTTCCAGTTGGGGGTAAAGGTATTCATGGCAGTCTCTCCATTCGCGGTGGGTATAGCCATCAGCAGGCAGAGCAGCAGAATCAGCGCGGCTTTCATCGCACACCTCCATTGGCTTTTGATAGACATTATAAGCCGAAACGCGCTCTTTTGCAAGGATTTGTGCTATAATCACAGCGGAGGGATGCCAATGTACACCGACCTGATCTTTGACCTGTATGGCACGCTGGTGGATATCCACACCGAGGAAAGCAATCTGGTGTGGGACAAGACGGCGCTGTATTTCGGCTACTATGGCGCGCCCTGCACCGGGGCGGAGCTGCACGCCGCCTTCGACGCGGCCATGGCGCAGCGGGAGGCGCAGGCCGGGCAGAGCTACGAGTGCTTCCCGGATATCCCCTTCGAGCAGGTGATGGCGCAGCTCCTGCGGGACAGGGGCGTGGAGGATGCGGAGGCGCTGGGCGTGAACGCCGCGCAGCTGTTCCGCATTGCCTCCACCGAGTACATTCGCCTGTACCCCTATGTGAAGGAAGCCCTGGCCACCCTGCGCTGCAAAGGCTACCGCCTGTGGCTGCTGAGCAACGCCCAGCGGGTGTTTACGGCCTGCGAGCTGAAGCACCTGGAGCTGGGCGAGGAATTTGACGGGGTGTACCTGTCCTCGGACTACGGGTGCCGCAAGCCGGACGTGCGGTTCTTCCGGGCGCTGCTGGATGAGCAGCGGCTTGACCCGGCTAAGTGCCTGATGATCGGCAACGACCGGGAGACGGACATTGCGGGCGCTATGGCAGCCGGGCTGGACACGCTGTATATGCACACCAACCTGACGCCCAAGGAGCAGGCTCCGGCCAATCCGCGCAAGCGGGGCAAGCACCGGGAGTTTGAAGGGTACGACTGGAAGAAGCTCGTGAAGAAATTCTAAGAAAAGCAGGCTGCACCACGAAGGCGCAGCCTGTTGTTTATTTCAGCAGAGTTTGCTTGGCGGCTTCCAGGATCTCCGCACAGCCGCCGCCCTGGGCGAAGTCCGGCCTGCCGCCGCCCTTGCCCCCCAGGGGCTTGGCGCAGTCCCGCAGCAGGGCGCCCATGTCGGCCTGCACATCGGCAGAGCGGCCAAAGACGTAAGCGGCCTGCTCGCCGGTCATGGCGCCCATCAGGGCGATAACGCCTGGGGTCTCGATGAGCCTGGAGGTCACCTCCCGCAGCAGGGTGGCGTCGGCCTCCACAAAGCGGGCAATGAGCCGGGTGCCGTTGGGCAGCGTGTCAGCCTGGTCGATCATCTGCTGCACCTGGGTGAGCAGCTGTTCCCGCTTGAAGCGGGTCAGCTCATATTCGGCGCTGCGCAGTCGCTCCTGCAGGGCAGCAACCGCGCCGGGCAGGGTGTCCGCATTGGCGGAGAGCAGCGATGCGGCAGCGTGGACGGCCTGGTGGCAGTTGGTGTAATCCCGCAATGCACGCTGGCCAGCCAGGAAGGACACCCGCATTTTGCCCCGGGCGGGAGCCACGGACACGATTTTCACCAAGCCGATCTGTCCGGCGGTGGAGGGATGGGTGCCGCCGCAGGCCACCATTTCATCATCGCCAATGGCCACGATGCGGATGTGCTCGCTCACGGTGGGATCCTTGCGCAGGGGGAGGGTCGCCAGTTCCTCGGCATCAGGGAACCAGCAGCGGATGGGCACATCCCGCTGGATGCGCTCGTTCACCTCCGCCTCCACGCGGCGGATGTCCTCCTCGCTGATGCGGGTCACGCCCTGGGGCATGGCCACATCGATGGTGGAAACATCCTCGCTGATGTGCAGGCCGATGGTCACGCCGCCCATCAGGCGGTGCAGGGTACCGGCGATCATGTGGTCGCCCGCGTGCTGCTGCATATGGTCAAAGCGCCGCGCCCAGTCGATGCGGCCATGCACAGTTTCCCCCACGGTGAGGGGTGCTGTGACGGTGTGCCACACCTCGCCACCGGTCACCTGCACGTCAACGACCTGCGCATTGCCCAGGGTGCCGGTATCGTAGGGCTGGCCGCCGGAGGTGGGGTAGAAGGCGCTGCGATCCAGCAGCACGTCGAACTGCTCCCCGTTGGGGCGGCAGGCCAGCACCTGGGCATCGAACTCGGTGAGGTAGGCGTTATCGTAGTAAAGGCGCTCGGTCATGCGATCTCACTCCATTGCGTTGCGATTGCCACCATTATAGCAAAAACCTGGGCAAAAGAAAAGCCGGGTCTCTTGCGAGATCCGGCATGTTTGCTAAAGGTAAGCCTCGATGGCCTTGGTGACCTGGGCAGCCACGATGGTGTTGCCCTCGTCGTTCAGGTGGAGTCGGTCGCCACGGTCAAATTCGCACATCCTGCCGTCCATCAGGGCAAACAGGTCGTCCACGGGGATGTTCTCCCTGGCAGCAACCTCCCGAATGATGTCGTTGTAGGCGCGGATGCCGGTGGTGTCTTCATCGGCCACGGGCATGGTGGTGGCCATGATGATCTGCACCCCGGGGAAGAGCTTGCGCAGCACGGTCACCGTGCGCTCCACGGCGCTGCGGTATTCCTCCGGCAGGGAGAAGGGGCGACCCAGGTGATAGTCGTCGCCCAGATCCCACAATCCGCAGTTCCAATGCACGATGTCCGGGGTGGGGAACTCATTCAGCCAGAAGCGCAGGGAGTTCAGCGTGTAGCCAGCCCAGCGGCCGTTTTCGCCGGGTCCATGCACCTGGGCGCGACCCTGCAGGTTGGCGGTCACAAAGGGCTGGTAGCCCATGCGGCGGGAATCGCCCAGGAGCAGGATGTTCTTCTGATCAGCCATGGTGCGCCTCCTTTACTGCCTGAGCAGGTACATGCAGGTGATGAACAGGCCGATGCACATCAGCAGCAGGCCGAAGGACATGCTGGCGGTGATGCGGTGGGTGCCCTGGGTCAGCTCACGCCAGGAGGCGTCCAGCACGTACTCGAAGTCGGTACGCATGGGCTTGGAGCGCAGGAAGGTGGCGTTCAGAGCCGCTGCAAGGCCGTTCAGAGCCTTGCCGCAGCCGTAGGTGAAGCGGTTGCCCACAGGCACGGGACGGCGCTTCTGGCGCTTGCGGAAGGCCGTGTTGCGCAGCAGCAGCACGATGTTCTCCGGCAGCTCGCACAGGAAGCGCACCGCACCCACAATGAGGCCGGGGATGATCTTCAGCACGGCGAAGCTCTCCGGGATGCCCGCGATGAACTTGGTGATGGCACCCAGCACCTTGGGCAGGAAGTCCAGCAGGATGGGACGATACACCGCATTCTCCAGGTCAAGCCAGGCAGGCCAGCGGTTCACATACACGCGGATGCCATCCACCTTCTTCATCAGCAGGGGACGAACGATGGCGAAGTAGATCACCAGGCCGATGCCGATGCTCTGGGCAGCGCCGATGAGGTTGGCAGAGCCGAAGTAGGGGATCTCATGGTGCAGCACCTCCTGGCCGAAGAAGGCCGCAGAGCGCACGCCCACGGGGGTCATGAGCATCTCCGGCAGTGCGCCCAGGAAGGGCAGCACCAGGCTGCTCAGCAGCAGCACCAGGGCAGAGGGCTTGCTGATGTACTTGCGCATCCCGTCGTATTCTTCCTGGCGCTTGGCGTTCTTTTCCCAGAAGATGCAGATGTACAGCTTGGTCATGTAGGCCACGGTGAGGCCGCCGCTGATGAGGAAGAGAATTTCCACAAAGCGGTAGGGCAGGGCGGATGCACCGTGGGCTTCCAGGTGATGCACAAGCTCCAGAATAGCCTCGTGCAGGAGGCTCTTGGAGTTGTAGCCGCTGCCGATGGGCGGGATGCAGCCGATACTCAGCGCACCCAGCAGGAAGGCGATGTGCAGCACGGGCTTGCGGCGGCCAAAGCCGCGGATCTCGTTGAGATCCAGCTTGTGCAGGTTCATATACACCACGCCTGCGGCCATGAACAGCACCAGCTTGATGAGGCTGTGGTTCATCATGTGGGTCACGGTGCCATAGGCGGCCAGGGAGCCTTCCTCGCCCAGCAGCACCATCATGGAAAGGCCCACGGTGATGAAGCCGATCTGGCTCATGGAGGAGCAGGCCAGCGTGCGCTTGAGGTCAACGGAGAACAGCGCCAGCAGCGCACCCAGGAACATGGTGATCACCGCCAGCACCAGCAGCGCATTGCCGAAGGCGGCATTGCCGGGCATCAGGTTGGCGCAGATAACGATCAGGCCGAAGATGCCGCTCTTGGTGAGGATGCCGGAGAGCAGGGCGCTGGCCGGGGCGGGCGCCACGGGGTGCGCCTTGGGCAGCCAGATGTGCAGCGGGAACAGGCCAGCCTTGGCGGCAAAGCCCGCCAGGGTGAGCCACACGGGCAGGGTGATGTTGCCCTGGTAGGTTGCCATGGCTTCCCGAATGCCGGAGAAGCTCAGCGTGCCCAGCTCATGCCAGAGCAGGAACAAGCCCATCAGCGTGGTGAGACCGCCGATGACCGCCACCGCCAGGTAGGTGGCAGCGGCGCGCATGGCGCCGGGCGTTTCCTCCTGGGCTACCCAGGTGTAGCTGGTCAGGGACATGATCTCAAAGAAGATGAAGGTGGTGTACAGATCATCGGAGAGGAACACGCCCAGGGTGGCGCCCAGGGTCATGAGGTTGAAGAAGTAATAGCGGTTGCGGTTGTGGTAGTGGCCGAAGTACTCGTGGGAGAACAGGCCGCTCATCATCCACATAAAGGCCGCAATGCAGGCATACAGGCTGCGGAAGCCGTCCACCTTCAGGTGCAGGCCAAGGCCGCAGAAGCCATCCCAGGCAAAGGAGGCTTCGCTGTTCCAGGTAAGGACGCACAGGGCGAAGGTGGCAATGCCGGTGAGACCAACGGCCACGTCGCGCCCGGTTTTGCTTTTCCGGCCGATGAGGTAGCACACAGCGGCCATCACCATGGGGCCGAAAACAAGGATGGGTAGGATCGCCATGGGGAAGCCTCCTTTCTTAGAAGATGGCGCCGGATGCGATCTGGCGCAGGAAGGTCACCAGCGGCTGGGAGAACAGGCCAAGGCCAACCACCAGCAGGGTGAGGATGAACAGGGGCAGCTTCATCATCCAGGAGGGATCGTGATCGCCGGAGAGGCTCACGCCCTCGTTCAGGGGACGGAAGTACATGGGCAGCGCCACGGTGAACAGGTAGATGGCCGTCAGCACGGCGGAGATGATCAGCGCGGCGATGCTCACAGTACCCATCACCGTGCCGGTATCCGCTGCGGCGGTGAGCAGGTTCCACTTGCTGACGAAGCCCGCCAGCGGGGGAATGCCCACCATGGCCACGCTGGAAATCAGCATAACGCAGCAGGTGAAGGGCATCACCTTGCTGAAGCCGCGCAGATCCTGCACATACTCCTGCTCGGTGCGCACCAGGATCGCGCCTGCGCAGTAGAACAGGGTGATCTTCATCACGCCGTGGAAGATCAGGTGGCTCAGGCTGCCCACCATGCCAGCGGGGGTCATGAGGGCTGCGCCCATGAGCATGTAGCTCAGGTTGGAAATGGTGGAGTAGGCCAGGCGGCGCTTGAAGTGCTGCTCCTTTACCGCCATGGCAGAGCCAAACACGATGGTGAAGCAGGCAATGGCCAGGGCGATGGTCTGAGCGGTAGTGCCGTAGAGGAAATCAGCGCCGAAGGCGTAGTAGATCACGCGCAGCACGGCATAAGCACCGGCATTCACCACAGCCACAGCATGGAGCAGGGCGGTGACGGGCGTAGGAGCCACAGAGGCCGCGGGCAGCCAGGCATACATGGGGAACACCGCCGCCTTGGTGCCAAAGCCGATGAAGGCCAGCAGGAACACCAGGTGCAGCACATGCTCGTGGCCGGCCACTCTGGTCATGTCCAGTATGCCGCCCAGGGTGAAGTCCGTGGTGGCGCCATAGTGCAGGGTGAACACCAGGGCAATGAAGGCCATGGCCGCGCCGCTGATGGAATAGTACAGATACTTGCGTCCGGCGCGGATGGACTTGGCGTCCTGCTTGTGGGTCACCAGGGGCAGGGTGATGAGGGTGAGGCACTCGTAGAAAACGTAGAGGGTGAACAGGTTCGACGCCATGGCCACCGCCAGGGTAACGGCATAGGTCATGGTGTAGAAGGCGAAGAAGGTGTTGGGGCGCTCCTCGTGGGTCATGTATTCAAAACCGTAGAGGGAGGCCAGCGGCCACAGGATGCTCACCAGCCCGGCAAAGATGCAGCTCATGCCGTCCACCTTGAAGGACAGCGTCAGCCCGTCCATCACGGTGAACAGGTCGTAGCGGGTATCGGTGCGGGTGAACAGCAGCACCCAGGTGAGGATGGAGGTGAGGATCACCACCGCCTCCACATAAATGCCGCGGCTCTTCACGTTTTTGAACCGGAACAGGGGCAGCAGCGCGCCGCCAAGCAGCGGGATCAACAGCGTAAGGTACAAGAGCATGGTGGCGCCTCCTTACATCAGCGTGCTGGCCAGGGAGGTGAACATTTCCACCAGGCTGCCGGGGAACATACCGGACAGGATGACCAGCGTGGTGAGGAGGATCATGGGGATGAGCATCACATGGGTGGGCTCGCATTTCTCAAAGAACTTCAGCTTGCCCTCGCCATCGTGGCCGGGGAAGAAGCCCCGGATGCTGATGGGCAAGAGGTACCCAGCCGTCAGCAGGGCGGACACCAGCAGCACCACGGGAGCCAGCCAGCTGAAGAAGGAAGCCACGCCCGTCATGTTCAGCGCACCCTGCGCCAGATACCACTTGGAAACAAAGCCCAGGCAGGGCGGAATGCCCACCAGGCCAACGCTGGCCAGGGTGAAGCACCACATGGTGATGGGCATCTGCTTGCCAACGCCCTCCAGCTCGGCTACCTGCGTCTTGCCGGTCTTGTGGATGATGGCGCCGGCGGACATGAACAAGGTATCCTTGATGAGGGAGTGGGCCACCACGTGCAGCAGCGCGCCCACAAAGCCCAGGGGATGCATGGAGCTCACGCCCAGCAGCACGTAGCTCAGCTGGCTCACAGAGGAATAGGCCAGGCGCTTCTTGAGGCCGCCTTCCTTGAAGGCCAGAAGGCTGCCCATGAACACCGTGAACAGCGTCAGGCTCATGAAGGCGGTCTGCACCCAGGAGCCCCGCAGGAATTCAGCACCCACGAAGCAGTACATCAGGCGGATCACACCCAGCACGCCCGCCTTGGTGATGATGCCGGACAGCACCGCGCTGGCCGGGGAGGGCGCGGCCGGGTGAGCGGTGGGCAGCCAGCCGTGGAGGGGGAACATACCCGCCTTGGTGCCAAAGCCCACGATCATCAGGAAGGTGACGGTGAGGATGAAGCCCTCATGGCCAGCCACCTTGGCAGCATCCAGCACACCACCCAGGGTGAAGCTCAGGCTGGTGGCATAGGGGCTGAGCAGGAAGATGCCCAGCAGCGCCAGGGAAGCACCCACCACGGAGTAGATCAGGTACTTGATGCCGGCAGCCACAGCGTCCTTCTTGCCGGTGTGCATCACCATGGGCACGGTGAGCAGGGTCATGAACTCGTAGAACATATAGAAGGTGACGATGGAGCCTGCAAAGCACAGCGCCATCAGCACGCCCAGGGTGCAGAGGTAGAAGCTGTAGTAGCGCTTCTGGTTTTCCTCGTGGGCCATGTACTCAAAGGAGTAGGCGCCCGCTGCAGCCCACACAAAGGCCATCACCATGGCGAAGATCTTGCCCAGGGTATCGGTGCGCAGGAAGATGGGTAGGTTATCGCTGAGGACGAAGAGGGTCAGCGTCATGTCGCCGGAGAAAAGCACGGGCAGCAGTGCCAGCACATTGACGACCATGATGACCAGGGTGAAGAGATTGCGCTTCTTGGCATCCTCGAAGGACTTGAAAAAGCACAGCGCCAGCCCGGAAAGAATGGGCAGCAGCACGGGAATGAGCAGATACCAGGAACCGATCATGGCAATGCCTCCTACGATCAGATCAATTTAGCCAAAGGTGTTAAGACCACGGGAGATACCCTCGATGATGCCCTGGGAGAAAAGACCCAGCGCCACGTTCACCGCGGCAAACAGCACCAGCGAAGCATTGAAGCAGAAGCCGCGCCGCCCCTTCTCCACCGGATAGACAGCCCCGGGCAGGGGCTTGCGGTAGAGGGTGATGACGGTCTTGAGGAAGTAGATGGTGTTGAGCCAGGTGGAGATCACCAGCACCAGCAGCACCAGCATCATGCGGGTATCGCCGCCGTGCATGGCCGCCATGGCGAAGTTCATTTTGCTGGTAAAGCCGCCCAGGAAGGGGAAGCCCACCATGCTCAGCGCGCCGATGGTGAAGGCCACGCCCGCAATGGGGCTGCGGAAGCCGGAGCCGCGCAGGTCGCGGAACTGCTTGCTGTTGCCCGAGGCATCGGCCAGGCCGCCTGCGGCCAGGAACAGCATGGCCTTGCACACCGCATGGGCGAAGATGTGGAACACCGCAGCGGTCATGCCCTGCTCGTTGCCCAGACCCATGCCCATGAAGATGTAGCCGATCTGTGCCACGGAGGAGAAGGCGATCATGCGCCGGATATCGCTCTGGCGGATGGCGGAGATGGAGCCCATCACCATGCCCACCAGCGCAAACCCGAAGAGAATGTCCAGGATGCCGGTGGAGGCGATCACGTCAAGACCGATGACGCGGTAGAAGATCTTGATCAGAAGGAAGATGTACCCCTTGCTCACCAGGGAGGACAGCACCGCCGCCGAGGTGGGCGTGGAATAGCCGTAGGCGTCCGGAACCCAGGTGTGGAAGGGGAACAGGGCGCTCTTGATACCCAGGCCGATGCTCATGATGGCGATGACCACCGTGAGGGGCATCTGATACTGGCCGGACTGTGCCAGGGCGGCCACGGCCTCCTTGATGTTGCTCATCAGCAGGTGGCCGGTGAGGTCGTACAGGAGGGTGATGCCCAGCAGGAACAGGCCGGAACCCAAGAGGTTCATGATCATGTACCGGGTGGCGGCCACCAGCGTGCGCCCCTTGGTGCGGGCGGTGATCAGCGAGCAGGCCGCGATGGTCATGATCTCCAGGAACACATAGGCGGTGAAGAGGTCGTTGGTGTAGGTCTGCGCCATCAGCGCGGCGGTGAGCAGCAGCAGCATCACGTAGTACAGGCTCTGCTTATCCGAAAGGATGTGCTCGTCGATCTTCTTCAGGCCGCCCATCAGGGACAGCAGCATGATCACGCTGAAGAACAGGCCGGTGATGGCTTCCAGCATACCGGCGCGGATCTCGTTGCCCCAGGGTGCGGGGTAGTGACCCATCATGTAGGTATAGTTGCCTTCAAAGTTAGCCATCAGCGCCACAAAGATGGCGGAGAGCGCCGTGACGATGGTGAGGACGGTAAAGGTCCAATACCGCGCCCAGCGCCCCTTGAGCACGCTGGTCATGGCAGCGGAGCCCAGGGGCAGCAGGATGCAGGCGAAGGGAATGGATTGCCAGAGTTCCATGGTTTACTGCTCCTCCCTTCTCACCAGCGCGGTAATGCGGTCGATATCCAGGGTGTGGTAGCGGCGGTAGAGGCGCACGGTGAGCGCCAGCATCAGCGCGGTGACGGAAACGCTCACCACAATGCCCGTCAGCACCAGGCCTGCGGGGATGGGGTTGATGTAGGCCTCCATGGAGGTCACGCCGTCCACCACGATGGGCGCCGTGCGGCCTTCGATGAAGCCCTTGGCGGCCAGGAACAGGTAGATGGCGGAGTCCATCATGGAAAAGCCGATGATCTTCTTGATGAGGTTCTTCTGCAAAAGCAGGGTGGTGAAGCCAATGCCGAAGAGGATCATGGCGGCCATTTCTTCGTAATTATGGAAACTCATGGCTTACATATCTCCTTTCCGGAAGTGGGTATAGAAGGCGTACATGGTGCAGCAGACCACCGCGCCCACGGCAATGTTCAGGTAAGGGATCAGGCCTGCGGAGAACAGGTCGCCGGGATTGCCGGGGGTGATGAAGGAGGGCAGGTGGTTGGCGCCGGTGAAGAAGGAATACGCCTTGCTGACGGCATAGAAGCTCAGCGCGCACACGGAGACCACCTGGAAGGTCTTGAAGGTGAAGAACCGCTCGGTGCGCTTGAAGCCGAAGGCGTTGAGATACAGGATCAGCGCCGCGCCCATGATGGCGCCGCCGGAGAAGCCGCCGCCGGGGGATATGTGGCCGTTCATCACGCCATACACGCCGTAGATGAGGATCATGGGCACCAGGAAGGCGGAAATGTGCTGAAGGATGATGTCATTCTTCGGCTCGTACATACGGTCGTCAGCCTCCACTTCCAATTGGTGGACGGAGGTGGGATCGTGCTTGTCGGAGGATACGCGCAGAAGGATCAGCACCGAGCAGGCGGCAATGAACAGCACATTGCTCTCGCCCAGGGTGTCGAAGGCGCGGTAGTCCAGGATCATGCCGGCCACGATGTTCACCGCGCCGGTCTCCTCCATGCCCTTTTCGATGTAGCGCTGGCTGACCTCGTTGTTCACGGGGTTATCCGGGGAGCCGAAGGGCGGCAGGTAGGAGGCCGTTTGCAACAGCACCCAGATGATGCTGACGCAGATCACCACCGACATGATGCGGTAAGCCCAGTCCACGATCTTGGCGCCCTTGGTTTTGCTCCAGCGGTGGGCGTGGGCGTACATGTCCAGCTCGGCAGCCAGCTGCTGGTTGCGCCGCTCCTCCAGCTTGGCCTCATAGGCGGCCACATCCTCGTGGGAGGGGAGCAGGTGCTGCTCGCGGGATTCCTCCATTTCCTGGGTCAGTTCGTCGTCCAGGGTGGTGGAGCCGTCCTCCAGCCATTGCAGGAGCCGCGGCCACCAGCTGTGTTCATAATCATTCCTGATCTTGGCCATGGCCGGTCGCTCCCTTCTTTTGTTGATCGATGGCGTGGATCTTCTTCAGCGTCACAAAGAGCAGAAGGCTGGTGATGCCCGCGCCCACGGCGGCCTCGGTCACGGCCAGGTCGGGGGATTCCAGCATGATCCAGATCACGCTCATGGCCAGGGACTGGCTCATGAAAATGACGATGGAGGTGAACAGGTTCTTCGTCAGCGACACGGAGACGGCGCACACGATGATGAACACCAGCAGCAGAATGTTGAGGAATTCCATGCTCAGTCGCCCTCCTTTTCATGCTGCACCATGCTCTGATCCAGCACCATCATGTCCTTTTCCAGTTCATCGTTGATGGTGATCTCCAGCCTGCCGATCAGGTGGCCGGAAACCGGGCTGGTGAGCCACAGAATGCAAACGATGAGCAGCATTTTCAGCGAGGTGAGGTTGATGCCGTTGCCCACCACAACGCCCAGCATCATCAGCACGATGCCCACGGTGTCGAACAGGGCGCCGGCATGGATGCGGCTGAGGGAATACTTGAACTTATAAATGCCCACCACGCCGGAGAGCAGCACGAACAGCCCGCCCAGGGTGAGAAGCAGGGAAATAATGAAGCGGATGGTATCAAGCATCGGTATTGCCCTCCTCCCTGCGGCGCTTTTCGTGATAAACGCCCATGTAGATCTTCGTCAGCAGCACCACGGCCAGGAAGGACAGCATCACATAGGTGATGGCCACGTCCACCAGGCCGCCCTCGTTCATCACAAAGGCCAGGATGCACACAATGATCACGATCAGCGTGCCCATCATATTGATGGCGATGAGGCGATCGGCAATGCGGGGGCCGATGATGGCACGCACCAGGCAGGCCAGCAGGAACAGCCCCAGAATGCTCAGCGTGACGCTATACAGAACAGAATATGCTTCAGTCATCGTGGTGGCCTCCTTCCAGCTTCATGATGCGCTTTTCCATGTCGGAGCCTTCCAGGCCGTCGTCCAGGCTCTCGTCCAGGCAATGCACCAGCATCAGGTCATCGCGGATGTCCACGGTGATGGTGCCGGGGGTCAGGGTGATGGAGTTGGCCAGGATCACCTTGCCCGCATCGGTGTGCAGCCTGGTGTGGAAGGACGTGACCTCCGGCTGCACGATCTCCTTGGGCGACCAGATGAACTTGATGGTCTGCCAGGCGGACTTGAATACCTCGCCAATGAGGTACACGCCGTAGCACACAGCCCTGGGCAGGCGGCGGACACAGGCCCATTCCTTTTTGGGCGAGTAGTCCATGAATTTACAGATGAACAGATAGATCAGCCCGCTGACCACCGCGCCAACAATGGCCACTTCGGTTGTCCAGCGGCCGTTGAGGATGATCCAGAAGGCAAAGAGAAGAAAGAACATCGTCAACCCTCCTAAACGCATAAAAACCATGTCGAAACACGGCGGAATCATTGTAAACCTTCCTATTAAATAAGTCAACCTAAGAAATGGCTAAATATGAACAAAATTTGAACGGATGAGAGGTTGCACACTTTATCGGGATGATGTAAAATAGAAGCCTGCTGATTTGAAGGAGGTAGCGCCATGTTTCCCATTGTGAAAAAGCGCGTGCTGAACGATACAGTCACCCTGATGGAAATCAAGGCTCCGCTGGTTGCCCGCAAGGCACAGCCCGGCCAGTTCATTATTTTCCGCATCGATGAAGAAGGCGAGCGCGTGCCGCTGACCATTGCCGGGTATGACCGGGAGGCAGGCACCGTGACCATCATCTTCCAGAAGGTGGGCTACACCACCGAAAAGCTGGATACCCTGAACGAGGGCGACGCCCTGATGGACTTTGTTGGCCCCCTGGGCGAACCCAGCCACACCGAGGGCATCACCCGCGCGGCGGTGATCGGCGGCGGTCTGGGCGTGGCCATTGCCTATCCCCAGGCCAAGGCGCTGCACGAGGCGGGCGCGAAGGTGGATCTCATCGTGGGCTTCCGCAACGAGGACTTGATCATCCTGAAGGAAGAACTCACCGCTGCCTGCACCGACCTGACCATCATGACCGACGACGGCTCCAACGGCCACAAGGGCTTTGTGACCCAGGCGCTGGAGGAGAAGCTGAAGGCGGGCGAACAGTACGACGTGGTGATCGCCATCGGCCCCCTGCCCATGATGCGTGCCGTGTGCAGCCTCACCAAGCCCTACGGCGTGAAGACCATCGTGAGCATGAATCCTATTATGATCGACGGCACGGGCATGTGCGGCGGCTGCCGCGTCACCGTGGGCGGCGAGACCAAGTTTGCCTGTGTGGATGGCCCGGACTTCGACGGCCATCTGGTGGACTGGGACGAGGCCATCGCCCGCAGCCGGATGTTCCGGCCGGAGGAAGCCAAAGCCAAAGAAAAGCTGCACAAGTGCAGACTGACAGGGGAGGCGCGCAACCATGCCTAATATGTCTTTGCAAAAGAACCCCATGCCGGAGCAGGATGCGGCGGTGCGCGCCGGTAACTTCAAGGAGGTGGCCCTGGGCTACACCCGGGAGATCGCCATGGAGGAAGCCGACCGCTGCCTGAACTGCAAGAACGCTCCCTGCGTCACCGGCTGCCCGGTGAATGTGCCTATCCCCAATTTCATTGCCAAGATCAAGGAAGGCGACTTCCAGGGCGCGTATGAGGTCATCCGCACCCAGAACGGCTTGCCGGCCATCTGCGGTCGCGTGTGCCCCCAGGAGACCCAATGCGAAAGCAAATGCGTGCGGGGCATCAAGGGCGACCCGGTGGGCATTGGCCGCCTGGAGCGCTTTGCTGCCGACTACGCCATGAACGAGGGCAAGGTTTCTGCCAAAACTGCGCCTGCCTGCGGCAAGAAGGCCGCCGTGGTAGGCTCCGGCCCCGCAGGCCTGACCTGCGCGGCCGACCTGGCCCGCGCTGGCTGGGACGTGACCCTCTACGAAGCGCTGCACACCCCCGGCGGCGTGCTGATGTATGGCATTCCGGAGTTCCGCCTGCCCAAGGCGCTGGTGCAGAAGGAGATCGACGCCATCCGCGCTCTGGGTGTGAAGATCGTGACCAACGCGGTGGTTGGCCGCGCCATGACGGTGGACGAGCTGCTGGAGGAAGGCAACGATGCGGTGTTCATCGGCAGCGGCGCGGGTCTGCCCAATTTCCAGAAGATCCCCGGCGAGAGCCTGTGCGGCGTGTACTCCGCCAACGAGTTCCTGACCCGCATCAACCTGATGCGCGCCTATACCTTCCCGGAGCATGACACGCCTGTGAAGGTAGGTAGTCGGGTGGCGGTGATCGGCGGCGGCAACGTGGCCATGGATGCTGCCCGCTGCGCTAAGCGCCTGGGCGCTGATGTGACCATCGTGTACCGGCGCGGCGAGGAAGAAATGCCCGCCCGCAACGAGGAGATCCACCACGCCAAGGAAGAGGGCATCCACTTCCAGCTGCTGACCAACCCGGTGGAGATCCTGGGCGACGAGAATGGCTTCGTCCGCGGCATGACCTGCGTGGAAATGGAGCTGGGCGAGCCTGACGCCAAGGGCCGCCGCCGCCCCGTAGCCAAGCCCGGCAGCGAGTTTGAACTGGGCGTGGAAACGGTGATCGTGGCCATTGGCAACAGCCCCAACCCGCTCATCAAGAAGACCACCCCCGACCTGCCCACGGAGAAGTGGGGCGGCATTACTGCGGATGAGAATGGCCGCACCGGCAAGGCGAAGGTCTATGCCGGCGGCGACGCGGTGACCGGCGCGGCTACGGTGATCCTGGCCATGGGCGCGGGGAAGAAAGCGGCGAAGGCGATTATTGAGGACAACCAGTAAGAAAAGGCGGTGCGGAAACGCGCCGCTTTTTCAAATTCGGAATTCGGAATTCGGAATGCGGAATTGAGAGTGTGGGTGCGGGCGATCGCAGATCGCCCCTACATCTGCGCAGCTAAGCCGCTTGGCACATCATGCGACGTTCCACCTCATCAGTCGCCTTGCGGCGACAGCTTCCCCTCAAGGGGAAGCCTTTTGCAAAGGCATACACCTTGCCTTCCCCTTGAGGGGAAGGTGGCCGTGAGGCCGGATGAGGTGGAAAGCGGCATCCCCCGCGTCGCGGCGCATCCGTTATGCGCCGTGACCCCTGCTTATGTGCGCGTCCGCGGCCATCCCCGAAAGGGAGTCCAGAGGGATGAAATCCCTCTGGTGGGGTTTCCAAAGGGGCAACGCCCCTTTGGTCGCCGCAGGCGAAATCCGGGGAAGTTTGAAACCGCAGGTTTCAATTTGCGACAAGATATGTTATAATTAAATTTACGGAAGAAGGGAGTGGACGGAGTGTTCAGTTTTGAGGATCAGTACACGATGTTTGATGTGACTCCGGTGGACAATCTGTTCATTCTGGAGCACATGCCTGGTGCGCAGGGCGACCATGTGAAGGTCTATTTATATGGGCTGATGCAATGCTATCATCCGCAGAAGGACACGTCCATTGAGCAGATGGGGCAATACCTGAACATGACGGAGGAAGAGATCCTGGCGGCGTTCCGGTACTGGGAGCGGCGCGGGCTGGTGCATCGCATCAGCGACAGGCCGCCCACCTTCCGCTATGTGAATGCGAAGAAGCTCATGTTTATGGAAGCGCCCAACGACCCGGTGTACGACGCCTTTGGTCAGGCGGTGCATGGGCTGTTTGACAACAAGCGCAAGCTGTATGGCAAGGAGGTCAGCCGCTGCTACGAATGGGTGGAGCAGATGGGCTTGCCCCAGGAGGTCGTGCTGCGGCTGCTGGAAAAGCTGATCGAGCAGCGCGGCGCGAAGTTCTCCTTCGACTCCGCTGAAAAGCGGGCGGTGGAGCTGGCCGAGGCCGGCGCCAAGTGCGCCGAGGATGTGGACGTGGTGCTTGACCGCGACAAGAAGGTTGTGGAGGGCAGCCGCGCTGTGCTGCGGAAGTTCAGCATGTTCCGCGAGCCTACCCAGCCGGAAATGAACCTCTACCGCAAGTGGCTGGTGGAGTGGGGCTTCGACCCGGAGGCCATTCTGGCCGCCTGCGAGGACACCACCAACGGCAAGCCGTCCTTCAAGTATCTGGACGGCGTGCTGCGGGACAGGCGGGAGAAGATCGGCACGAAGAAGATCACTGCCCAGCAGCTGGAAAAGAACAAGCAGCAGCGCGAGGATGTGGAAACGCCCCTGCGCAGGCTGCTGGCCACGCTGAACAAGCCCGGCCTGACGGTGAACGACAGCACCATGAAGCTGTATACGGAAATGCGCACGCTGTATGGGGATGAGATCATTCTGATGGCGGGCAAGGAGTGCGCCAAGCGCGCCTGCGACCTGGACGATGTGCTGAAGACCCTGAAGAACTGGAAGAACAAGAACGGCCTGACCACCGTGGCGCAGATCGAGGAATACATGGCGCAGGTGGGACGGTACGACGCGCTGGTGGAGCAGCTCTACTCCGTGTGGGGCAAGACCTCCCGCTCCTCTGCGGCCAACCGTGCCCTGGTGCAGAAGTGGACGGAGGAATGGAGCTTCACCTGGGACATGGTGGTGTACTGCGCCGCCTTCGCCAAGGATGCCGACAAGCCCATGCCCTATTTGAACAAGCTGCTGGACACCTTCCGCCAGGAGGGTGTGCTGACCCCGGAGGCTGCCGCGACAGCGCACGAAAAGGTGAAGCCCGCTGCCAAAGCTGGCAAGGTGGTGCGGGAGCAGCAGTATGAGCAGCGTCAGTATGAGGAGAACCAGCAGCTGCCAGAGTGGATGCAGCAGCGATTAAAGGAGATGAACGGCGATGCGTAATGCCATCCTGCGTGAATTGCAGGGCGAGTATGATCAGCAGCGGATGCGGAATGATCAGGAAAACCAGCGCCGTTTGGCCGAGGTCACGGCGAAGTGCCCGGAGATCGCCCAGCTGATGGACGAGCGCCAGAGCATGATCTTCGCCGGGCTGCGGGGCATATTGGACGGCCGTGTGCAGGGGGATGAGCTGCCCCGGCGCATGGATGTGATGAACACCCGCATCGCGCAGCTCCTGCGCCAGCATGGCCATGCGGAGGACTACCTGGAGCCGGTGTACCGCTGCCCCAAGTGCAAGGACACGGGCTATGTGGGCGAGCCGGTGAAGGAAATGTGCGACTGCCTGCGCAGCGCCTTCTATGCCCGGCTGTACCAGCAGGTGGGTCTGGGCGAAAAGGCCAGGCAGACCTTTGAGACCTTTGATCTGACCGTGTTCCCGGACAAGAAGGTGGAGGGGCAGCCCTTCACCCAGCGGCAGCTGATGGCCATCATCCGCGAGCAATGCCAATCCTGGGCAGACCAGTACCCCAAGGCCTCCGCCAGCGATATGCTGCTGATGGGTCCCAGCGGCCTGGGCAAGACCTTCCTGATGCACGCCATGGCCAAGCGCCTGCTGGATCGGGGCTTCAACGTGCTGATGATGAGCGCCTACCGCTTCCTGGACGTGGCGCGCAAGGCGTACTTCTCCGGGCAGATGGGCGAACTGGACAGCCTGATGGAGGCCGACGTGCTGCTCCTGGACGACCTGGGCAGCGAGCCGCTGATGGAGAACATCACCATTGTGCAGCTGTTCAACCTGATCAACGAGCGGCGGAACGCAGGCCGGGGTACGGTGATCAGCACCAATCTGAACGAGAATGACCTGAAAATGCGCTACACCGAGCGCATTGCCTCCCGGCTGACGGACAAGCGCCAATGCACCCAGGTGGTGTTCATGGGCGACGATATCAGGAGAGTGTAAATGAACATCCAGATGTATGTGAGCAAGAAGAATTTCGATGTGCAGAAGGCGGAGCGGTTCTTCAAGGAACGGCGCATCACCGTGCAGGTGATGGATCTGAAAAAGCACAAGCTGGGCGAGCGCGAGGTGCAGGTGATGGCCAAGGCTGGCGGCCTGCAAAGCCTCATCGACCGGGAGGACAAAAAGGTGAAGGAGCATCCCGCCTGCTATTATAATCAGGACGGCCTGCTGTTGGCGGCCATCCTGGAGACCCCCTGGCTGCTGAAGTCGCCCATCGTGCGCTGCGGCAGCAAGGCCACCGTGGGGTATCAGCCCGATGTGTGGGAGGAATGGGTGAAGGGGAATTAGGAATTAGGAATTCGGAATGCGGAATTGGGAGTGAGGACGGTGGAGATCTATATTCGTCCGGCGGTGCCGGAGGATCATGGGGCGGTGGCGGGCATTATTGCGCAGGTGCAGAGGATGCACGTGGATTGGCGGCCGGATATTTATCGGCCGAATGACGATCTGCTGCCGTTGGAGGCTTTTGCGGATGAATGCGCCAGGGGGCTTGCCTTTGTGGCGGAGTGCGACGGTCAGGTGGCGGGCGTGATGGAGATCGTGTATCGGCACATTGAAACGCCTGCCCATGTGACGCGGGATATCGTGTTTGTGGATACTATGGCCGTGGATGAGCCGTTCCGGGGTAAGGGAATTGGCAAGGCTTTTTTTCACTATTTGAAACAGATGAAGGAAGAAAAGCAGCTGGACGGCATTGAACTGCAGGTGAACGCGAAGAATACGGCCGCGCTGCGGATGTATGAGAAGTGCGGCTTCACCTTCAAGTCCATCAATATGGAATTGCTGGACTGAAAAAGAACCTCCGAGATGATTCTCGGAGGTTCTTTTCAGTCAAAACGGATAGCGTTGATCAGCGCCATGGGATCCACGCAATTCTCGCCATAAGTTTCAGCGGCACGAATGCCAGCCAGGCCGTGGAGCAGCGCGCCCAGCTGCACCGTTTCCAGCGTGGAGCAGGGCAGCTTGCGCGCCAGCAGCGCACCCAGGATGCCTGCCAGCACGTCGCCGCTGCCGCCCTTGGCCAGGGCGGGGGAGCCGTGGCGGTTCACGGCGGTGCGGCGGCCATCGGTCATCAGGGTACGTGCGCCCTTGAGCAGCACGGTGCAGCCGCATTTCTCCCGCAGGGCGTTCAGGGCGGCAAGGGGGTCGGCGGTGATGTCGCCGATGGAGCAGCCCAGCAGCCGTGCAGCCTCGCCGGGGTGGGGCGTGATGACGGCGTTCTCCGGCAGGGCAAGCATGCGGGGATAGGGCGCGATGAGGTTCAGGGCGTCCGCATCCCACACCACGGGGCAGGTGGCGTGGCGGAAGTACTCCAGAATGGGGCGGGCGTCCGGGCTGAGCCCCAGGCCGCAGCCCACCACGGCGGCATCGGCCTTGTCCAGCAGAGCGCCGATGTCGGCTTCCTCCTTGCACAGGCAGGTGGCGCCGGGGGCGAGCGTTTGAATAACGGGGATGATATTGCGGCGGCACAGCACGGTGGTCAGCCCCGCGCCGCAGCGGATGGCGGCATTGGCTGCAAAGGCCGCAGCGCCCGCCATGCCCTCGCTGCCAGCGAAGATCACCACCCGGCCGAAGGTGCCCTTGTGGGCGTCCGCCGGGCGCGGCTTGATGTAAGTGGGAATATCCTCCGGCTCCATGCAGCGCAGGCCGTTGCGGGTGCCGTAGTCAGCGGGGATCAGAATGGGCGCCACGGTGATGCGCCCGGCGTGGGTAACACCTTCGCGCAGGAGCAGGCCGGGCTTGATACGGTGGAAGGTGACGGTTTCCGCGGCGCGGATGGCCTCGCCCAGCACATGGCCGGTCTCGCCATGGAGGCCGGAGGGGATGTCCACCGCAATGATGGGCAGGCCGCTCTGGTTGGCGGCGGCGATCAGCTGGGTGCACAGCCCTTCCACCGGGCGGGAGAGACCGGTGCCGAAGAGGGCGTCCACCATGGCGCTGCACTCCGGCAGGGGAAGCGCGGCGGGGAGGACGGGAATGCCCGCCTGCTGTGCCAGGCGGCGGTTCATGGCGGCATCGCCAGCGGGAGCGTCGCTCAGCTCCATGATCACGGCCTGTCCGCCCCGGGCTTGCCACAGGCGGGCAGCGGCATAGCCATCGCCGCCGTTGTTGCCGAACCCGCACAGAAACAGCGCCCTGCCGCCGGGAATGTGCCTTTCAAGCGCAGCGCAAACGGCCTGGGCGGCGTGCTCCATCAGCAGCGCGCCGGGCACGCCGCTTTCCTTCATATAGGCTTGTTCAAGAGCCTTCATTTCATTGGGGGTGATGGTGATCTGCATAACACACCTCCGGGGGTTGATGCTATCACCAGTATAGCGCATCTGCGGGAAAAATCAAGTGCGCAGATAGCGCTGCCGGGTGGCGGCGCCGCCACGCAGGTGGCGCACGGCCTTGTTGTATTGCATCAGCGCCGCCACCTGCTGTCCCAGCCGCTTGTCGATGCGGGGGAGACGCTCGCCCATGTCCTTGTGGACGGAGGACTTCGAAAGGCCAAAGACCCCGGCCGCCTGGCGCACGGTGGCGTGGTGGTCGATCATGTAGGCGGCAATGGCCAGGCAGCGCAGGCGGATGCTTTCGTCCATTGGGGGTCACTCCTTCGGCGTTTGGTGCAAATATATGAAGGAAAATCCGCAGGGAGAACTGAAAAGAAAAATCAAAAAAGTTTTGCAAAAGGTGTTGACAAAATGGCAAAGTTCGTGTATTATATGATTCGTCGCCTGCGGGAAGTAACCACGGGGGATGAAAAACCGGGGTGTAGCGCAGTCTGGTAGCGCACGTGCTTTGGGAGCATGGGGCCGGGGGTTCAAATCCCTTCACCCCGACCAGACCTCACTCCAATAGCGTGGCTCCTTGGTCAAGCGGTTAAGACACCGCCCTTTCACGGCGGCTACAGGGGTTCGAATCCCCTAGGAGTCACCATTTTTCTTCCTTAACACGGCATGGGCCTTTAGCTCAGTTGGTTAGAGCGGCCGGCTCATAACCGGTTGGTCCCGGGTTCAAGTCCCTGAAGGCCCACGCTTTTGTGGCCCGGTAGCTCAGTTGGTTAGAGCGCCAGCCTGTCACGTTGGAGGTCGAGGGTTCGAGCCCCTTCCGGGTCGCCACTTTTTCCTCAGGATTTGGACCAAAGCGAGCTTCGTGCTGGCGTAGCTCAATTGGCAGAGCAGCTGATTTGTAATCAGCAGGTTGCGGGTTCGAGTCCCATCGCCAGCTCCATTCTCCTTGGACAATGGAGAAACAAACTTCATATGGGTAGGTTCCCGAGTGGCCAAAGGGAGCAGACTGTAAATCTGCCGCGTCACGCTTCGGTGGTTCGAATCCACCCCTGCCCACACTCTTTTCTGCGGGAATGGCGGAATTGGCAGACGCGCATGATTCAGGTTCATGTGTTCGCACGAACTTGCAGGTTCAAGTCCTGTTTCCCGCACCAAAATCCGAACGTTGAAAACGCTCGGATTTTTTATTGTTCGGATTATAGGACGAATAATATAGCTCAGAACATGGGATAAATGTTCGGAATTTCAGACGTGAAAACGCACCATAAGACGCCGGGAGACACGAAGGAGACACGCGGGAGACACGAAATACCTTGGTTTGCAGGGTGTTCGGGTGTATAAGGAGACACATATTTATACAACTGCCGGGATCTCGCTGCCCGACTGCAGGCCAGAGAACATAGAATCCATATGTG
>JAFTPN010000090.1 GCA_017463245.1 Clostridia bacterium
TATTTTCTCTGCTCCATAGTGGCGAAAAGGGACGAAATGTGCTATCATTTAAGGTAGCGCATTTTGTTTTGGAAAGGAGCGGCGGCCATGCATGTTATTGCGCGGATCCATAACGATTTTCCCACCAAGTTCGGCCTGCCCCGGCAGTCCGGGCTGGTGAATGAAGTGCGCTCCATGATCGTTTTTGAGCCGGAATACCGGGTGCCGGAGGCGCTGCGGGGCATGGAGGGCTACAGCCACCTGTGGCTGATATGGCAATTCCACCAGGCAGAGCGGGACACCTGGTCACCCACGGTGCGCCCGCCCAGGCTGGGGGGCAATGCCCGCATGGGGGTGTTCGCCACGCGCTCGCCCTTCCGGCCGAACCCCATCGGGCTGAGCAGCGTGAAGCTGGAGGCCATCCAGCAGGATGCGCAGCTGGGCACGGTGCTGATCGTTTCCGGCGCTGACCTGATGGACGGCACGCCCATCTACGACATCAAGCCCTATCTGCCCTACGCGGACTGCCACCCCGAGGCCACCGGCGGTTTCGCTCACGAGGTGAAGGACTATGCGGTGGAGGTGTGCATCCCGCCGGAGCTGCTGGCGAAGGTGCCTGCCGACAAGCGGGAAGCCCTGCGGGGCGTGCTGGCGCAGGATCCCCGGCCGGGGTATCAGCGGGATCCGGAGAGGACGTATGGTTTTGCATTCGCAGGCATGGAGGTGCGCTTCCGCGTGGCGGAGGGCGTGCTGACCGTGACCGAGATCGAATTACAAAAGGAGTAATGGACATGGCTTACATTGATCTGCTCATCGAGAAATTCCCCATCCGCAAGAACAAAGCCCAGAAGGAAAGCTTCCGCAGCTGGGTGGTGGCCGAGGCCGAAAAGCTGGGCTATACCGCCCAGGTGGAAAAGAAGGGCAGCAGCAATAATGTGGTCATCGGCGATGCAGACAATGCCGAGGCCATCTTCACCGCCCACTACGACACGCCGCCGGTGATGCCCGTGCCGAATTTCATCACCCCCTGCAATGTGCTGGTGTACCTGCTGTACCAGATCGTGCTGACGGTACTGATCATCGGTGTGGGTGCAGGTCTTGGTGTGCTGGCAGGCGTGCTGGTGGGTGCGCTGAGCGGGGACTGGGATGTGGGCGCAATGGTCGGCAGTCTGGGTTCGATGATCGCCATGTGGGCGCTCATCATTCTGATGATGTTCGGCCCTGCCAACAAGAACAACGCCAACGACAATACCTCTGGCGTGGCCTCCGTGCTGGAGACCATGGCGCGCATCCCTGCGGAAAACCGCGGCAAGGTGGCCTTCATCCTCTTTGACAACGAGGAAAAGGGCATGCTGGGCTCCAGCGCCTTTGCCTCCAAGCACAAGCAGGTGAAGAAGCAGACCCTGCTGGTGAACATGGACTGCGTGGGTCTGGGAGAGAACATCCTGTTCTTCTCGCCCAAGAAAGCGCGCAACCATGCCCACTACGAGAAGCTCATGGCCGCCGTGAACGCCCAGCAGGGTCGCCCGGTGGAGTGGTTCAACATGGAGGGCCACCTGTACCCCTCCGACCAGAGCCAGTTCAAGTGCGGCATTGCCATCTGCTCCTGCAAAAAGGCCAAGGTCATCGGCTACTATTGCGACAGGATCCACACCAAGCACGACACCATTGCGGATGCGGGCAATATCGCCCTGATTGCCGACGGCCTGGCGGCCTTTGCCCAGAGCCTGTAAGGAGAAAGCATGAATTACCTTGAGGAGATCACCAGCCGGTTTCCCATCCGGCGCAAGGCGGAGCAGAAGAAGGCCTTCCGGGACTGGGCGATTGCGGAGATCCGCCGCATGGGCTACAGCGTGAAGGTGGAGCAGAGCGGACTGCAATGCCACGAGAACATCATCGTGGGCAATCCGGAAAAGGCGCCCATCCTCTTCACCGCCCATTATGATACGGCGGCGCTGAACCTGCTGCCCAATATTCTGCTGCCCAGAAATCCCGTGCTGAACCTGCTGTATCAGATGCTGATCGTGCTGATTTTGCTGGTGGGCGCGGCGGCGGTGATGCTGCTGGCGGGGGCGCTGACTGGCAGCCCGGAGATCGCCCGGCTGTTGTGGATCGCTACCTATCTGGGCGTGCTGCTGTGGGTCACCTTTGGCGGCATACCCAACAAGAACAACGTGAACGACAATACCTCCGGCCTGGCGGCGCTGCTCACCATGATGGCGCAGCTGCCCCAGGAAGACCGCGCCAAGGCAGCATTTATCCTCTTTGATAACGAGGAAAAGAGCCTGGGCGGGTCGAAATCTTATGGGAAGGATCATCAGCAGGTGGCGTATACCCGCCTGACGGTGAACCTGAACTGCATTGGCGTGGGCGAGAACATCATCGTGATCAGCCGCAAGCTGGCGCGGCAGCACAGGGAATTCACCTACCTACAAAAGCACCTGGCGGCCATCACCACCCACAAGACGCATTTCTTCGATTCCATTGGCAGCGTGTGCAATTCCGACTGGAAGAGCTTCAAGTGCGGCGTGAACATCGGCGCCAGCAAGTACCGCTCCGGCATCGGCTTCTACACGCCCCACCTGCACACCAAGCGCGACACGGAAACGGACGAAAAGAACATCGCTGCCATCGCGGAGGCGCTGACGGGATGCATCAGGGAGATGCAGATTTAATTCGGAATTCGGAATGCGGAATTCGGAATTGAGAGTGTGTGCTACACCTCATCAGTCAGCGCAAGCGCTGACAGCTCCCTCGGGGAGGGAGCCTTAGTTACTGTCCCGCGTCGCGGCGCATCCGTTATGCGCCGTGACCCCAGCAAAGGAACCAACCAAGCAACAATACCCCCAAAAGGGATTCTTAAGGGTCGAAGACCCTTAAGCGGGAGTGCAGAGGGCAGAGCCCTCTGCTGGGGTGCAGGGGCGAAGCCCCGCAAGGAGGTGGATGTATGATACAGGGGCCGGAGTGTGCGGCGCTGTTTTGGTATGTCCACAGACCGATGGGGGCGACGGAGGACGGCGGGTTCACGGTGACGGTGTACGAGAATGACACGCTGACGTTTACGGTGTTCGGGGCGATGCGCCAGGTGGTGCAGGAGCTGACCTTTCCCTTGCCGGGAGAGGTGCGGGCACAGATCCTGGACATGGCGGACAGCGTGCAATGGTGGGCAGGCAGTATGCCGCAGCACATGCGGTGCAGCCATCCGCCCACCTGCGCCAGCATGCTGGGACTGGCCGGACATCCCATGTATGTGGTGGAGGAACTGGAGGAAACGGCCTTCATGCCCTTTGCCACGCAGAAGGGACATTGCGCCCGGCGCATCTTCCTCTTTTTAGAGGATGTGAGCGAAATGCTGAGCCGGTATGGTTTCTACCTGGAACCGCGGCGGTTCAACTGGGATCAGCAGAATGTGTTTCCAATGATGCCTAATGGGCCCATGGGGGCTTATTGATAGGAGGATGAAAGATGAACACCAAGTATCAGGCGTGGCTGAACACGCCCAATATGCCGCAGGAGCTGCTGGAGCAGCTCAAGGCCATGAACGACGAGCAGATCAGCGACAGCTTCTACCGTGAGCTGGCCTTTGGCACCGGCGGACTGCGCGGTGTGCTGGGCGCCGGCACCAATCGCATGAACCTGTACACCGTGTCCAAGGCTACCCGCGGCCTGGGTCGCTACCTGCTGGAGAAGTACGATGCTCCCTCCTGCGCGGTGAGCTACGACAGCCGCATCCACAGCCAGGACTTTGCCGAGCTGGCTGCTGCCACCCTGGCCGCCATGGGCGTGAAGGTCTATATCTATAAGGCGCTGATGCCCACCCCCATGCTGAGCTATGCGGTGCGCTACCACAAGTGCTCTGCGGGCGTGATGATCACCGCCAGCCACAACCCTGCCAAGTTCAACGGCTACAAGGTCTATGGCGACGATGGCTGCCAGATCACTCTGGAGGCCGCCGACCGCATCTATGCCTTCATCAACGCTGAGGAGACCCTGGTGGACGAGCTGCCCTGCTTCCAGGCGATGCTGGATGCCGGGAAGATCGAGTACATCAAGGACGAGGCCATCGAGAGCTATTATCAGGACATCGCCAAGCTGCAGGTGGCGCCCTGCAAGGAGCCGCTGCACGTGGTGTATTCGCCCCTGAACGGCACCGGCAATGTGCCTGTGCGGGAAATGATGAAGCGCATGGGCAACATCCAGGTGGACATCGTGGCCGAGCAGGAAAAGCCCGACGGGCATTTCCCCACCTGCCCCTACCCGAACCCCGAGATCCGCGAGGCCATGGCGCTGGCCATCCAGAAGACCATCGACGTGCAGGCTGATTTCTGCTTCGCCACCGACCCGGACTGCGACCGCATCGGCGCGGGCGTGCGCGTGGGCGACAAGGTGGAGCTGATCTCCGGCAACGACATGGGCGTGCTGCTGCTGGACTATGTGTGCAGCCATCGCGAGAAGAGCGAACTGACCCCCGTGGCGGTGAAGACCATCGTGACCACCGAAATGGCTGTGCCGATCTGCCAGCACTATGGCGTGGAGCTGCGCAATGTGTTGACGGGCTTCAAGTTCATCGGCGAGCAGATCGGCCTGCTGGAAAAGGAAGGCCACGCGGAGCGCTATGTGTTCGGCTTTGAGGAGAGCTACGGCTACCTCTCCGGCACCGACGTGCGCGACAAGGACGCCGTGAACGCCGCCGTGCTGGTGGTGGAAATGGCTGCCAACCTGAAGGCTCAGGGCATGACCATGCTGGATAAGCTGAACCAGCTGCGCAAGGAGTACGGCTTCTTCGCCCAGCGGCTTTTGACCTTCGAATTCGAGGGCGAGAGCGGCCAGCAGAAGATGAACAGCCTCATGGCCATGCTGCGCCAGCCCATGGCGGACTTCGACGAGGAAATCTTCTGCACCGCCAGCCGCATCGACTACCAGAACGACGATACCGGCCTGCCTGCCAGCGATGTGCTGTCCTTCCAGCTGGCTTGCGGCCACAAGATCATCGTGCGCCCCTCCGGCACCGAGCCCAAGCTGAAGGCCTACCTCTTCGCTAAGGGCGCGGATCAGCCCGCTGCCGAGAAGGAGCTGGATGTGCTGGAAGCCATCATGAATCGGTATTGCAAGGCGTAAGATTGCTAACATGAAGGGAGGGGCGTTACGCCCCGACTAACGAGGTCAACGCTTGCGTTGGCCGAAGCGTAGCCAGCACACGGTTTTATGCCGTGGAATGGCCGACAAAAAAAGATACGGCACCGAAATGGTGTCGTATCTTTTTTGTGCAGCCCGTCAAAAACCTTAGGAGGTGTCGGAGGCGCCGCAGCGTCTCTGACTGTAATCGTATCCGCCGGGTTTCCCGGCGGGGCGGGGCGTTTCCGGCTCTGCCGGAAACATTCCTTACGCGGAGGAACGGCCGTGGACGGCGCTTGCGCCGGACACAGTGACGGAGCGCAAATTCCCCAAAGTGGCTTTGCCACTTTGGGGAGGGCTTTTAGCCCTTCACAGCACCGGCGATCAGGCTCTTCTGCACCTGGCCGCTCATGCACATGTACAGCACCAGCGTGGGCAGGGTGGCGATCACCAGGGCAGCGCCCATGGAGCCGTAGTCCGTCTGGTACTGGCCGCTCATCTGCTGGATGCCCACGGTGAGGGTGCGCACCTTGCCGGTGGTGAACACGGTGGCCAGCAGCAGCTCGTTCCACACCTGCAGGAACACGAAGATCGCTGCGGTGGCAATGGCGGGGACCATCATCGGCAGGATGATGGTGAAGGCGGTGCGGTAGATACCGCTGCCATCGATGCAGGCGGCTTCTTCCATCTCATAGGGGATGTTGGTGATAAAGCCGCTGATGATCAGGATGGTGATGGGAATGTTGAAGGCGGTGTAGGGGATGATCAGCGCCGCGTGGGTACCCATCAGGGGCAGCAGGGTCTCCGTGAGGGGATAGAGGGCGGCGTGCATGGGGATCATCATGCCCATCATGATGTAGGTCATCACAGCCTTCTGGCCACGCCAGCGCATGCGCAGCAGGCCATAGGCGCTCATGAAGCCCAACAGGCTTGTGAAGAACAGGGTGATGGCGGTGTCGATGACGCTGTTGATCAGGAACAGGCTGATGTTGGCGCTGTTCCATGCGTTGCTGTAGTTAGACCACAGCCATTGGGTGGGCAGGCCGATCAGGTTGCCGCTGAAGATCTCCTGGGTGTCCTTCAGGGAGAAGCACAGGAGCCAGTACAGCGGGAACAGGCACAAAAGCAGCCACAGGATCAGGAAGACCTGGCAGACGATTTTGCCGATGGAAAGCTTCTTTTTCATGCGGCAAGACGCCTCCTTCCCTTCCTGGACTCGATGCCCTCGCGATCTCTGAAGATAAAGTTCAAAAGCATCGTGAAGGCCAGACATTCAAACACGATGAACATGGCCTGGGCGCTGGCGTAGCTGTATTTGTGGTTGGAGAACATTTCTACATACATGCTCAGCGCCGGAAGCTGCTTGTTGGCGCGTTCCAGCAAGATCCAGGGCGTGTCGAACAGCTTGAAGGAGCCGATCAGCGAGAAGGACAGGCAGACCTTCAGCATGGGCTTGATCATGGGGATCTGGATCTGCAGCGCCATGCGGGGTGCGCTGGCGCCGTCCACGGTGGCAGCCTCGATCACATCGGTGGGGATGGACTTCAGCGCGCCGTACATCAGCAGCACATGGTAGCCCACAAACTGCCATAGGTTGGGGATGTACACAGCCATCAGCTTGGTATCCTTGTTGGCCAGAAAGCCGTTCTTGGGCAGAGCAATGTTCAGCAGATCGTAGATGGCGGGAACCAGATCCTTGTAGATACGCTGCCACAGAAGGCTGATAACCACAGAAGAAATAACCACGGGAATGAAGAACACATTGCGATACGTGCTTTCGCCCTTGATGCCGGTGGACAGGATCAGCGCGAGGAGCAGGGAGAAGGGCAGCTGAACGAACACGGACAGCGCCGCATAGGTCAGCGAATTCAGCACCGCGCCGGGGAAATCATTGCGGCGGCCGGGGGTGAACATTTTGATATAGTTTTCGAACCACACGAATTCGGAGGCATCGCCCACCTTGGCGGGGATCTCGCTCAGCAGGCTATAGTAGAAGGATTTAAAAATGGGGATGATAACGATGTAGGTGAAAAACAGGACGGTCGGCAAAACGAAGACCGCAATGCTCCACTTATTCGACAAAACACGTTTCATAAGCGGACCTCCTTGTAAGCATCAAGAGTAAGGAAAAGGGGGTGGCGGGTAGACCGCCACCCCCGGTGGTATGGGCTAAAGATTATTCGAAGATGGTCTCCATGTCTTCGCACCACTGCTCGGGAGTGATCTCGCCAGTCAGCACGTCGTACACGGTGTCGCCGATCAGGGTGGCGTCTTCGCCGGTCAGGGCGGTGTTGCCCCACAGCAGCATGGAATCAGCAGTGGAGGTAGCTTCCTTGATCTGAGCCATCACGGGGTTCAGGTCGGTGTAAGCGGAGAAGTCATACTTCCAGGCGGGCAGGCCAGCGCCGGAGATGTAGCCGTTCTTGGACAGGTTCTCAGCCAGGAACTGAGCAGCGATGAAAGCCTCGTCGGGATGCTCGGTGTAAGCGGCCACGGAGAAGCCCTCAGCAGCGCCGCCCATGTACTGGTTGTCGTAGCCCTTGCCCACAGCGGGGAACTTCACAGCAACGACCTTCTGCTGCATCTCGGGAGACAGGGAGCCGGAGAACCACTGGCCATGCACATACATGGGGATCTCGCCGGCGAAGTAGGGCACTTCGGACTCGTCGCGGGTCAGGGAAGCAGCGTCCTCGGGGAAGGCGCCCAGGTCGATCAGCTGCTTGAAGGCGGCCATGCCGTCAACCCAGTCCTGGGTCATGAAGGTAGCGCCTTCGGTCTTGTAGTAAGCAGCACGGCAGGCAGCGTCGCCAGCAAAGCGCAGGGCGATGATGTCAGTGTACATGTTGGCGGGCCACTGATCGCCGCCACCCAGAGCCATGGGGGTCACGCCAGCGTCCCGGAAGGTCTTCACGGCGGTGATCAGCTCGTCCCAGGTCTCGGGGATCTTCACGTTGTACTGGGTGAACAGCTCGGTGTTGCAATACAGCATGGAAGCAGCCTTGGTGTAGGGCAGCTGGTAAACCTGCTCCTTGCCGTCCACGGTGAAGGTCATGTCAGCCAGCAGGCCGGGCTCCATGCGAGCCATGATGTCGTCGGTCAGATAGCTGTCCAGAGCCAGGATATCGCCGGAACCAACCAGGTTCCATAGCACGCCGCCAGCGTTCCAGTAGAACACGTCGGGCAGGGAGTCGGACAGAGCCAGGGTTTCGCCGGTCTCCTTCCAGGCGTTGGCTTCGTACCATTCAACTTCCAGCTTGATGTTGGGATAAGCGGCTTCGAACTCTTCCAGAGTCTTCAGCATGGGCTTGCGGTTGGCTTCGCTCTCAGCGGACCAAATGGAGCTAACCTTCAGGGTCACGACTTCGTCTTCGGCGAAGGCGGCGGTCAGGCTCAGCAGCATAGCCAGAGCCAGAACCAGGGAAACGAGTTTCTTCATAACCAAGTCCTCCTCTTTTTTATAAAGGTGTCTCTCCTGCTGGGATTGTACCAGCTGTTGGAAAAAGTATAACATGACCTGTTCCTTTTGGCAAGTATTTTTCCGCAAATTACATATTTTTGACCTAAATCTATTTTGCGGATGTCCTGGTCAGGCGTGGAAAGTCAGCACGGTGTAAACCCCAACATCAAGCAGCGTAACGATTGCGTCCTCTCCGCGCTTCTCCACGCGGGCGGGAAGGCTGGGATGGTAGCAATGCTCGTTTTTGAACCAACCATCAAAATAAATGCCGCGCTCCATAGAA
>JAFTPN010000091.1 GCA_017463245.1 Clostridia bacterium
GCTGGTAGGCGCGCTGGCAACGCTGATCTCCACGGTGATCGGCGTGGTGCTGGGGTTGGTGGCGGGTTACTTCGGCGGCTGGGTCGATCAGCTCATCATGAGCGTCACGGACATGGTCATGTCCTTTCCCTACATCCTGCTGGTGCTGGTGGCCGCAGCGATCTTCGAGCCGGGTATGTGGAGCATCATCCTCATTCTGGGCTTTGTGGACTGGCCCGGCGTGACGCGTTTGGTTCGCGGCAATGTTCTCTCCCTGCGGGAAACGAATTTCTTCAAGGGCGACATTGCCGCCGGTATGCCTCGGCGCTACATCCTCTTTTCGGAGGTGCTGCCCAACACCATCGCCCCTGTGCTGGTGTATGCCACAAGTGTATTCGCTATTTCCATTCTGGACGAGGCGGCGCTGAGCTACCTTGGCATGGGCGTGCAGCTGCCCACGCCCTCGCTGGGCAACCTGCTCAACGGCGCGGAATCCATCTCCATCCTCACCGGCAAGCCCTGGCTGTGGCTGCCGGCGGGCGTCCTGATCATCGTCCTTGTGATCTGCATTTACTTTATCGGCGACGCCCTGCGCGACGCAATGGATCCTCGGAACACCGAACGCGGCTGAAGCCATACGGGAGGAACAGAGCATGAAGAACGTGCTGAATTACCAGAGCAGCGAGTACGACTGCGGCCCCACCACGCTGACCAATGCGCTGCGCTACCTCTTCGAGCGCTGCGAGATCGCCCCGGAAATGCTCAAGACCATCGCACTTTATACCCTGGACGCCTACAATGCCGAGGGTGAAAGCGGCAAGAGCGGCACCTCTGCCATGGCGATGCAGTTCCTCGCCAACTGGTTTGAGCAGTATGGCAAGTGCAAGAAATTCCCCATCTCAGCCACGTTTCTGAAGGAGGAGCAGGTTCGCATCCATCCGCACAGCGCCATCGTCAGCTGCCTGCAGCAGGGCGGCGTGGCGGTGATCCGCTGCTATCTGGGCGGCGATGGGCATTATGTGCTGCTGACCCGGGCACTGGGCGACGAGATCGGCCTGTTCGACCCCTATGCCGTCCACCCGGAAGGCTTTTCCGCCGAGAAGCTGCAGGCAGACGGCATCCGCATCGTGGAGGGGCAGCCCTGCGTGATGAACCGCATCGTTCGAGGGGATATTCTTGATGCGGAAACGCATGGAAATTACAGCATGGGCGAATACTCCATCCGTGAGGCCATGCTATTGTACAATCAAACCACCCGGCAAACGGCGGAGAGAACCGTGGAATACTTCATCTAAGGATGGACTTCTTCACCAGGCGCCTCCACAGCGGAATAACCTTCACCCCCAAAAAAGAATGTGAAGCTGCTTCTTTCTCCATGCTTGCAGCAATATCAAGTGAACCTACAAAAACGCGAATCCTTGCAAAACATAGAATAAACAAGTCGAAGCGTCCGATATGCTGCCGGACGCTTCGACTTGTTGAGCTAATATAGTTTGATGGATCGGAATGCATGAAACGCTCTGAAAACATGGTTCCAAGCACTCTGGTTCTTGCTTTGTGGACAGGAAATGAGAAAGCACCCTTGACAAAACAACTCGGATCGGCAGGGGCTATTGGGTTTGTATGCTCATTTACCCATGCAGGGCATCCCGCATCTTTGCCAGGTTTTCCTCCAGCGGCCTGGTGCCGTCCAGGCGAACCACCGGGCATGGCATGGCCGCCAAACTGGCCTCCACCGTGGCGGGATCACGCTGACTGATCAGCGCCCGGAAGCTCTCCTGCTTCTCATACATATCGCCGCCCGGCAGCGCCCGTGCGCCAAACCTCCGCACCTCCCGCTGCCGGATGCGCGCCAGCCGGGTCTCCAGCGGCACCTGCAAACAGAACACCATGTCGATGCGATCGCGCAGCGCCTGGCACCAGTTCAGCTTCACGCAGGAAAGCACAAACTGCGGGTGCTCCTCCATGTCCTGCAAAAGCGCCGCCTCCACCTGTGCCTGATCCTGCTCGGCGGTGTAGGGCTGCTGCTCGGTCTCCCGCACCTGCGTATGATCCAGCGCCCATTGCCGGTGCGCCTTCTGCTGCGGAAAATAGTAGTCCTCCACGTCCATCTCGAAATACCCCAGCTCCCTGGACAATAGATGGTTCAGCGTGGACTTCCCGCTGCCGTTGAGCCCCACAATGGCAATGCCCTGTGCCATGGTATGCACCTCCCTGTCCATCCATCATAGCACATCCGGAGCCACATACTCAATTCCGAATTATTTTTCTTGCCTTTTGGCAAACAAAATGCTATACTTATTTCAATATCGTTATGAACGGGAACGCGCTGGATGCTGTCGCCCCAAGAGAGCCGCTGGTTGGTGCAAAGCGGCGGGACAGGAAAGCGCCGCTCGCCCGGGAGCGAACCGGTTTTTCCGGCGGCTGCGCCCGTTACAGCGCTTCGAGTGGCCTGCCCAGCGCAGGCAAGCAGAGTGGTACCGCGAAACGCACGTTTCGTCTTTGCAAAAAGCAGGGGCGAAGCGTTTTTTCTATCCTGCTTACATCCACAGGTTAGCAAAAGGGAGGCAATCATCATGGAGTTCCAGGCTTACGATCCCAAACGAATTGAGCCGAAATGGCAGAAGATCTGGGCGGAGACCCACGCCTTTGAGGCGCTGGACGACCACACCATGCCCAAGTTCTTCGGCCTGATCGAGTTCCCCTACCCCTCCGGCAATGGCCTGCACGTGGGTCATCCCCGCTCCAACACGGCCATGGACATCATCGCCCGCAAGCGCCGTATGCAGGGCTACAATGTGCTGTTCCCCATCGGCTGGGACGCCTTTGGCCTGCCCACGGAGAACTACGCCATCAAGAACAATGTTCACCCCGCCATCGTGACCAAGAAGAATGTCGACCACTTCCGCGAGCAGCTGCAGAAGATCGGCTTCTCCTTCGACTACAGCCGCGAGGTGGACACCACCGATCCCGACTACTACAAGTGGACCCAGTGGATCTTCCTGAAGCTGTTTGAGCACGGCATGGTCTTCCGCGACAAGACCCTGGTCAACTACTGCCCCACCTGCAAGGTCGTCCTCTCCAACGAGGACAGCCAGGGCGGCAAGTGCGACATCTGCCATGGCGACGTGGTGCAGCTGCCCAAGGATGTGTGGTACCTGCGCATCACCAAGTATGCCGATAAGCTGCTGGAAGGCCTCAAGTCCGTTGAGTACCCCGAAAACATCGCCCAGCAGCAGGTGAACTGGATCGGCAAGTCCACCGGCGCGTTTGTGAACTTCGCCGTGAAGGGCACCGACGAGAAGCTGGAGATCTACACCACCCGTCCCGATACCCTCTTCGGTGTGACCTTCATGGTCATGGCGCCCGAGCATCCCATGATCGACAAGTATGCCGACCGCATCACCAACATGGATGCCATCCGCGCCTACCGCGAGGACTGCGCCAAGAAGACCGAGTTCGAGCGCACCCAGCTGGTGAAGGACAAGACCGGCCTGAAGATCGAGGGCATCAGCGGCATCAACCCCCTCACCGGCAAGGAAGTGCCGATCTTCATTTCCGACTATGTGATGATGGGCTACGGCACCGGCGCCATCATGGCTGTGCCTGCCCACGACCAGCGCGACTGGGAGTTTGCCAAGAAGTTCGGCATCGACATCATCCAGGTCATCAAGGGCGGCGACATCGAGAAGGAAGCCTACACCGGCGACGGCGAGATGATCAACTCCGACTTCCTGAA
>JAFTPN010000092.1 GCA_017463245.1 Clostridia bacterium
AAAGGTGGCCAAGGTAGCGGGGATGAACAAATTTCTGCGCATCTACTACGCCCGCGTAAAGGCCTGCTATCCCCTTGAATTTGGCCACAAAAAAAGCGGCTTTACGCCGCAATTTGCCTCTTGAATTTATTTAGCAGGTTTATGGTTTCGGCCAACGCAAGCTTGCGCCCCTCCCTCATCATAACGCCTTCCCCGTTGCACTATGGTCGGTGGTGAAGGTCACGTCAGTGGTATCCTTCTTGCGGGAGGTCAGCCGCCGGGCACGGAGCAGGCGGGCAAAGAGTTCCTCGTCAATGGGCAGCTCCACCGGGCGATCCAGCCAGGCGGAGAGGTGCATGGCGTTGGAGAGCATCAGCGCCCGCAGGCCTTCCTCTCCCTCTGCCACCAGGGGCGTGCCGTGGAGGATGTGCGCCGCAAAGGCGTTGGTCACGCCGATGTGCTGGGGGTTCTCCCCGTCGGTCTCTACTTCGATGGGCTCGATCTTCGGCTGGGGGTAGGCGTCCGCACCGTGGCGGTAGCCTTCGCTTTCGCTCATGGGCAGCTTCCACAGCATCAGCTTGCCGCCCTCGCAGATCAGCTTGCCCCCGTCGCAGGTGATCTCCAGCCGGTTGGTGCCGGGCAGGTCGCCGGTGGACGCAATGAACACACCCGTGGCGCCGCTCTCAAACTCCAGGTAGGCGGTCACGTCGTCCTCCACCTCAATGTCGTGCCACTTGCCCTCGTGGGCAAAGGCGCGCACCTTCACCGGCAGGCCGCAGATCCATTGCAAAAGGTCCAGCTGGTGGGGGCATTGATTCAGCAGCACGCCGCCGCCCTCGCCGTCCCAGGTGGCGCGCCAGGAGCCGGAATCATAATACGCCTGGCTGCGATACCAATCCGTGATGATCCAGCTCATGCGCTTCATTTCGCCCAATTCGCCGGAATCCAATATCTCCTTCATCTTGCGATACACGCAGTTGGTGCGCTGGTTGAACATCAGCGCAAAGGTCTTGCCGCTCTCCCGGGCAGCTTCCAGCACCGGCGGCACCTGGGCGGTATACACCGCCACGGGCTTCTCGCACAAAACGTGCAGGCCGCTCTTCAGCGCAGCCTCCGCCAGCACGGGATGGTCATAGTGCGGCACGGCAATGATCACCGCATCGCAGCCCGCCGCGTCGATCAGCTCCTGCCCGGAGGCATACACCTTCACCTTTTCCGGCAGGGTGTTTTCCGCCCAGGCGCGGCGCTCCTGGCGCAGGTCTGCCACGCAGCACAGCTCGATCTCCGGCGCTTTGCCTGAGATCACCAGTCTGCAATGCTCCGAACCCATGTTTCCCAGGCCGATCACGCCCAGCCGCAGCTTGTTCATCATGCAATCCTCCACCGTGGTCATTCGCGGCTTCTATTTCGCGATGCTCACCGCTATCTCCTTCCCGCTTTTCACAAAATGGCAAATTTTTCGACTTCATTCGCCTAATATTGCGCAGATTCTGCACGAATCTATGCATTTCTTGCTCAAACCTCTTTTGGCAAAAGGAGATTCCACCCCCGTGTACAATTTATCACAATAGAAACAGATCACCGCAGAAAGTAGAGGTGATTCATCGTGTCAAAGGAACAGGAGCTGCTGCTCAAGTCGGCCTATGCCTCCATGGCACCCGACCGCCACGACTACGACGCCTGCTATGCCTACCACGCCGAGTGGAACCTGAGCAACCTGCATTGCCACGACTTTTACGAGCTGTATATCCACATCAGCGGTGCGAAATTCTATTGCATCGATAATAATGTGTACCCCATGGAGCCCTACCAGCTCATGGTGGTGCCGCCCTTTTGCATGCACGGCCTCATTGGCGACAGCGCGCCGGAAAACTACGAGCGTGCCTTTCTCTACATTTCCCGCTCCATGCTGCGCAGCTGCGGCGGCGGCTACCTGGACCTGGAAAGCTTCTTCAACAAATACAACTCCGGCGGGCAATATCAGTTCCCCCTCTCCGAGGCGGACGCCACGACCTGCAAGCAGCTGATCCGCGAGCTTGCCGATGACCTGCGCACCGGCTCCTCGGTGAAGAAATTTGCCAACTACACCAAGGTGCAGCACTTTTTGCAGATCGTTACCCAGGCCATGCGCGGCACCAAGGAGGTCGTTGCCCCCGTGGTGGTCAACGAGGCCATGCACGAGATCCTTTCCTACATCAACGATCATTTCACCCAGCCCCTGAAGCTGGACGCCCTTGCCCGCCAGTTTGGCGTGAGCATGTCCTTCCTCTCCCACGAATTTGTGAAATACACCGGCCGCAGCGTGTACGATTACATCCTCTACCGCCGGGTGCTGCTGGCCAAGGCCATGATCACCTCCAACCGCTCCCTGAACGAGGTGGCCTACCAATGCGGCTTCAACGATTATTCCTCCTTCCTGCGCATCTTCCGCAAAATGGTGGGGATGTCCCCCTCCGCCTACCGCAAGAGCAACCCCAACCAGGGCTGAAGAATGCCAGATGCACGCAAAAGCAAGCAGCAATCGCATAGACAGAGCAGATTTGGTTTGATACAATCAAAACAACAAGTTCGTGACAAATCCATATGGAGGTGCAGCCCATGATCCGTGTCGCCATCGTTGGTACCGGCAACATTTCCCACGCCCATGTTCATGCTTATCTTCAGTTCCCCGACCGCTGCAAGATCGTTGCCCTGGTGGACATCGTTCCCGCCAAGGCGCAGGCCATGAAGGAAAAATACGGCCTGGACGCCCAGGTCTACGACGACCACGAGAAGATCCTCCCCCTCACCGACATCGACCTGGTGGACGTGTGCACGCCTCCCTATGTGCATGCCTCCATCAGCATCAACTGCCTCAAGTCCGGCAAAAACGTGGTGTGCGAAAAGCCCATGGCTGCCTCCCTGGAGGAATGCGACGCCATGCTCCGCGCCCGTGACGAGAGCGGCAAGAAGCTCTCCATCATCGCCCAGAACCGCTTCCGCCAGCCCATTGCCAATCTGAAAGCCCTGCTGGACAGCGGCCTGGCCGGCCCCGTGCGCGCAGCTCAGGTGGATTCCTTCTGGTGGCGCGGCCATTGCTACTACGACCTGTGGTGGCGCGGCACCTGGGAGAAGGAAGGCGGCGGCTGCACGCTGAACCACGCGGTGCATCACATCGATATGCTGTGCTGGATGATGGGTCTGCCCCAGAAGGTCACCAGCATCCTGGCCAATGTGGCCCACGACAATGCCGAGGTGGAAGACCTCTCCGCCAGCATTCTGCAATATCCCGGCGCGCTGGCACAGCTCACCGCCTCCGTGGTGCACCATGCCGAGGAGCAGCAGCTGGTGTTCCAGTGCGAAAAGGCCAAGATCGCCGCGCCCTTCGCCTGCTATGCCTCCACCTCCATGGGCAATGGCTTCCCCACCCGCAACGAGGAGCTGGAGAAGGAGATCGCCGACTATGTGGCCGCCCTGCCCCGGGTGCAGTATGAAGGCCACGACGGCCAGCTGGAGAACATCCTCACCGCCATCGAGCAGGACAAGGACGTGGCCATCACCGGCGAGGAAGGCCGCCGCACCATCGAGCTGATCACCGCCGTGTACAAGGCGGGCGCCATCGGCCAGACGGTGGAGCTGCCCCTGAAAAAGGACGATCCCTTCTACACCGTGGAGGGCATCATGAAGTCCGTTCCCCACTTCTACGAGAAAACCACCTCTGCTGCCGAGCTGACGGGCGAGATCACCCTGGGCAGCAATTACAAGAAATAAGGAGGACAGCAGCATGAAAGTGGATGCATCCAACGGCATGACCTACGCCCCCAAGGGCAAGCCCGCCCCGGTGGTGAAGCCCGGTGAATTCGTTTTCTCCGCCGCCCACCTGGATCACGGCCACATCTACGGCATGTGCAACGCCCTGCTGGAGGCAGGCGGCACCCTGAAATACGTTTACGACCGCGACCCCAACCGCGTTGCCCAGTTTGTGAAGACCTATCCCCAGGTGCAGGTTGCCCTCACCGAGCAGCAAGTCCTGGACGACAAAGAGACCCACATGGTCTGCAGCGCCCACATCACCAGCGAGCGCGGTCCCTTCGGCCTGCGGGTCATGGGCGCGGGCAAGGATTACTTTGCCGATAAGGCGCCCTTCACCACCATGGCGCAGCTCAACGCCGCCAGGGAAATGGTCAAAGCCACCGGCCGCAAGTACATGGTGTATTACGGCGAGCGCATCCATTGCCAGGCCGCGACCCTGGCGGGTGAAATGATCCACGCTGGCGAGATCGGCCAGGTGGTTCATGTGGAGGGCTTTGGCCCCCATCGCCTGATGGCCCATGCCCGCCCCGCCTGGTTCTTTGAAAAGGACAAGTACGGCGGCATCCTGTGCGACATCGGCTCCCACCAGATCGAGCAATACCTCTACTTCGCCGGTGAAGAGGAAGCCCAGGTCACCTACAGCCGCATCGGCAACTATGCCAATCCCGACCACCCCGGCCTGGACGATTTTGGCGATTGCAACATCGTGGGCGAAAAGGGCACCACCAACTATTTCCGCGTGGACTGGTTCACCCCCGATGGCCTGCGCACCTGGGGCGATGGCCGTACGCTGATCATCGGCACCAAGGGCTACATTGAGCTGCGCAAATACGTCAACGTTGCCACCGACATGGAGGGCGGCGACCACGTCTACCTGGTCAACGGCCAGAAGGAACAGTATTACAACGCCGATGGCGCTGGCTGCCCCTTCTTTGGTCAGCTGATCCTGGACTGCCTCAACCGCACCGAGAACGCCATGACCCAGCACCATGCCTTCAAGGCGGCTGAACTCTGCCTGCAGGCGCAGGAAAAGGCCATCGTGATCAAATAAACTACCGGGCAGGCGGGTCTTCTCGCCTGCCATTTGCTTCCATTGGAGGATATTTATGGACAGACTGCAATACCTGCAACAGGTGGTTTCCGCTGGCAAAGCCCACATGGCGCCCAACGAACAGGCGGCCATGGCACAAAAGTCCTACCACGGCGTGGATTCCTTCCAGGGACTGTATCACGAGCTGGCCGAAATGGAGCTGGCCGCAGCCGCTGGCACCGCAGCGCCCATCCGTGAATACATCATCAACAAGGCGCTGGATCGCATCGACACCCGGCTGGACTGCGCCGATTTTGTGATCCCCGCGCTGATCCGCATGCTCATGGCGCACCGCGGCACCCGCCTGCCGGAGGAAATGGCGCAGCGCATGGAAAATAGCCTCATCGGCTTCAAATACTGGCTGGACGAGCCGGGCACCATCCAGGCCTGCTTCTTCACCGAGAACCATCAGGTGCTGTTCTACAGCGCTGAATACCTGGTGGGGCAGATGTTCCCCGACGCGGTCTTCCCCAACAACGGTATGACCGGTCGGGAGCACCATGCCCACGGCGAAGCCTTCCTGCGGCGCTGGCTGGAGTGGCGCATCCGCTTCGGCTTTGCCGAGTGGCTCACCCAGGGCTACTACATGGACGACATTCTGGGTCTGGTGAACCTGATGATCTACGCCCAGGACGAGGACATTCGGGAAAAGAGCCGCATGATCATTGATCTGCTTGTGTTCGACCTGGCCATTCACGGCTTCAAGGGTCACCTGCCCACCACCCATGGCCGCGTGTACACGGACTTCATCATCGAGCCTGACCACGAGGACTGCTCCCACCTGATGCGCTTCCTCTTCGACGAGGGCAGCAACGAGGGCCTGTGCGGCGCTGCCGTGATGCTGGCCGCCGTGGACTACCGCATCCCTCAGGCCATCCTGAATGTGTATCACCACAAGGAGCTGTCCACCCGGCAGCGCATGAGCGTGGACGCTGCCGATGCCGCCGCCTTTGGCGTGGATCCCAAGGACTTTGACAACATCATGTTCTTCTGGGGCATGCAGACCTATTCCGACCGGGTGTGCATCGACAACTCCCTGAAGGTCTTCCCCCAATGGAACTGGATGACCAACCGCATCCGCGCCTACAAGGAGCGCTACGAGCTTTGCGACGAGGCGGGCGCTCCCTGCCCCGATGCCCCGGACTTCACCGCCATGACCCAGGTGGACATCCACACCCGCCGCACCGAGGACTACATCCTCTCCTGCGCCCAGGACTTCCGCAAGGGACGCATGGGCTATCAGCAGCACCCCTGGACGGCCTCGCTGGGCGGCCGGGCGGTGATCTTCACCACCAATCCCGCCTCCCTGGAATATGCCAACCGCCCCAACCGCTGGGCGGGCAACCTGGTGCTGCCAAAGGCCGTGCAGCACGAGAATGTGCTCTTCTGCATCTACCGCATCCTGCCGGACTTTGTGGACTTCCTCAACAGCCACCTGTACTTCCCCAAGCATGAAATGGACGAGGTCATCGAAAAGGACGGCTTCATCTTCGGCCGCAAGGGCAAGGGCTACATTGCCGTCACCGCCATCGGCGTGGGCGACAAGTATTGGGAGCCCAAGGACATCGCCATGTTCCGCCATGTGTATGGCGAGGAAGGCGACGCACTCTATGAAAAGGCACAGGACTATGAGTACATGGTGCAGGGTCACGCCACGGTGTGGGCGGTGGAAATGGGCAGCGAGAAGGAAAACGGCTCCTTTGCCGATTTCGTCAGCAGCTTCCAGTCCAACGCCCTCCAGGGCGACACCCACGCCTTCAGCTACCAGTCTCCCCGGTGGGGCGAAATGCACTGCGGCTGGGGCAAGCCTCTGACGGTGGCGGGCGAGGAGATCGCCATCCACAACTACCAGCGCTACGACAATCCCGCCAGCCAGACCCCCTTCGACGCCCGCAGCATGGACATTGCCTGCGGCGGCGCGCAGCTGCACTTCGACTTTGACCAGCTGACTCGCACCGAGGCATAAGGAGGCAGTATGAAAGGCTACATCCCTCCCGATCAAAGCGCTGCCGCCCTGCTGGGCAAAAACAGCGCCGCGGTAGTTCGCCTCCTGGCCGACCGCTTTATGCGGCTGAACCCGCCCGCCCCCTATGTGTGGCGCTCCTTTGACGAGAGCGGCATCCAGGCCGACCGCCAAGGCGGCTACCACTTCGACTTTGACGCGCGCTTCCCCGCAGCAGCCTGCGGCGACAGGGGCATCGCCATCGGCGACCTCTATTGCCCCCAGGCCAAAGGTTCCCGCTTTGTGGTGAAATGCCACAACCCCGTGCAGGTGCTGCTCAACGGGGAGACCGTGTTCACCTCCACCGGCGCCAAGGAGCGCAGCGGCGAGGCGGATGTGTTCCCCGTGAGCCTCCATGAGGGCTTCAATCGCTTTGTGATCGTGGCGGAGAAAACGAAGATCGGCTTCTCCTGCGTGCTGCAAAACGCCATGCCCCAATGGGAACCCTGCAACTACGTGATGCCCTTCACCCAGCGCGGCGGCGAGGCGGGCTTTGTCTACACCCTGCTGGCAGGCGAGACTCTCCTCCCCGATGTGTGGGGCGATGCTGAACCCCTCCCCTTCCTGCCCGGCACAGCGGCTGCCCCCTTGCAGGCGGAAGGCACCTTCGCCGCCATGGCCGCCTTTGACCTGCCGGAGGACGGGTGCGTCCGCTGGCACATCCCCCAGGGCGTGAGCTTACTGGTGGATGGCCACGACCCCGCCGCGCCCCTTTCCGCCGGAACCCATGAGATCACCATGCAGGGCAGCCTGAGCGCCCTGGCAGCAGTCGCCGCCGAGGGCATCACCCTTCGCCCGCCCGTGCCTGTGCATGGCCGCTGCACCCCCTATCTGGTGTATGGCCCCTTGCAGGACGAGGACCTCCCCGCCTTTGGCCGGGTGGGCAAGGCAGGCGTCTGGCGGCCTGCGCTGGCGGGCATCGCCCTGCGCCCCTATGTGGAGACCGCCCTCTTCGCCCGCTGGACCTACCCCCTGGGCGTGACCCTCTATGGTATGCTCCGCGCTGGTGCCAGCCTGGATATGCCCGACCTGACGGCCTATGTGCTGCAACATGTGAAACAGGTCACCGCCATCCACGAGTATGCCGAATACGACACCCAGCGCTACGGCTTTGCGGGCGTGAACCAGCAGATCTGCTGGCTGGACGCCCTGGACGACTGCGGCTCCTTCGGCGCGCTGATGCTCCGCTGCGATCCCACCGGCACCGACCCGGATGTGCGCCGCATGGCCGGGCGCATCGCCCGCTACATGATGCAGGAGCAGCCCTGCACCCCCGAGGGCGCCTTCTGCCGCCGGGACGATACCATCTGGGCGGACGATATGTACATGTCCGTGCCCTTCCTCTGCCGCTACCACGACATGACCGGCGACCCCGCGCCCCTTGACTTCGCCGCCCGGCAGCTGCTCCACTACCGTGAATTGCTCTTCCTGCCGGAAAAGCGGGTCATGGCGCATATGCGCTGCCTGATCCACGGCCAGAACAACGGCATCCCCTGGAGCCGCGGCAATGGCTGGGTGATCTTCTCCCTCTCCGAGCTGCTGATGGTGCTGCCCGAGGAGCATCCCCAGCGAGGTGCGCTGCTCACATTCTTCCGTGAACTCACAGAGGGCTACCTGGCCTTGCAGGACGAATGCGGATTGTGGCACCAGATCCTGGACGACCCGCAGAGCTACCTGGAAACCAGCGCCACCGCCATGATGATCTGCGCCTTTGCCCGGGGCAACCGCCACGGCTGGTACGATGCCCCCTCCGCCCAGCGCGCCCTGGCCGCCGCCCGCAAAGCCTGGCAGGGGCTGACGGAGCTGGCCATCGACCGGGAGGGCAATCTCTACGGCGTGTGCCAAGGTTCCGGCTTCTCCTTCTCCCGGGCGTACTACCGGGCGCTGTCCTGGCGCTTCAACGATACCCACGGCATTGGCATTGTGATGCTGGCGGGTGTGGAATTGCTTGAAACAACATAAACAAAAGGAACAGCTGATCAAACGGCTGCTCCTTTTCACGCGAAAAGGGAACCGGTCTTTCGACCGGTTCCCAGCTGTTTTGGCTATTTGCTTGTGCTAAGCGGATTACTCAGCAGCGCCGGGGAAGGTGCCGCGATACTCGCCAGCCAGGTAAGCAGCGCGCTGTTCCTCGATGATCTCGGAAGCGCCGGTGTTCATGGTCGCCTGGATAGCAGCATCATAGGTAGCGTCGAACTCTTCGGGAGCGCAGGTCACAACCTTGGACAGGAATTCGCCCTGCTTGGACTTCACCATGGCGCCGTAGTCGGTAGAGGCCTGGATCGGGATGGAGAAGGAAACCTGGGTCCAAGCGTCGATGTAAGCATCCACGTAGGAGGCGGTCACTTCTTCACGATACTTCTCGTCGAAGGACAGAGCCAGAGCGGCGGAGTTCTTCTCGTCGGAGCCGTAGTACAGTCCGTTGGAGATGAAGCAAATGTCGCCAGCGTGCATCTTGTTCTCGTCCGGCACAGCGTCAGCAGACTGCACATCGGTGGGGATGCCGTCCTCGGTCACGGACAGGTAGTTGATGCCTTCCACGCCGTTCTGCAGGGCGAACATGTTCTCGGGGATGCACATCCAGTCGAGGTACTTGATAGCGGCGATGGCCACTTCTTCCTTGGCGCCTTCGGGCTTGGGCAGGATGATGCTCAGGCCGTTAGCAGCATACACGTCGTGCAGGGTCTTGCCCAGGGACTCGTTCTTGAAGGGGTTCACAGAAGTCCACCAAGCGCCTTCCACGGCAGCTTCCATTTCCTTCTGATAGTTCTTGTCGGTACGCCAGGGCTGGTCGGGCTGCATGGAGAAGAAGCCAAAGTAGCCGTTCAGCAGGGCAGAGTCGGTAGCGGTGTCGTCGTTGATGTCGAAGTTTTCGTACAGCAGGCCCTCATGGAACAGGGTGTTCAGCCAACGATAGCCTTCCTTGGAGCCGGGCAGCATCTCGTGCAGGCCAGAGTAAGCGAACCAGTCTTCCTCAGTAACCTGAGAGAAGTCGATGAAGGCGTCCATGAAGCGAACAACGTTGTACAGGGGATCAGACTCGTACAGGTCGAACTGCATGGGGATGGTGCGCTCGCCGCCCAGGTTGGCTTCCTTGGCAGCACGCAGATACTCGGTGAAGGACTCGATGTCGGTGGGCTCTTCCATGTTCAGCTTTTCCAGCCAGTCCTTGCGGATGAAGTTACCAACGTTGGCAACGTTCAGGCGGCGGGCAGGCAGATACCACTGCTCCTTGGTGCCATCGCCATCAGCATCCTGCTGACCGAACTTGAGCAGGTCTTCACCCAGGAAAGCCTTGATGTTGGAGCCATACTGATCCAGCAGATCGTCCAGCTGCCACAGGCCATCGTAGGTGATGTACTCATTCACCAGGTTGCCGTTGTAGGTCATGCAGATGTCGGGAGCAGTCTGGCCGCCCAGCTGGGTGGTCAGCACGTCGCCCTCGGTCCAGCGGGGCACGGACACGAACTGCAGCTTGATCTTGTTGGGATTGCCGAAGTTCTCCTGGGCATACTTCAGCTGCCAGCAGTCTTCCACGTTGAAGCCGGCGACGGAGCGGTCATACGCTTCCACGCGCAGGGTGATCCAGCCTTCTTCTTCAGCGAAGGCGGGAATGCTGGCCATGCTCAGCAGCATTACCAGCGCCATGATCAGGGACAGAGTCTTTTTCATGGTTGTGTCTCTCCTTATAAGTTTTATTTTTACCGCACCTGCGGTAAAGTACGTTGCTTAGCCCTTCACAGCGCCGATGGTCACACCGGAAACGAAGTAACGCTGCACGAAGGGATACACCACCAGGATGGGCAGGGTGGCGAAGATGATGGTGGCGGACTCGATGGATTCGGACACGCTGGTAGCCACAGCAGAGGCGCCGCCTTCCATCATGGCCACGTCCACAGCCTGGGAACCCTTGATGAGGTTATACAGCTTCAGCTGCAGGGGCTGCAGGGAGCGGTCGGTGATGTAGTACAGGGCGTCCTGGAAGCTGTTCCACTTGCCCACGGCATAGAACAGGGTCAGCGTGGCCAGCGAGGCCAGGGACAGGGGCAGGTAGATCTGAAGCAGGATCTGGAAATCGTTGGCGCCGTCGATGGTGGCAGCCTCCTCAAGGGATTCCGGCAGAGCCGCGAAGAAGCTCTTGAGGATGATCATGTTGTAGGTGGACAGCGCACCGGGGATGATCAGCGACCAGGCGTTGTTGAGCAGTCCCAGTTCCTTGATGTTCAGGTAGATCGGAATGGTGCCGCCGGAGAAATACATCGTAAACAGCGCCATGAGGTTGAAGAACTTGCGTCCCTTGAGGCGCTTCTTGGTCAGCGGATAGGCCATGAGGATGGTCAGCACCATGGCGATGGCCGTGTAGGTCACGGTGATGCCCACGGTGTACCACAGGGCGTGCATCATGGAACCATCGTTGAAGATGGCCTGATAGGCCAGGGTGGTGAACTCCACCGGGAAGAAACCAACGTCGCCGCGGAGAATCGCGGACTTGGAGGAGAAGGAAACAGCGATCACGTTCACAAAGGGCAGCAGGCAGACCAGCGAGCAAGCGATGATCACGATGCCCAGAATGATCTGCGGGCCGGTCCATATCTTTTCCTTCTTGATGTTCATGGGCTTGGCAGCCTGTACAGTCGTCATCTCGTGCACCTCCTTACCAGATACCGTCTTCGCCAAGGCGCTTGGTGACGAAGTTGGCCGTGCCAACCATGATCAGGCCAACCACGGACTGGAACAGGCCGATGGCGGTGGCGCGGTCGAACTTGGCGTTGGTGATACCAGCGCGATACACGAAGGTAGACAGCACGTCGCAGTAGTTCTGCACGCGGGTGTTACCCATGATGTAGGGGCGGTCAAAGCTGATGTTCATCATCTGGCCCACGTTCAGGATCAGCAGCACCACGATGGTGGAGCGGATGCCCGGCAGCGTGACGTGCCAGATCTGCTGGAGCTTGTTGGCGCCGTCGATCTTGGCAGCTTCAAACAGCTCCATGTTGATGCCGGTAATGGCAGACAGGTACAGGATGGTGCCCCAGCCCATGGACTGCCACACGCCAACCAGCGTGTAGGTGATGCGCCACGGCCAGCCCTCGGTGAGGAAGGGAATGTTCTCGTCGATCCAGCCCCACTTCAGCAGGGTGGCATTCACCACGCCGGTGGTGGGCGCGAAGATCTGCAGCACCATGCCGCCGATGATGACCCAGCTGAGGAAGTGGGGCAGGTACAGCAGCGTCTGGGAAAGCTTCTTCACGCGGGTGGAGCGCAGCTCGTTGAGCAGGATGGCCAGGACGATCGGCACTGGAAAGCCGGCAATCAGGCCCATAAAATTCAGCAGCAGCGTGTTGCCCAGCGCCACAGGGAAGTCGGGCATCTTCATCACGAATTCGAAGTTGTCCAGGCCAACCCACTTGCTGGCCCACATGCCCTTCACCGGGTTATATTTGGTGAAGGCGATACCCACGCCCAGCATGGGCTTGTAGCAGAAGATAATGTAGAACGCCACCGGCAGCAACAGCATCAGGTACAGTCGCCAATTCTGGCCGATGGAATTCAGAACTCCCCGGCGGGGACGACGAAGATCCGTCATGCCATTTCCCCCTTTGGTACATTAAAAGCGGATATGTCTGCACATATCCGCCCATCATCCGTTACAATAGGGATAGCCGTGGTGTGGCGTGGCCTCTTTAGGGACTTGTAAGCACCCGAATAAAAAACTGTCAGCCAGCTTTGCCTATTGCAA
>JAFTPN010000023.1 GCA_017463245.1 Clostridia bacterium
CCATGCCCAATCTTTCCCCCGCCCCGGACAGCGATGAGCATCTGCGGGCGCAGGAGGAACTCATCGCCCGGGATGCGGTGATCCGCGTGTTGCCCTATGGTACCATCACCCTGGGGCAGAAGGGCGAGGGCCAGCTGACCGACATGGCCGCGCTGGCTGGGCGCGTCTGCGGCTTCTCCGATGACGGCCGGGGCGTGAAGGAGCGCGAGACCATGCGCCAGGCCATGCTGACCTGCAAGGCCGCAGACAGCATCATCGCCGCCCATTGCGAGGATATGAGCCTCATCCCCGCCGGCGGTGCCATCCACGATGGCGCTTTCGCCAAAGCCCACGGCATCCCCGGCATCCCCTCCGAAAGCGAGTGGGGACCCATCGCCCGGGACGTGGAGCTGCTGAAAGAGACCGGCTGCCGCTACCATGTGTGCCACGTCTCCGCCAAGGAGAGCGTGGAGATCATCCGCCAGGCCAAGGCTGCGGGCATTGATATCACCTGCGAGACCGGCCCCCACTACCTGCTGATGTGCCAGGACGACCTGCAGGACGAGGGACGCTTCAAGATGAACCCGCCCCTGCGGGACAAGGCCGACCAGGAAGCGCTGCTGGCAGGCCTCTTGGACGGCACCATCGACATGATCGCCACCGACCACGCGCCCCACTCTGCCGAAGAGAAGAGCAAGGGCCTGGCCAAGTCTGCCATGGGCGTGGTGGGCATTGAGACGGCCTTCCCGCTGCTCTACACCCACCTGGTGAAGCCGGGTGTGATCACCCTCGCCCAGCTGGTGGAAGCCCTCACCACCGCGCCCCGGAAGCGTTTCCGGCTGGATGGCGGCCTGAATGTGGGCGACCGGGCGGAAATCACCGTGTTCGACCTGAACGCCAATTCCACCGTGAACCCGGAGGACTTCCTCTCCAAGGGTCACGCCACCCCCTTCGAAGGCTGGCAGGTGGACGCGGAGTGCAGATATACCATCTGCGGCGATACACTATCGTATACGTCTACTGGCTGAATGCATATAGAAGGAGCGGCTCAGTATGAAAAGACACCTGCTATTCATAATTCTTGTCTTCGCCCTTCTTGCTTTATCAGGATGTCAAAGCGCACAAGATAGGAAAAATGAAGAAATATATATGGAAGCTTACAACATTACCTACAACAATGCGCTATTTTACCACGGAACAATAGAAAATGACTTTCAACAGCAGAAATACGATACAATCCAGAAAGTTTTATCATTGCTAAAACAGCTTCCACCTGACTATACCCGCGGCACTATAACCGTTCAGGATACAATTGACAGTATTGAGCAGAGTTTACAATCACCCATGATAGGCAACTGGAAATGTTATACCAAGAACAGCTCAATTGATACAATTTTTGAGTTTCGACTATCGATTTCTGCTCATGTATCTACCAAAAGAAGTTTTACAAAAGACTACAAAGAAAATGTCCCCGTTATTTGGTGCGATTTGGACGCAGATAACAAAGTATACCTGGATGGAGATTATTTCTATACACCTGATATAAGCGATAAGGTTAACAGCGACTATTGGATGGAAGATCAGCAGCTGATTCGTCAAGATCACGCACGAGCTAAATATCGATATGACAGAACTGATACTTCCTTTAACTACCTATCCGCTAAGAAGTATGTTCAAGTCATTGACTGATTTAAAACCAACGCAAGGAGGTACTTATGCTTTTCAAGATTCTTGAAAACACCCAGCTCACCGCCACCGTGTGGCAGATGAAGCTGGAGGGCGACGCCACGGGCATCACCAAGCCCGGCCAGTTCGTGCAGCTGAAGCTGCCGGAATTCTACCTGCGCCGCCCCATTTCCGTCTGCGACTGGACGGAGAGCACCATCACCCTGGTGTACAAGGTGGTGGGTCAGGGCACCGAGGCCATGGCCAACATGCAGCCCGGCACCGAGCTGGATGTGCTCACCGGCCTGGGCAACGGCTTTGATACCAGCCTCTGCGGCGAGAAGCCCCTGCTCATCGGCGGCGGCGTGGGTCTGCCCCCCATGATCGGCCTGTGCCGCACCCTCATCGAAGAGGGCAAGCACCCTGTGGTGCTGGCAGGCTTCAACACCGCCGAGGAAGTGTTCCTGAAGGACACCGTGGAGCAGATGGGCGCTACCTTCGTGCTGGCCACCATGGACGGCTCCGCTGGTGTGAAGGGTCTGGTGACCGACGCCATGAAGGACATCGACTTCGACAGCATCGCCACCTGCGGCCCCGAACCCATGCTCAAGGCCGTGTACAACGCCGCGGAAGTCCCCGGCCAGTTCTCCTTTGAGGAGCGCATGGGCTGCGGCTTTGGCGCCTGCATGGGCTGCAGCTGCAAGACCAAGTACGGCAACAAGCGCATCTGCAAGGATGGCCCGGTGCTGGTTCGCGAAGAGATCATCTGGTGATTCCATGAACCGATGTGAATTGCTCCAGCGGATGCAAGCGCTGCCTTTCGCCCCCGAAGATTACTGGCTGGTAGCAGGCGGTACCATGGTGCTGCACGGCATCAGAAGTTCCACCAACGACATCGACCTGGGCTGCAACCGCAGCCTGGCCGACCAGCTTGAAGCCGACGGTTGTCCCACCATCCGAATGTCTGACGGCACACGCAAAATCTGCTACGCGCCGGATATCGAGATATTCGAGGAATGGCTCTGCGACCGGGTGGTCATCGTGGACGGCATACCATCCATTTCCCTGCCCGGCCTGGTTCAGATGAAACGGGAGCTTGGCCGCGAAAAGGATCTGCGCGACATCCGCCTGATCGAGGAATATCTTTCAGCCCACGAAACCCAACAGGAGGTCAAATGATCGTGAAAGACTTGTCTGTTACCCTCTCCGGCGTGAAGCTGGACAACCCCATCATCCCGGCCAGCGGCACCTACGGCTTTGGCCAGGAGTTCCTGCCCTACTACGATATCAACATCCTGGGCTCCCTGAGCTTCAAGGGAACCACCAGCGAGGCTCGCTTCGGCAACCCCACGCCCCGCATTGCGGAATGCCCCAATGGCATGCTGAACTCCGTGGGCTTGCAAAACCCCGGCGTGGAGCACGTCATCGCCCACGAGCTGCCCCAGCTGCGCAAGACCTTCCGCAAGCCCATCATGGCCAACATCAGCGGCTTCTCGGTGGATGAATACGTCCATTGCGTGGAGCTGCTGACCAAGGAAGACCAGGTGGAGCTGCTGGAGGTGAACATCTCCTGCCCCAATGTCCACGGCGGCGGCATGGCCTTTGGCACCAGCCCCGAGGCAGCGGCCGAGATTACCCGCGCGGTGAAAAAGGTGGCCACCAAGCCCGTGTACATCAAGCTTTCCCCCAACGTGACGGACATCGTGTCCATCGCCAAGGCTTGCGAGGACGCGGGCGCCGACGGCCTCTCCCTCATCAACACCATGCTGGGCATGCGCATCGACCTCAAGCGCCGCAAGCCCGTGCTGGCCAACGTGATGGGCGGCTACTCCGGCCCCGGCATCTTCCCGGTGGCGGTGCGGATGGTCTACCAGGTCACCGGCGCGGTGAAGATCCCCGTCATCGGCATGGGCGGCATCAGCACGGCGCGGGACGTCATTGAAATGATGATGGCCGGCGCCAAGGCGGTGCAGGTAGGCGCTGCGAACCTGGTGGATCCCTACGCCTGCAAGACCATCATCGAGCAGCTGCCCGTGGAAATGGAGAAGCTGGGCATTGAAAAGCTCAGCGATATCCAGCGCGTGTGACCAAGCACCCAAAACGGGTCAAGGGGCGATGCCCCTTGCGCAGGTGAAGGGGCGCGCAGCCCCTTCCCGCCGGAGGCACCCGCGCCGCAGCGCGAAAAAGCCCCATAACGCCTTTGCGGGGACGAAGTCCCTGCAAACAGTTCACTCAACTCCAAAGGAACATATATACAAGGAGGACACCCACCATGGCAAAGGACGTCATCATCGCCCTCGACTTTGAAAACAAGGAAAAGACCCTGGCTTTCCTCGACCAGTTCACCGGCCGCAAGCCCTTCGTGAAGATCGGCATGGAGCTGTACTACGCCGAAGGCCCCGCCATCGTGAAGGAGATCAAGGCTCGCGGCCACAAGATCTTCCTTGACCTGAAGCTGCACGACATCCCCAACACCGTGAAGAAGGCCATGATGGTGCTGCGCCACCTGGACGTGGACATGACCAACCTGCACGCCTCTGGCACCATCGCCATGATGGAAGCCGCCAAGGAAGGCCTCACCAAGGAGGACGGCTCCTGCGCCACCCTGCTGGCCGTGACCCAGCTGACCTCCACCAGCGAGGAGCGCATGCAGAATGAGCTGCTCATCAACGCCACCATGCCCGACACCGTGAAGAAGTATGCCCAGAACGCCAAGGCCGCCGGCCTGATGGGCGTGGTCTGCTCCCCCCTGGAGGCTGCCCTGGTGAAGGAAGCCTGCGGAAGCGACTTCATGACCGTGACCCCCGGCATCCGCTTCGCCGATGGCGACGTGGGCGACCAGGTGCGCATCATGACCCCCGAAAAGGCTCGCGCCGCCAGCGATTACATCGTGGTGGGACGGCCGATTACTGCCGCTGCCGATCCCGTGGCCGCCTACGCCCGCTGCGTGAAGGATTTCCTGGGAGAGGAAATCTAAGTTACTGAACGCATCATGCAGCTTTCCACCTCATCCGGCCTCACGGCCACCTTCCCCTCAAGGGGAAGGCAAGGTGTTTACGCCACCCGAAGGCTCCCCTTCGTAGGGGAGCTGTCGCCGCAAGGCGACTGAGGGGTTGGCTTCCCCTTGAGGGGAAGCTGTCCCGAAGGGCCGGATGAGGTGGAAAGCCACGCATCAGACCACTTACAAAGTACCGTACCGACTGAAAGGAGACACCCCCATGGAAGCTTACAAGCATGAGTTTATCAAGTTCCTCGAAGACGCTGGCGTGCTGAAGTTTGGCGACTTCACCGCCAAGTCCGGCCGCAAGATCCCCTATTTCATCAACGCTGGCGACATCAAGACCGGCGACCAGATCGCCAAGCTGGGCGAGTTCTACGCCCGTGCCTACATGGAGAAGGTCGGCAACAAGCGCACCGTGCTGTACGGACCTGCCTACAAGGGCATCTCCATCGCTGTGTCCTCCGCCGTGGCGCTGAGCAAGCAGGGTCTGGACGTTCCCTTCTTCTTCAACCGCAAGGAAGTGAAGGATCACGGCGAGGGCGGCGTGTTTGTGGGCTATGTGCCCAAGGCCGGTGAAGAGGTCGTGATCGTGGAGGACGTGATCACCGCCGGCACCGCCATCCGCGAGAGCATGGCCATCCTGGGCAACCTGGAGGGCGTGAAGGTGGCCGCCACCTTCATCATGGTCGACCGCAAGGAAAAGGGCAAGACCGAAAAGTCCGCCATGGCCGAAGTGCAGGACGAGTTTGGCTTCCCCGTCTACTCCGTGGTGGACGTGTACGACATCATCGAGTACCTGGAGCAGGACGAAAAGAACGCCGAGAACGTGCAGCGCATCAAGAATTACCTGGCCGTGAACGGTGCTAAGAACTAATTCGGAATGCTGAATTCGGAATTCGGAATTTCATGTGGCCTTGTGCTTTGCCAGAACATCTGGGAACTGCAAACTCAATTCCGCATTACGCATTCCGAATTCCGAATTCGCGCGACTGAAAGGAGCGCCTATGCGTCATCTCATTGACATCACCGATTTCTCCGTTCAGGAGATCGAGGCCATTCTGGATCTGGGCGACAAGATGATTGCCGATCCCGCCGCCTACAGCGACTGCCTCAAGGGCAAGATCCTGGCCACCCTGTTCTTCGAGCCTTCCACCCGCACCCGCCTCTCCTTCGAGTCGGCTATGCTGAGCCTGGGCGGCTCCGTGCTGGGCTTCTCCTCTGCCGATAGCTCTTCCGCCGCCAAGGGCGAGAGCCTCACCGATACCATCCGCACCGTGGGCTGCTATGCGGACATCATCGCCATGCGCCACCCCAAGGAGGGCGCGCCCATGGCTGGCAGCTTCCGCACCACGGTGCCGATCATCAACGCTGGCGACGGCGGCCACAACCACCCCACCCAGACCCTCACCGACCTGATGACCATTCGTCGCGAAAAGGGTCGCCTCACCAACATGGTGGTGGGTCTGTGCGGCGACCTGAAGTTTGGCCGCACGGTGCACAGCCTCATCGGCGCCACGAGCCGCTACGAGGGCATCGAGTTTGTGCTGATCTCCCCGCCGGAATTGAAGGTGCCTGCCTACATCACCCAGAACCTCAGCGACCGCGGCATCCCCTTCACCGAGGTGGAGACCATGGAGGAGGCCATGCCCAAGCTGGACGTGCTGTACATGACCCGCGTGCAGCGCGAGCGCTTCTTCAACGAGGCCGACTATATCCGCCTGAAGGACACCTACATTCTCGACCCCGAGAAGCTGCGCACCGCCAAGGCTGACCTGAGCATCATGCATCCCCTGCCCCGCGTGAACGAGATCTCCGTCAAGGTGGACGACGACCCCCGCGCCGTGTACTTCAAGCAGGTGCGCAATGGCCGCTTTGTCCGCATGGCGCTGATCAAGACCCTTCTGGAGGCATAAGATGAATATTGATTCTATCAAGCGCGGCATCGTGCTGGATCACATCAAGGCTGGCCGCAGCATGGATATCTACAAGCTCCTGCACCTGGACGAGCTGGAGTGCTGCGTGGCCATCATCAAAAACGTCAAGTCCAACGCCATGGGGCGCAAGGACATCATCAAAATCGACGAGGAGATCACCATCGACCTGAACGTCCTTGGCTACATCGATCCCGGCATCACCGTGAACGTCATCGAGGACGGCGTCATCGTGGAAAAGAAGCACCTGGAGCTGCCCGAGCGCCTCACCAATGTGATCCGCTGCAAAAACCCCCGCTGCATCACCTCCGTGGAGCCCGGCCTCGACCAGATCTTCCGCCTCGCCGACAAATCCCGCCAGATCTACCGCTGCATCTACTGCGACTCCGAGCGCAAGGCGAAGTGACCAGAGGCTCTGCCTCTGGACTCCGCCCAAGGGCTCTGCCCTTGGGAATCCCGCGAAGGGACTTCGTCCCTTTCGAAACCCATTCGGCGATGGCCGGGTGGGTTTTCTCTTTGCAGGGGTCACG
>JAFTPN010000024.1 GCA_017463245.1 Clostridia bacterium
GACTACCAGGTAGATAGGTCATCGGTGGAAGTGTGGTAACACATGCAGCTTGGTGATACTAATAGGTCGAGGGCTTGATTTAACGCAAAGTCCTGAGGAAGGAACGAAAGTGACTTCCCGAAACAAAGAGACTAATTGGAAAACGGTCAGTCGATGAATCAGATCTTGTGCAGTTGTCAAGGTGCAGGCGGGCAGTGCCCGCAGCCATATCCGACGAACGAGTGCAAAAGCGGAGAGTGCTCCGCGAGAGGACAGTTCGAAGGAAATTGAATAGCTCACCATTTCCGGTGGCAATGACGAAGGGGTCCCACCTGTTCCCATCCCGAACACAGAAGTTAAGCCCTTCAGTGCCGAAAGTACTTGGCTGGACACGGCCCGGGAGGATAGGTCGCTGCCGGATTCCATCTGAAGCATCTCAGCAGAGGTGCTTCTTTTTTGTTGCACGCGGGAAAAGTAGATGTTTGCGACCAGGCAGATTTGCTCTTGAACATATAGAACGACAATTCAGCCGGTTGGTGTTGTCGTTTAGGGCAAAGAATGCTACAATCATCCTGGTGGCATACAGCAACCGTTTCGCGGTTAAGCTAATCCAAAGGAGGCTGCTATGTTTTATTTCGATTGGACTTATCTGTTGATCATCCCTGGCCTGCTGCTGGGCATCTGGGCGCAGCACAAGGTGAGCAGCGCCTACAATGAATACTCCCGCGTGGGTACGCGGCTGGGCCGACCGGCCAGCGAGGTGGTGGCGGAGCTGCTGCGCCGCAACGGCAACCATGCGGTGAGCGTGGGGCGGGTCAGCGGCCAGCTGACGGATCACTACGATCCCGGCAGGGAAGTGCTGAACCTCTCCGAGGGCGTGTATGGCTCCGGCAGCGTGGCGGCGCTGGGCATCGCGGCCCACGAGGCAGGCCATGCCATGCAGAAGCTGGACGGCTATGCGCCCCTGAAGCTGCGCACGGCGGCGGTACCGGTGGTGAACATCGGCTCCCGGGCATCCACGCCGCTGTTTCTGCTGGGGCTGATCTTCTCCTGGCAGCCGCTGGTGTACATCGGCATCGCGCTGTTCAGCCTGTCGGTGGTATTTTCGTTGATCACCTTGCCGGTGGAGTTCGATGCCAGCAACCGCGCCATCCGGATGCTTACCGAGGGCGGCTATGTGACCGAGAGCGAGCGCAGCGGCGTGAAGGCCGTGCTGAACGCGGCGGCGCTGACCTATGTGGCGGCGGCGGTGACCAGCCTGCTTTCGCTGCTGCGGCTGGTGCTGATCGCACGGTCGAGGGATAGGGACTAAGAGGAGGAAATACAAATGAGATTGCTTTTCAAGCAGAGGTTCTTTTCCTGGTTGGACAGCTATGATATCTACGATGAAAGCGGCGACGTGGCCTACACCGTGAAGGGTCAGCTGGCCTGGGGGCATAAGCTGAAGATTTTCGACGCCAGCGGCAGCGAGGTCGGCACGGTGCAGGAGCAGGTGCTGACCTTCCTGCCCAAGTTTGAGATGTACCAGGGCGATGCGTGCATTGGCTGCATCAAGAAGGAGTTCACCTTCTTCAAGCCCAAGTTCACCATCGACTGCAACGGCTGGCAGGTGGACGGCGACTGGTTTGAGTGGGACTACACCATTCAGGATGGCTCTGGCGCCAGGGTGGCCACGGTCAGCAAGGAGCTGATGAACTGGACGGACACCTACGTGATCGACGTGGTGAACCCCGCCGATGCGCTGCGGGTGCTGATGCTGGTGCTGGCCATTGACGCGGAAAAATGTTCCAGGGATTAAAAATTTATGCAAAAAAAATGTGTCCATTTTGCCTTTATGCTTCGTCTGTATAGGTGAAACACCAAAGAGGAGGACTGCCTATGAAACGGATGCTGGTTGCAATGCTGCTGTGCCTGCTTGTTTGCTGTGGCGCAAACGCCGAAACGGTGATGGAGGGCGAGGTCAGCACGATCACCTTCACCTATCAGGATTATCAAAATCGGTTGTTGAACAATGCGTTCTATCTTTCCGACGACGAGATTTGGTTCGATTTCCTGGACGGCTCCACCAGTAGAGCGCTTGTGTGCTTCAATGCAGATGGGCAGGTGGTGGATGAATGGCACATCCAGTCCATCAAAAGCAAGGATCCGTGGATCCATTGCTTGAACCGTGTTGATGAAAAAACGCTGGTGGGTTACAAGGATCTAACCAATTTCCGCGGCGAGGTGATCATCTTTGACCAGAGCCGGAAAGAGATTGCGCGGAATACCCTGCCGAAGGATGTGATCATCAACGAAATGCGCCCGACCCAGCGGGGAATGCTGGTGCTGGGTGCGACGGACGATGGGGAGAGCAAAGGCAGCTTTTACCTGACGGAGATCGCTTCCGATGGGCAAGTGATATTTGAGAAGAATATCCCCTTTACCAAAGAGCCGGGCGCACCGTGGTATGCCACCGAATCGAAGGCAACCACCGATGGTGAAAACTACTACCTGCAGGCAAAGACAGGCATGGCCGGTACGCTGATGGCCAAGGCGCAGCTGATCTGCCTTGATCAGACGGGTGAAGCGCTTTGGACGGCGGAGCTGCCTGCTTCCTTTTACACCAACGACCTGGCTGTGCTGAACGGATATGTCTATCTGGTGGGCAGTGTGGGTGACCGGGATGAATATGGCTGTTTGATCAACCAGCAAGGTGCGATCCTGTGCTATGCGGCCGATGGCACACGGCAATGGCAGATGGCGTACCCGGAGGTCAGCGGAGGCTGGTATACCTTCTACCGCGTGGCAGTGGGCAAGGAAAGCTGCTATGTGATATCCGTCCTGAGCGAAGGCCAAGCCTACGCGGTGGAGATCAAGGCGGACGGAGCCATCGGTATGCTGAAGCACCTGGTATTGGACGGCGGTATAATTGCTGTGAATGATCACGGACAGCTGACATTCCTGGGCGACCAGGGGGATGCGCTGTATATCAGCACCGTGGAATAAAACGAAACGCTATGCTTTTACGGCATAGCGTTTCGTTTTACTCGTGAATGAACTTCCGCAGCAGCTCCTGCGCCTCTTCTGCCTCCATCATGGTGCCGTTGATGCTGCTGTGGCAGTAGCGGCGGGGCGGCAGGTAGAGCAGCTTTGGCGTGGTGCCTTCGGCGGTGTGATACTGGGGCAGGGCGTCGAAGGCGGGCGTGGGCTGGTTGCTGACGATGATGAACCGCTTGGGTACGGCCAGATAGGCGTTTAGCAGCGCCTCGTTGCCCTGGAAGAAGCAGTTGCTGCGCTCGTTGAAGGCGAAGTACAGGGCGGGCGGAAAGTCCGCGTAATTGGGCAGGATGTAGTAGGC
>JAFTPN010000025.1 GCA_017463245.1 Clostridia bacterium
GATGTTCCTGTGCCGCATGGTGGATTTCTCTGCAGGCGGTATCCCCCAACCGCTGTGGGATTTCACCCTCTGGCTGGTGCTGCCCATCTGCGCAGTATTCATGCCCATCTATTACGCTATGACCATCGCCCTGTTCGTGGCGGTGGTTCGCGGCAAAACCTGCCTGCCCCGCTGGGCTGCAGTGTTCAATCCGCTGACGGGCACGCTGGTGATCAACGCCCTACCCATGCTCCTGCCGGTCTCCGCGCTGGTCAATGCCCTGGGCATGGCCAACATGGGCATTGGCTCGGTGCTGACCTTCGCAGGCATCCTGGCGGTGATGAAGAAGCCTGAATAACGCCAAAGAGCATCCGAACGAATCCATTGACATCAATCACACGAAATGCTATACTGTTACTCACAGGGGAGCTTGTATGGACAGGCTGAGAGGAAGGAACCACCTTCGACCCTTTAACCTGATGCGGGTAATGCCGCCGTAGGAAGATGCGCAAATTGTGCTTCATGCGGAGTATCACCATCAGGTGGTGCTCCGATTTTTATATTCCTGCAGGGGAGCTTGTGCTGACAGGCTGAGAGGAAGGAATCACCTTCGACCCTTTAACCTGATGCGGATAATGCCGCCGAAGGGAGCTGTGCATGAGCGTTCCCTTCAAGGGAGCGCTTATTTTTGTTGGAGGACAGAATGCTTGCAGAAATAATTCGGCAGAACCGGCTGAAAAAGCCGCTCATTCATTGCATCACCAATTATGTGTCAGCCAACGACTGCGCCAATCTGCTGCTGGGCTGCGGTGCATCGGCCATCATGGCGGATGATCCGGAGGAAGTGGCGGAAGTCACAACCATGTGCGATGGGCTGGTACTGAACATGGGCATACCCAACCCGCGAAAGCTGGAAGCCTTACTGATTGCCGGAAGGGAAGCCAACCGCCTTGGGCATCCGGCGGTGCTTGATCCCGTGGGCGTGGGCAGTTCAGCCCTGCGGCAGGAGGCAGCCCGGCAGTTGCTGGAGCAGGTGCGCTTTGCGGCGATCCGGGGCAACGCCACGGAGATCGCCACGCTGGTATGTGGCACGGTAGCCCACCGTGGTGTGGATGCTGACGAGCAGAACGACGCCACCGAAGCCAACGCCCGTCAGCTTGCCCAGGAGACCGGAGCAATGGTTATCGTGACAGGCGATACGGATATGGTAACGGACGGCCATACGCTCCACCGGGTGCGCAATGGGCATCCCATGATGCGCTCCGTTACCGGTGCAGGATGCCAGCTGTCTGCGCTGGTGGGGGCGTATATCGCCGCTAATCCAAACCAGCCGCTGCAAGCAGCGCTGGCGGCTGTCTGCGCCATGGGGCTGTGCGGGGAGATCGCTCACCGCCGCCTGACACCGCCGGACGGCAACGCCAGCTACCGCAATTACATTCTTGACGCTATCTATCACCTGACCCCGGAGATATTGGAGGAAGGAGCCAACTATGAAACTGACTGCTGATATGCTGCGCCTGTACGCCGTGACAGACCGCAGCTGGCTGCGGGGGCGCACCCTGCACGAGCAGGTGGAGGAAGCCCTCATCGGCGGCGCGACGCTGGTGCAGCTGCGGGAAAAAGAACTGGACGAAGCCGCCTTTCTGCAAGAAGCCATCGACCTGACGAAGCTCTGCCACCGCTACGGCGTGCCGCTGCTGATCAACGACAACATCGACATTGCCCGCCGCAGCGGTGCGGACGGCGTTCATGTGGGGCAAAGCGACATGGAAGCCGCCGCTGTGCGCAGCATCCTCGGTTCGGAGATGGTCGTGGGCGTGACCGCCAAAACGGTGGAGCAGGCACAGCGGGCGCAGGAGGCCGGGGCGGATTATCTGGGCAGCGGCGCGGTATTCGGCTCGGCTACCAAGCTCAACGCCAAGTCTATGAGCATGGGCACCCTGCGCACCATCTGCCAGTCGGTGGAGATCCCCGTGGTGGCCATCGGCGGCATCCATAAGGGGAACATCCTGGAGCTGACCGGCATAGGCATTGCCGGTGCAGCAGTGGTATCCGGCATTTTCGCCGCGGAGAACATCACAGCGGAGTGCCGCGAGCTGCGCGGTTTGGTGGAGCAGATCATCAAGTGACTCATCATGCGAAATGCATTTGAGAATTTTTCCGAAGGGAGGCACGCCGTCAGCGGGGGAGCGCCCGGTGACGTGAAAACAGCGATGGGAAGCCGTGTTCCGGCGTGAGAGGAGACCAGTAAGTCTCGACCGACCAGCAGACGGATTCGTCATGCTGTTTTCAGCAAAAGTGCAAAGGAGGAATCTCAAATGAATCGAAATCGTACCCTGCGGCTGACGCTGGCCGCCATCCTGGTGGCCATTGCCGTGGTGGGCAGCCTGTTTTCCTTCCCGGTGTTCGGCAGCAAATGCTCTCCCGTGCAGCACATGGTGAATGTGATCTGCGGCGTGCTGCTGGGGCCGTGGTATGGTCTGGGCGCAGGTTTCCTGGCAGCGCTGATCCGCAACCTGCTGGGTCTGGGCAGCCTGCTGGCTTTCCCGGGCAGCATGTGCGGCGCATTCCTGTGCGGCCTTGTGTGGAAGTATTCCAAAAAGCTGCTGCCCACGCTGGTGGGCGAAGTCTTCGGCACGGGCGTCATCGGCGGTCTGCTGGCGTATCCCATTGCCATCGCGTTCATGGGCGTGTCCAGCAGTAATGTGGCTTTCTATGCCTATGTGGTCCCCTTCCTGATCTCCACCGTGGTTGGCTCCATCATTGCCGGTGCCATCATCTTCGCCCTGCAAAAGAATGGCACCATGACCCGCATGGCAGGCAAGCTTCAATAATGTTTCAAAAGGAGGTAAGCACCCATGAGAACGGCCTTATCCATCGCTGGCAGCGATTGCAGCGGCGGCGCAGGGATTCAGGCAGACATAAAAACCATGTCTGCCCACGGGGTCTACGCCATGTCGGCCATCACCGCGCTGACAGCCCAGAACACCATGGGCGTGATCAGCATCCTGGAGGCCACGCCGGACTTTCTGGCCGATCAGCTGGACGCTGTGTTCACGGACATCTTCCCCGATGCAATCAAAATCGGCATGATGGCCAACGCTGCGCTGATCCGCGTCATCGCCCGAAAGCTGAAGCAGTACCACGCCAAGCATATCGTGGTCGATCCCGTGATGGTGGCTACCTCCGGCTCCAAGCTCATGCAGGACGATGCCCTGGACACGCTGAAGCGTGAGCTGCTGCCCCTGGCTGAACTGGTCACGCCCAACATACCTGAGGCTGAGGTGCTTTCCGGCATGAGGATCACCTCCGCCGAGGATATGGTAACGGCAGCAAAGCACATGGAGAAGACCTTCTCCTGCGCCGTGCTGCTCAAGGGCGGCCACGACCTGAACAACGCCAACGATCTGCTTTGCCGCAATGGTGAAATCCAATGGTTCCGTGGCAGGCGCATCAACAATCCCAACACCCACGGAACCGGCTGTACGTTGTCCAGCGCCATTGCATCCAATCTGTCCTGTGGCATGGAATTGTCGAGCGCCGTTAAACGGGCGAAGGCGTATATCTCCGGCGCGCTGGGAGCCATGCTCGACCTGGGCAAGGGCAGCGGGCCGATGAACCATCTGTTTGATCTGAAAAGCGAATATATCGGAAAGGCGCGGTAACGGGGACAGGTTGCGGGAAACAGAAAAAATATGTATAATGCAGTCACGGATGTATGATCCCGCAATACGAAGGAATGAGTTGATACCAATGAGTCATCCCGATCCCCGCCGTAAGTATATTCTGGCTGCTGCCCAGCTGATCAAAGAGTACGGAGAAGAAAACGTCAGCGCCCGCAAAATCGCTGGTATTTTAGGCACGGCACCTTCGGCAATCTATCGGCACTTTCAGACGCTGGAGGAGCTGATGGCCTATGCC
>JAFTPN010000026.1 GCA_017463245.1 Clostridia bacterium
GATGTTCCTGTGCCGCATGGTGGATTTCTCTGCAGGCGGTATCCCCCAACCGCTGTGGGATTTCACCCTCTGGCTGGTGCTGCCCATCTGCGCAGTATTCATGCCCATCTATTACGCTATGACCATCGCCCTGTTCGTGGCAGTGGTTCGCGGCAAAACCTGCCTGCCCCGCTGGGCTGCGATGTTCAATCCGCTGACGGGCACGCTGGTGATCAACGCCCTGCCCATGCTCCTGCCGGCCTCTGCGCTGGTCAATGCCCTGGGCATGGCCAACATGGGCATTGGCTCGGTGCTGACTTTCGCAGGCATCCTGGCTGTGATGAAGAAGCCTGATTAACCCAACCGTAACGCAAAGGGAAACGGAGCTTACCCCCTGTGGAAAAGCTCCGTTTCCCTTTTTGATTCGATACGATTAGATTATTCTTTCCTTGATGAAACAACATGGTTTCCTTCGGCATCTCGTAGATGTTGTACTTCACATAGGATCTGCCGTTTGCACCGGTTTTGCGGATGCGTTCCAGATAGCCCTTGCTTTCCAGTTCTCGCATGGTGGTACGGATAGCATCGGGACCATCCGGCATGATCTTGCTGAGCCCAGCCACGGAAAACCGCCAGTTGGGCGGAAGATCCATCTGGACGGCCATGAGACCCTTGACTCTCAGGGAAAGTTCCTTATTCCGGGTGGAGTGATTGCTCATACTCAGGAAGGATTTCCGGGGATTGTTGCTACGATAAACAGGCATTGTGATGCTCCTTTCAATTATCGTTCTTGTTGCTGTTGACGCTTGCGTTGCCAAGTATCCAGTAGCCGGAAGATGACGGTTTCCATCTGCTGGGGTGTGTAGGACTTGGGGAAATACTTGCGCAGGGCTTCGGCAGAGAAGGACACTTGCTCCTGCTCCGTCTTCTTTTTCTCGGACAGAATGGCGCTCATCACAGCCGGAGAGAGCTTGTCCTCCTGGCTGAATCGCTTCAGCCGCTGCGCTTGGGACAGGGAGGGCGTAGCCTGTTCACTGTCCATGGCGTCCAGGAGTTGGGCTTGTTCCTCCTGCTTCAGGTAGGACAGCTCCACCGCCGGATTGAAAGCGATCTTCTTTTCGTCTACCATGTTCAGCAGTTTAGGAATCAGGTAGGTCAGGCGGATGTAGCGTTGGATTTGCCCACTACTTTCCCCAGCCTCGTGGGCAAGAATATCTCGAGCCTTTAACTTGTGTCCAACTTGAACACAAGTTAAATCTGTCCGACTACCCTGCCTTTTCAACGCCTCCAACTTCATTTTGTAGGCAAAAGCCCTTTCGCTGGGCAGAATGTTCTCTCGCTGGATGTTGCTGTCCACCATCACCAGTACAGCGGCATTGTCGTCCATCTCCCGAACGATCACCGGCATGGTGTCCAGCCCAGCCAGTTCACAGGCTCGCTTGCGGCGATGGCCAGAGATCAGCTCATAGCCGCCGTCAGGTCTTGGACGGGCAATGGCCGGCACCAGCACACCACGCTCCTGAACGCTGCGGGCTGTATCGGTCATGCGGTCATCGTCCTGCACTTTGAAGGGGTGATCCTTGAAGGGGTGGAGTTCGTTAAGCGGAATGTCCATCACCTTCTCCCGGTGAAAGTCCTGCCGCTGTTCTTCGGTGGAAAAGAGATCTTCGTAGGGTGTCAGTTGAATGTGCGTACGTCTTTTCATTTTATTCTCCTTTTTGATGTTGTCCGAATCAAATGCCCTTTCATCCACGTGCTTTCCCTTATTTCGGGCACGATTTTAAGGGAATGGGTTTCTGTTCACTTCTGCGCATTTTGCACAGAGGTTGTCCACCGGGGCAAAACGCCTGATGAATGGCCGCAGTTTTGTCTTGAAAAACACCAATGCCCGAAGACTTTTCCCAAGTCTTCGGGCATCGTTTACAATAATGGCGGTGCTATACATAACTCCTCGAAATCCCCAGCATGGATGCGATCTCGTGCTGGGGATGCATTTTGCCGTCGGCCAGGCCGTAGCGCAGCTCCAGCACCAGGCGCTCGCGGCTGGGCAGCAGCGCCAGCACCCGGTGCACCTTCTCCAGCGTCACCCGGCGCATGACCGTCTCCTCCAGTTCATCCTGGTCGGTGCCAAGGATATCCATGAAGGTGATGTCATTTCCCTCGCCATCCGTGCCAATGGGATCCGACAGCGACACATCCCGCTGCCGCTTGCGGGAGGCGCGGAGAGTCATGAGGATCTCATTCTCAATACACCGCGCCGCATACGTCCCCAGCGATGTCCCCGCAGCAGACTTGAAGCTGTTCACCGCCTTGATCAGCCCGATCACACCGATGGAGATCAGGTCGTCCTGACCGTAGCCCGGCACCTGGTATTTGCGGGCGATGTGGCTCACCAGGCGCAGGTTGTGGGTGATGAGCTCCTGGCGGGCGCTCTCGTCGCCCTGTTCCATGCGCCGGATGTGCTCCGCTTCCTCCCCGCGGGACAGGGGCTGGGGAAATTCCGACTTGCCGGTAACGTAGCCCAGGAAAAACAGGCATTCCTGCAGCATCATCAAAAGCATTTGCAGCATGGGCATTCCTCCTTGTCGTTCGCTCTGCCGGGCAGACCGTTTCAGATGAGCCTATGTCCGCCATGCCAGCTTTTTGCCTGTCCGCGGCACCAGTCAAGGAATTGCCAAAACAGCAAAGCAGAGCCGATGCCCTCGCATCGGCTCTGCTTTTCGTCATGTATCCGTCTGCTCAGAAGCCAACTTTCCTGATGAAATCCACCAGGTTTCTGCCATACAGCTCCATGCCCGGGCAGTTGGGGTGCAGGTTATCCAGGAAATACGCCATCTGGCTGTCGGTGTGGAACGCCTGCGGATAGCCGCCTTCCGTTTCCTTGAAGTGCAGCGCGCCGAAACAGATGGATTTCAGCTGTTCGTTGGTCAAACCATCTGGAAGTTCCCCTGCGCATTTGCTGTTAGCATACAAAATAACCCCTTGAATCGCAATAGCCGCGCCGCTTATCGTGCTCCCTTGGTGTAGTCCACGGCTGTTGATCCCATATCAAACTCGATCACCGCTCCGTCCCGGATCATTTCGTGAGTGAACATGGTGCTGTGCCACTCCTGCCCGTTGATGCGAACGGCCTGAATGTATTTATTCTCTGCAGACAGGTTGTTAGCTCGGATGACGATCTCCTTCCCGCCGGGCATGGTGATGACCGTTTCGTCATACCGGGGGCTGGTGAGGTAATACAGGTTCTGCCCCGCATTGGGGAAGAAGCCCACGGAGGAGAAGATGTACCAGCTGCTCATGGCGCCGGAGTCATCGTTGCCGGGCGGGCCGTCCATGGTGAACAGATCCCGCAGCTTGTCGATGCTGTCGGTGATGAGCCAGGGCTTCTTGGTGTAAGCAAAGAGGTAGGAAGCCAGGAATGCAGGCTCGTTGCCGTAGTCCACAAGGCCGGTTTCAATGCCATGCACCAGGCGGCGGATGAAGGCATCCTCCCCGCCGCACTTCTCAATCAGCGTGGGTACATCGTGAGGCACGAAGAAGGAGTAGTTGTAGGCGGTGGCCTCATAGAAGTGCTTCACCCAGGAACCCCAGTGCTGGCCGGGGTCGATCTCCACCCATGTGCCATCGGAATTCCGGGGGCAGATGAAGCCGCTGAACTCCTTGTACTTCGCATCGGGATTCCATAGGTTCTGCCAGTTGCGGCTGCGCTGGGTGTAGGCCTCGTAATCTTCTTTGGTGCCTAAATCCTTCGCCATGGTGGCTGCGCAATGGTCGTTGTAGGCTTGCTCCAGCGTGTAGGAGCAGGCCATCTGGCCGTACTCCGTGCCGGGAATAGCGTGATCATCCGGGATGTAGCCCAGCCGGTAATACGGAGCTTGAGCATCAGCCTCCGGCGGCGCATAGCTATACCAGCCGATGCGGTAGTTGTCCGCATGGTTCTTGACCACTTGGTATGCCTTGTGCCAGTCCACGCCGGGTACGCCCTTCACATAGGCGTCGCAAATCACATTGTCGATGTCGTCGCCGCCCTGCTGGGGGTTCATGTCCACCCCGGCCACATAGGTGTCCCGGACATAGTCGGTTCTGGCGTGACGGGCAATGAAGCTGTTCACCGTCTTGGTCACCATGTCCGGCTTGATCAGCGTGTACAGGGGGTAGAGGGTGCGCCAGGTGTCCCAGATGGCGTAATGGTCGTCGATCATCGGCACGTCGTCACCGTAGCCGGGAATATCGCCGCTGCGGTCGCGGGGCATACACATGGCGTGGTAGATGGCGGTGTAGTGCTTCATCTTATCCACTTCCGTCACATGATCACCGCTGATCCGGATCTTCTGCAATTCCTTGTTCCACAGAGCCTTGGTTTCTTCGCGGATGGCCTCGTAATCCCAATCCGGAATCTCCTGTTCCAGCCACAGCTTTGCCTTCTCAATGCTGGTGAAGGACACGCCGATCTTCACATACACGTCTTCATTTTCGGCGTTTTCAAAGCGCATGAAGCCGCCCACGCTCTCGTCCCGGGAGCGCAGGGTTTCTTTTGCAAAACCGGTTTCGCCCTCATGCAGACCATCCGCATCATATGTGCCCATGACGGCAGGGCACTTCCTCATCACGGCGTAAAAGTGCAACCCGTGGGCTCCGCCGAAGCCGCCCTCATACACACCGGAGCCGCTGAAAACGGGATAGCCCTCCGGGTTGATCTCCGTGTGCAGCACCACCTTGGATGCAGAAATGCCGCTTTCGGTGTTGACGATATTCGCCAGCAGCGGCACGCTGTGCGCCAGGTCGATGAGCAGGCTGGCATCCTTTGACGCAGGATAAGTGAAGCGATAGATGGATGCGTGTTCAGCCGGAGTCACGGCGCAACGGATGCCGTAACGCTTCAGCAGCACGCTGTATTCGCAGCAGGAAGCGCACTCATCCTCCACCGCAGAATCATGCCCGGTGAAGCTGGTATTCAGCCCGATCTGCGGCGACAGCAGGAACTGGCCATACTTGCCATAGCCCGTACCGCTGGCATGAATCTGGGAAAAGCCCCGGATGTCGTTGCCGGAAAAGTATCCGGAATGGCCGCCGCCCTGGGTGTCAGGGGCAGGGTTCACGGACGCATTGGGCCGCTGGGGGCCGATGACGGTGTTGCCTTCGTTATCCACGCCGTAGCGCAGATTGACATAGCGGGTCAAATCAGTCGTCATGTTTTTTCTCCTAATGTTTGAACGAATTGGTTGAGCCTATTATACAGTACCGTGATGAACAATGCAACAAGCTACGCCTTCCATTGTCAGCGGATATTTCTCTTTGATCGGGACAGAATAATCATCAAAAAAGGAGGATCATGCCATGATCGAACAGGATACCATCCGGCTTTTGCGGGAATGCGACGCGGGCGTCAAGATGGGCGTGGAGGCCATTGAGGAAGTGGTGGACAGGATTGAGTCCAGGGAATTCCGGCAGGTGCTGGTGGAAAGCCGCCATCAACATGACGAGCTTGACCGGGAGATTCAGCAGCTGTTGGCTCGCTACAAGGATGACGGCAAGGAACCCAATCCCATGGCCAAGGGTATGTCCTGGATGAAAACCAACGCCATGCTGATGATTGACAACAGCGACCAGACCATCGCCGACCTGATGACCGACGGCTGCAACATGGGCGTGAA